>NZ_CP043930.1:7090932-7403119 GCF_009720525.1 Gimesia benthica
GCCTTCCCAGCCGCTATTCCAGCTAAACTCATTCGGCCCATCGTGATTGTTTTGGCTGTTTACATGGTTGTGTTTATGATTATACGAAACGAGGTCATACATCGTAAAACCATCATGCGATGCAACATAGTTCACACTTTGAAAGGGACGAAATGCATGGACTGTATCATCAGGAAATAAGTCGCTACTTCCATATAAACGCGTCATCAGATCGGGAACCAGTCCACAATCTCCTCGTATAAACTGCTGCGCTGTATCACGAAACCGAGCATTCCACTGCATCCAGGTACGCCCTGGAAAGGATGCGCCAAGTTGATACAAACCCGAAGCATCCCATGGTTCAGCGATTAAGCGAACGTTGGCTAAATCCGGATCGCCGGCGATCTGGTCAAAAAGAGGTGGTTGACTTAAATCGATACTTCCATCCGATGTTCGTGAAAATACTGAGGCCAGATCAAATCGAAAACCATCGACATGCATCTCCTTTGCCCAATAGCGCAAGCTATCCACGATCAAACGACGGACCGTAGGAGATGATGTGTTTAAAGTATTGCCTGTGCCACTAAAATTTGCATAGGGTGATTTCAAGTTAGCCGATGCAATATAGTAAGTTGCGTTGTCAATTCCGCGATAACTGTAAGTTGGTCCTTGATCGTCTCCCTCGCAAGTATGGTTATAGACCACATCCAGAATCACTTCAATTCCAGCCTTATGTAACTCACGGACCATCTCACGAAACTGGCTGTGCTGCTCGCATGAAGATTGGTTCGTTGAATATTCATGGTGAGGTGAGAAGAAATTCAGGGGCATGTAGCCCCAATAGTTTTCATCTGATGGGTCGAATTGAAAAACCGGCATCAATTCGATGGCGGTTATCCCAAGCTCTTTAAGATAGGGGATTTTCTCGATGACTCCTGCAAAGGTTCCCCGAGCGTCATCAGTTATGCCGGAGCTTGGATGTTGTGTGAAGCCACGAACATGCATTTCATAGATCACTAAATCGGTTCCATGACGTAGCCGTTGTTCATTTCCCCAATCAAACGGACATCGGCAAACGTCAAGACGGCCCAGCGGTGCAGAACCTCCATTGGGTCCGGGAAGCCTGGCCGCATCACGCTTGAATTTCGCCGGGAAGAAGACGCTTCGTGCGTAGGGATCGAGCAATACCTTCTCGGGATCAAACGCATGCCATGTGTCGGTCACTTTGGCCGCCGGTCCGTCAATTTGGTATGCATAGTATACCGCATCGCCAGCTTCTGAGATGGGCACGCGACAATGCCAGACTGGTCCAGACTTGTTTTTGAATGGATCAAGCTGAAGTGAGTAACATGGAACACGTAATTCATTTCCTAGGTACAACAGCAGAGTAACTTTTGAGGCGTTAACAGTATCAATTGCAAAGTTATATGCCTGCTCTGACTCTAACCATGTAACGCCAAGGGGAGAGGGTGTTCCTTCAGACGTTTCCCATTCCGGCCCCCTAATTGAGGCACTTGAGTCAAAAACATTCACGACTGAAGTTCCGCAATGTCGGCAGATTGCTTGAATAGTGCTGTGTAACATTGGCAATCCTTTTTTAGTGTCCCTACCGAACTCGCTCGAATTCAACTTGAAGATTAAGCAGTTCTGATCGCAAACGATCAATTTGCCACTGCAGGTGATGTAGAGGATCCGCTTTGATCTTGGGTTGCTTTGCTCGCTCCAAAGCCAATCGAGCGAGGTCTACCGAAAGTTGCAGACGTTGTACCTCGTCATCACTTACAAGTCCGGCTTGGCGTTGGTTGACGTCTTTGGCCCACACCAATTGCTGTTCTGCAAGTGTCACATCATTCTTCACGTTTTGAAGATGGGTAGTATGCAAGTCATGGTCTGTTTTAGTCATTGCGCGTTTGAGCAGCGTTTCCGTATAGTCGACCTGATTCTGCAACCGAATCATCATCAGCTTTGAAGTCAGATTAGGAACTCGTTGATTGGCTTTCACCGCCCTCTGCAAGTCATGCTTAGCAAGTTCCAACTTCTTTTGGAAGTATCGAACATCGACACTCCCAGTGGAAGGTGCTGTATCTAGTGACATGGCAAACGGAACTTGCGTTATCGCAAATATGAAAGTTAGTATCAAAACGGAGACTAAAATACGTCGACGAGTTTTGGTGAAAACTAGAATCGTTTGGATCAAAGTACCAGTTTTTGTCATGACTATTTCCTTTCAGATTCGTGTTAGTAACAATTTCTGATTCCAGCGTTGATACTTCTCTGACACCGATTCTTCACCCAACTCAACCCATAAAAATTGATACACAATAAGGTTAAGCTGGCAATCAACCATGGATAGTCCAGATAATTTCTACTCGTAGTAAGCCTTCAAGACGTATTGCTGTATCATTCGCTGTGTGTTGAAGTAGGATGCATTCAATGCAATCGCATGAGACATAATTCTCAACCAAGAGTCTCTTTGTTCATAATACCGCGGTAACACGATATTTTGGAGCTTTTCATAAAGTAATTCTGCATCTTGATCGGAGCAATCGGCCTCTCCCATATCTGAGGATTTGGCATCACCAATAGCCCAACCAGTTACGTCTTCAATACGATCCTCAAGCCACCATCCGTCAAGTATACTTAGGCTTGGGACACCATTCAGGGCTGCTTTCATACCACTGGTACCCGAAGCTTCCAACGGTGGCTGTGGCGTATTGAGCCAGACGTCGACGCCAGAGGTGATGAACCGTGCCAAGTCCCAATCATAATTTTCCATGTATACAATCTTCACTTCGGGAAGCATCGTGTCCTTCAGCCGGACGATCTCTTGAATCAATTGCTTACCCTGCTCATCTTGTGGGTGGGCTTTCCCAGCAAAAACAATTTGCAAATTCCCTGCCTGCTCCGCTAAACTCTTCAGTCGAACCCGATTCTGCAGCAACAAATTCGCTCTTTTGTAGGCCGTAGCACGACGCGCAAAACCGAGCGTGAAGATTTCGGCATCGAAAGAGGCTTCTGTACGTACATTGATCTCATCAATGAGATCCTGCTTGGCTGTTTGATGCGCCTCCCAAAATTCAGTAGCCGGAATCGACAGCGCACCACGAAGGCTGGCATTGTCTGCGCGCCAACCTGGCAGAAAGCGATCAAAAAGCTTTGCGAATGAAGGTGCGGCCCACGTTTCTAAATGGATTCCATTAGTGATATGGTCGATCGTGTAGTGATGGTCAGTGTCACGTGGCACAAGCAGTTTTCTTGAAACCTCGCCGTGCTTCTTCGCGACGCCGTTGACATAATGGCTGAGATTGAGTGCAAGATAGGTCATGTTCAATTCGCCGGCACAGCAAAACACTTCGTGATTATCAAAGAGATCAGATCGAGAAAGCGTACGCTGGACTTGATCAATTGGGAACCTGTCATGCCCCGCAGGAACCGGAGTATGAGTCGTGAAAATGCAGCTACGGCGAACCGTTTGCACATCTTCGGTGTTAAAGGGCTACGATCAGACGATTTTGCGCTTTCATCGAGTAATTCAAGCCCCAGCAGGGCCGCGTGCCCTTCGTTCATATGAAAACGTGCGACATCATTGTAGCCGAGCGCACGTAACACACGTACGCCACCTACTCCCAGCACGACTTCTTGGCAAAGTCGGTAATGACTGTCGCCACCATAAAGATTGTTAGTCAAGGTACGATCCCAGTCCGAGTTTTCATCCAAATCAGTATCCAGCAAGAGAACCGGAATCACATGTCTGCCGCATCCGGTCACCTCGTACTTCCAGGCGCGCAGTTGCACGTAACGACCTTCGATGGTCACGTCGGTTCGTATTGGTAGCTCGTGACAATATCGCTCAATATTCCATGGAATTGGATCTTCATGCTGCCACCCGGACGCATCTAAGCTCTGTGAAAAGTACCCCTGGCGATGCATCAGCGTAACGGCGATCATTGAGATGCCGAGATCAGCAGCGGCTCGGAGCGTATCGCCTGCCAGCATTCCAAGACCGCCACTGTATGTCGGTATGTCTGGGTGAAGCGCAATCTCCATCGAAAAGTAAGCAACAGCTGGTCGATTTATTTTATTCATCTATCAATTCACCCGGTAGAAAGACTGTTTTACCGTATTATCATGAATGCAGACTGTTGCTATAACTCCTTCTGCACTACAAGCTCGTTGACAATATGAGTCATACCCTGTATCGAACGAAGCTGTTCCTGAGCGATTTGCTTCAGAAAATAGCTCGAAACAGTCCCTCGAATTACAATAACGCCGTTTTTTTGCTCGCACTGAACTAATTTGAGCAAGGCATACCTACTTGAATGCAATCGCTGCCTCGCAATGGTGGCGAGGCAGCAATTTGACGAGTTAGACGACTCGTCCAGCGAATGCGTCGTATCGAACTGATTAGAATCATGGTTCATTTCAGTTTTCTCTTTAAGCATACTTGAGCAACCCTGTGTCGTTTCTTGTCGATACCGGCCACAAGTGGCTAGCCGTCGCATTGGAGATACCGAAATATTCACTGAGTTTCCTCTCTTGAAAACATAATCCCTCGAATACGGTCATTGACTACCTGTCGCTTGATATAGCCTACCTTCCACGGCAGCAGCTTCTGCGAATGCTGCAGCAGTAGGCACGCTTTAAACAACAGATTGGGCTGGCCGTTTCTTCGGTCTGGACTTCAACTTGAGCTGTATTCGACACTGGCTGGATCAATGATTCCGGTAACCCAGACGAGGGAGGCGGACTCAGCAGACCAAGGACAAGTATGCTAGCAGAAAGTGATTTGAGCAACATGACATTCTCCTCGTAGCTAATGAACTGTAATAAATGGAGATATTCACAGGTTAAATAGCGATCACTGTTTAACCGCGTTGATCGCTATTTAACCGCGTTCCATATCCTTTTGATGCCATACCGACCTCAGTACTTCACCGAAACTTTCACTTTTAGGAGAAATGAGACATATGTAAAAAACTCATTCCGTCAATCAATAATATACAACTGTCGTAAGCAGTCTGAATATCTTGCTAGGGAACGGAAGATGATCTCATAGGTTGAAAATCTCGCAGCAAAACCAAGAGCACAAAGTTGATTTAAGTTACGGCGGTATATGGCATTTTAGCCAAATTCTTGTTGGGAATAGATAGAGGGGATTAATTTTCTGCTTAACTGTGATCCCGACAAAAACTTCGATCATCGCTAACTACAGTCTGAACTTTCATTTTACAAATCTCTAAAAAGCATAAAAAGAGCCATGAGGATCATCGTACTATTTTCGATGATGGTAACCGCAGACATTGGCAGATTAAACACTGTTCCCAGACAGGCGCATTGAATCACCTGGCGTTTTCTTACAGCTTTAATGACGCCAATTAATCCGACTCCCATCACGACAAGTGTGACAGTATTTACTAAAGCCGGTAACCAACCCATTATAAATGCCATCCCAAGCGAAAATTCAAGAAACGGGTATAGCAACGCGTAGAGACGTGACCGTTTTGCCACAATATCATAAGTCGCGAAGGCGTCGGCAAACTTACTTACATCAAGCAGCTTAAAGAAGGCAAAACCTAAAAAGAAGAAACCCATAAAGAAACGCATGAAGTTTTCCCAAACCCATCCCGCTTCTTGTGCAGCTGTCAAAATCACTGCCGCACCACAGACGTAAAAGATAACGAGAAGCAAGGGCTTATAAGTGCTGATTTTTAACCCCTGTTTCTCATTGGTTAAATGACTCTGCCGTTCTTCGGTAATACCCTTAGTGTCCTCCTGATTTTCAGTTATCTTTGCTTCGAATCCAGCTCCCTTCACAGCCTCGACTAGTTTCTCACGAGGGGTAGTGCCGTGCATTTTTGCTGTTACAGTTTTGAGTTCATTTGACAGGTCTGCTTCCCACTCAACAATCTCAGAGTTCTGATCCAGGACTGGCCGTAATTTTTCTAAGCAGGAATTACACTTCATGTTTGTGGAAACAGTCACCTCTTGAAGTTGATCTACTTGCTTAACTATAGTCATTTTTAATTCTCCGCATTCTATGTGTGACAGTTTTTTTATCAGGGGAGATAATTGATTCGATAATAGGGCAGCCTGATAGAGTACCATGGCCACTGCACTTCTTATGCAGCGAAGCCAGGGTTGATTCGAGACGTTGCAGATCTTCTATTTTATGTCTAATTTCAATCAATTTACGGCCGGCCAGCTGCTTGACCTCTTTCTTTGATGTAGAAGGCTGGTCTGCAAAACCCAGCAACTGTCCAACTTCTGCGAGAGTGAACCCAAGCTCCTGTGCTCGTTTGATAAACTGGATTCGTTCTATGACCTCCGGCGGATACTCCCGATAAGAGGACTGTGCTATCGGCTGTTCGATCAGCCCCTTTCTTTCATAAAAACGCACCGTCTCAACACCAACTCCCGATGACTGTGCGACTCGTCCTATTGTCAACTTGCTCATATGCATCTCCTGGAAACATTATAAACTCCGTACTATGGTACGGAGTCAAGGGGTAATTTCTATGTAGAGAACAAACCAGGAGAAATGCTGGAAATTATCAAGCTTTTCGGCTGCGCATGGCGTCGTTAGTCGCCTGTTTGGTTTTTGTGAAGAAATAGCCACTCACCCAGGAAAATTAAGATTAAACCGGCAAGAGAAACATAGATTACCAGCATATCCGCCTGGGCTTTAACTACCAGAAACGCTCCTAAAATGACAACGTCCAATATCATTGCCGTGATTAAGACAAGACTACTGGCCTTCACCTCTTTGCGGAGGTGATAAAATACTCCCCAATGGATGGCGATATCCATGATGAGATAAAAGATGGCACCGAGCGAGGCGATACGACTTAAATCAAAAAAAACCGTTAATAACATCGCCATGACAACGGTATACACCAATGTGTGTTTTTGGATGCTACCTGGCATTCCAAAATGTGAGTGCGGTACTAACTTCATGTCTGTGAGCATAGCCAGCATACGAGAAACCGCAAAGACGCTGGCAATCACACCGGAAACGGTGGCGACAATCGCAAACAATACAGTAAACCATACACCATAATCTCCAAAAGCAGGCCGAGCAGCTTCTGCAAGAGAATAGTCTTTCGCTTTAATGATTTCATCGACCGTCAGACTTCCTCCCACAGCCAGCGTCACAAGCATATATAGAACCAGACAGAGGGCAATCGAGATGATGATGGCTCGTCCTACATTTTTATGAGGATTTTTAAGTTCGCCACCGCTATTTGTAATCGTAGTAAAGCCTTTGTAGGCCAGAATTGCGAGCGCCACAGCTCCGAGAAACTCTCCCGGTCCCGCACCGGTTTGATTAGACGAAGTATTTTCGAATGAAAAACCGGAAGCCCACAATCCCCCGATTGCAAAGAGAGCAATCCCGCCAATTTTGATAAATGCAGTGAAAAAGGATAGCTTTTCTATGAATTCGTTACTCAAGATATTCACGAAAAAAGTGAATGCAAGCAAACCGACTCCGAGAGCGACCACTAACCATTCATTTTCGCCGACGTTGAAGAGTTGCAGTGTGTACGTACCAAAGGTCTTCGCGACCAGGCTCTCATTGATGATCATGGAAAAGTACATCAGCAGCGCAAATGCACCTGTTAGCGCTGTTTTACCGTAAGCCTTCTCAAGAAACATGGCGATGCCACCCGCGGATGGATAGGCGTGTGCCATTTTTACATAAGAATAAGCACTGAAAGATGCCACGATTGCTGCTGCCAGAAATGCGAGCGGGAACCATTGTTTCGCTAGCTCAGCAACTTGTCCGGTCAGGGCAAAAATACCGGCACCGATCATCACGCCCGTGCCCATCGCAACAGCACCAGTCAAAGTCAGACTGTTCTCTTTATACTCGGATGAGTTCTCGTCGGAATGTTCCATGCTGTGACCCGTTAACGCCGCATCTACGGCTTTGGAGTATTGTGTGGTGAAGTTGATTGTGGTATTGAGTTCGACTTCTCCACTTTCATTGATTTCTGTACTGCTCTGTTTTGGAGCAGAGTACACATAACTTCACTTTCAAAAGCAATCCGCGTGCCACTATGCAGATCTATTGTGCCAGTCTCCAGAACTACGATTTTCCGGCCCTAAGCCAGATAGGAGATCAGTTCCGGCATGGATCTGGTCGGCCAGCAATCACTTTGAGCGATTTTCCACCGACTCTGACAGAACAGTGGATAGGCCCCAGTGAAGATTAGAACTGTCTCAAGGTCGAGTAATCGGAGATTCAAAACGGAGATTGCAATACAAGTCGTTCGTATCTGGATGAAAGAGCAAGTTGATGACGTTTCGGAATCAGCCCATTTGTTGGTTGCAAGGACTGAATGAAATTACGTATCAATGACGTATTGCTGTGCGAATGTTTTTACGCAGGTCATACAATTCTGCATTGCGACTGTCTGAGACTTATTGGTTTACAGATTGGTTAATTCGTGATTGAGTATAACGTCAACGCTATCGATTCCAGTCATTGTGCGTCGACAAAGTCTGCAACACGACTTGAATGAATGTGCGTATTTGTGTGAATCACAATGTAGATGCCTATCACACATTTTAATGAATTTGGCAAACAGGTAACTCGTATTTCAAAAAAGGATCACATCAGTGCTATATTGGATGTTAGGCATGATGTGGATTCAACGGCGTACTCGAATTCGGCGGGATGGGATCGTCGGTTGTCATCAACTTATCGTATAGATCCGGTGGCAGTACTCGCATCACAGTAAATAGCCCTTTGACACCTTTATACCAACCTTCGCGCATCCCCTGAGTTTCGCGACGATCGGTTAATTTTTTCATGTCTTCCATTGTCATCGGCATGCTATAGTCATTCGCCTTTTCCATCTGCATCTTGCCAGCGTGCTTACCTTCCATTTTCATATCCGACATCCCCTTCATGATTTGTGGATAGCCAGGAACCTCGAAACCCGGATCGTTCTTTTTCTGGCGAATGATGGGCCCGACTTGAGATACCATATGGTTCATCATGTGGTGAAACATGTGACAATGGAGTACCCAATCTCCGGGATTATTAGCCACGAACTCTACATCCCGCGATTGCGCTACCCCCACGATCACCGTATTTCCCGGAATCCACGCTGTTTCCGGAATGCGGCCCCCCTCGGTTCCTGTCACCCAAAAAGTGTGCCCGTGCAAATGCATTGGATGCTGATGCAGCGTACTGAAGTTTAGAAATCGAATGCGGACCCGTTCGCCTAACTTACAAACCAGTGGTGTCGTGTAAGGGCCACACCGCCCGTTGATTGTAAGAAAGTTCCAGTCCATGGAGATCGTATTGGGAATGTGCGCGTTGGGTAACATCGAAAACTGCTGAGTCATTAACACGAAGTCACGATCCACGGCAGGTTCAAAAGCCACTTTGGAATGAACAATGAAAGGCACCACCATTCCGATGGCTTCCTGCATCGCCACATGCGGATGTAAGAAAAAACTACCTTCCTGATGCACGTCATATTCATAGACAAAGGTCTTGCCCGGTTGAATCAAGTCTTGTGTAACGGCAGGTATTCCGTCCATGCTAATGGGGAGTTCCAAGCCATGTGAATGCAGAGTCGTCGGCTCTGGCAAATCATTGCGAAAAACAATACGTACTCGTTCTCCTTGATACATTTCTAATACAGGACCGGGAAACTGGCCGTTAAATCCATACGCGTCCATCCAGATCCCCGGGAGCACTTCTCTACGGGTGGGGGTCGCCTGCAAATGGAACTCGCGCGCACCATTTACAATTTTCCCGCTCAATGTTTTCAAATCAGGTGCAATCACATTGACTGGTGGCTCCCCCGCTTTTCGCAATCCGGGCACGAGTTTCCCTCGGTCAGTCGGACTACCAACTGGGCCACCAGTGCCTGGATGCATACGAGGATATGTGCCTCCCTGACCTTGATATTTATCGGAAGAAGCTCCGCTTTCCGATGACTGCCCCATAGCGGTCCCCGCAGCAAACAATCCGGCCGTGGCTGCCGCACCCTGCTTTAGAAAGTCCCTGCGGTCATTTTGAGTACCCATTGATAGGCCTTTCATTTTGTTTTATTTCGTTTTGCTAAATGATCGTTGTTCATCGTCTCTTACGATTACCGGGGTTTGGGAACGGCATTGATATGTCCGCCACCCACTGGCGCAGGAGGCTCGGCCAGTCCACCTGTCAATAGCATACCGCTAATGGCAATCTCACTTTCATGATACTTTAATTGACTCATGATATAGTCTGCCTGCAAATTGAGATAGATCTGCTGTGCCATCAACACATCAGGCCAGGGAGCGCGCCGCTCCTTATAACTATGATGTAACAGATCGTAGGCTTGCTTACCCTTAGGTAACATTTCATCTCTGTAAGTTTCTACATGCTGACACGCGGTCTGATAATTTCTAAATTCTGTTGAAAGTCTGCTCATCAATGATAATTCCAACCGTTTCACATCCGCCCGAGATCGGTTGAGATCGGCTAAGGCCTGATCCACGGTGCCTTGGTTTTTGTCGAAGATAGGAATAGGTAACCCGACGGTGACCCCTGCTACTGAGTTATCGGTCTCGAAATTATGACCGAAATTGACATCGACCAGGATATTAGGTATCGGTTGGACGCGTTCACGTTCTACGGTTATTTCGTCATGTTGCACACGTTCCCAGGCAGCAACGATTTCAGGACTGCTTTCTAATAACTGATTGAGCGCCGAATTCCAGTCATAAAATTCCTGAGGAGGCTCAAGCCTCCCTCTAAGAGTTGTACATTGTAATTCAGGAGTACCCACCATCGCCACCAGATTTCGCCACTCCTGTTCCAAGTCGTTCTCAGCCGCCTGCTGTTTCAATTGTGCGCGATGCAAGTCGACTTCCGCCTGCAACAGGCCGGACTGATTCGTCTGTCCTAGATTAAGCATCTCTTTATGTGTTTGTAAATTATCTTTCGCATTCTCCAGAAGTTTACCTTGGACTGCGAGTAACTGCTGCGCTGCCAGTGTCCGGTAGAAATGAATCCGCACGTCATTCAAGACACGCGTGTACTGGGCCGACAAGATGGTTTCCGCAACAGCGACCTGCTTTGTCCATTTCGCGCGACTGAGCTTCAGCTTACCACCTGTGACAAATTCCTGTGAGACGAATGCCCCCTGTAATTCACCAGCCGTGCCATTGATGCCAATTTGATCGCTGGCATACCCTACAACCGGGTTTGGGTAGAGTCCCGCCTGATAGGCTGCGCCTCGTGATGCTTCGACTTGCGCTGCCGCCTGGACCAGCGTCGGATTATTGGCTTGTGCCAAAGCTTCTAGCTCATCCAGTGATATCGCAGTACTTTGGCTTGCTAAAACATCACCCGGCATGGGGAGAAGAAGTGGATCGTATTTCTCTACTGGTAACTCAATTGACTCTTGATGCGATACGAGTCGTGTTTCAGTCTCCGAGGTTGCATCATATTCTGCTTCCGCATCATCGCGCACAATGACTTGCGAAGTTTCATTTTCTGCTGGTACAGGTTTTTTACCTATTTGATTAGCAACATCCCTTTTCGTGCTGGTTGCACATCCACTAATTAATACGATTGCCAGTAAGATAGAAATTAGATTCTTTGAATTCACCACGGCCCCCCGAAGTCTAGAACTAGCCGCGCAAATTCTTCACGCGCGATTCCCTTAACGTATAGTTATCGGCGGGATCTGTACTATTGTGTTATTGCAATATATCGATTGTAACGGTTTTCTGTAGAATAGAATGATGGTGGCATCTAAACATCATGTCCAATGATGGTTACGATAATATTCTTTTCTCATCCCGAAGAAGAAAAACGCCAAATCTACCATGTCGAGAGCATTTAAGTACGAGTTGATCGCGCTCCACGTTGGTTTGTGATGCAGCTGATTCAGCGTGTGAATAGAGGAGACTGCCACATTTGAACTAATAAAGTCGGCAGAACTCACTCAATTCGGAGTCTCTAATGGTCGTCACGCAGTTCACGAACCTTGGCCAGCCATTCAACGAGTCCTTGTCGAAGATGTTGGGTAAGTTGAAGCAAAACACCGCCGTATTCAATTGCTCGATTGACTTCAGCATTTGCGAGGAATTCGTCACCAGTGACTTTGTTGGGTGGCAAATCTTCTACTGTCCGTAGCGGAAGCGCAGGCAGTGAGGGACGTTGCCCCGAAATTAATTCCGGATTTGATCAGCTGGGATTGCCTTCATTAACAGCAAATTTGAGCAATACCAGTTTCCGAATTTGGTGAACGCACAGTGGTTCGAGGAGGATGCGTGATCGTTTTGACTCAACGTGCCGTCGTCATGACAACAACACATTGACAACGAGAGCTTAGCTTTGTTTGTTATAAAACACCGTGTGACAGTTTGTTATGTCTTAATTTTAATGGTTGGCATAAATAATGCCTTTTGTGTCGAGTCATCAACAAACAAAGAAAAGCCTTAAAGCTATTGAGGTAATCATACTCACGAAATGAAAAGGAGATCCTATTATGATACGTTTCGCACTGTTTCTCGGTATTCTCGCTGCCTTGACAGCATTCACGACCAATCCGGCAAAGGCAGCAGATAACTCTTATGTACATGGATATCTTGGCCACACCTTGTCGGGGCACGGATACCTTTCGTCCGGATATGGTCACTCGACTTACAGGCAGCGTCTCCAACACGGTTATGTCAACCACGGGTATTCTGCACGTGAGTATGGACACGGTTCCTTCCGGCAAAGCCACATCGACCGCGGCTATTACAATTACCCATCCTATAGTCACCGCGGTGCAGTCCAGATTATGACACCGCATCTAGATTTTCGGTTAGGTCACTAAACGGGTTAGCTTAGTCAGTGCCGAAGTGAATAGCTTCTACCAAGAAAGGGTTAGCACTGTCCCTTAGACTTCTCACTCTCAAAATTCTCGAAAAGGATTCATGAAAAGATACTTTTTTCAATTCCTGCAAACCCTGAGTGGAATTGATAGCAAGTCGAACACTTTTAAGTCTCACTGTCATTTTGAGTTAGCGAAAGTCACCGAAATCTATTTGAAATACGAACTATCTTTTGAATTTATCTTCAAATTCCAATGAATAATCTGGAATGGTTCTGCATCTAACCCCTCGACTGCAAAATTGCTTTGCAGTCGAGGGGTTTCTATTTCTAGTTAGATGTTCCAAACATATTCAGTTAGAGAAAAGCATGAAAGCAGCTATATCAAGATTGTGTCGAAAATTAACTATCAAAACGTTTTCGCGTAAAACAAAACTAATGTTAGAACGATTCAAAGGAGTTGATTTTTTAACTGTAATACAACCTGAAGAAATTGGATATGACCCTCATGTTGTGTATCGGTCTTCTCCTTCTGGAAATAAATATTTAATACAATTACTAAAAGATATTAGTGTTACAAACGCTGACTCTATTATCGATATTGGCTCCGGAAAAGGTAGCGCAATGCGATCAATGCTAAAGTTTCCCTTTGCAGAAATTGCTGGAATTGAGTTGTCAGAACAGATCGCTGCAATAGCAATAAATAATTTCAAAAAACTAAGGGCGAATAGATGTCATGTGTTTAGTTGCGATGCAACGGCATTTCAGAATTATGGCCACTATAATATGTTTTATTTCTATAACCCATTTCCGGCTGATATTATGTCAGAAGTGATTTGCAAGATAGATGAGTCTGCCCGAGGAAGCGATAAAGAAATACTAATTATATACAACAACCCAGTTTATCATGACTCAATCATTAGTTTTGGAGCGTTCTCGAAGGTCAAAGAATATCCTGATGAATGGGGAAATCAAATCTTTCTTTATTCAAATAAAAGTCTGGAACACTCCAGATTGAATCGCTAATTTTGTTGATGAAAAGAGTTCAGGGATTTAATCGTTGAGCTTGTGAATTATTCTCCATGATAAAGACGTATGCTGTGTTCAGCATCAAGATAAAGCAATCTGTTCGTCAGATAACGTACTCATAGAATAATTCTGGTTGCGATTTAAATATAGAATAGAAAACAACCTATCCCCCCATACCATGACTATATTGAGAATCGAAAAAAAAGTAGTGAGAACCTCAAAATAATGTCATTTGACATGAAGAAAGCACGAGTAGGTTGCATCCAATATCGAAGAAGCCGGGAATGTGCGCCCCTCTCTTTACACATCACAACGACATGAACTAGCAGGAACGTGTTATATGGCGATTGATCCAATTTGCGGGATGCAAGTTGAAGAAGCAACAGGGTTAAATTGTGAGTTCGGTGGAGCAACATTCTATTTCTGCAGTAAGAATTGTAAAGAGAAATTCCAAAGGCAACAGACTTTGGCTGCTCTACTGACTCCAGACAATCAGCATTCCAGCATGAAGACCGGTGCTGGTAAAAGCCATGGAAATTGTAATCCTGAATCAGAGCTGGGAGGTAAAAACGCCACAACAAAACATGCAGTAGCTGCAAAGTCCCACAAATATTTCTGCCCAATGTGTGCAGGAATCGGCAGTGATAAACCCGGCGAGTGCCCAAAGTGTGGAATGGCCTTAGAATTAGTCAAACCAGAACTTGCAGAGTCTCGAACAGTTTATACGTGCCCGATGCACCCGGAAGTTGAGCAGAATGAACCAGGTACATGTCCAAAGTGTGGGATGGAACTGGAACCGAAGTATGTAACCGCGCTTGAGGAAGATGACGACACCCAACTTAGGAGCATGACACAACGATTCTGGGTCGCTGTAGTTTTGGGGATACCGGTACTGCTGTTGGCGATGTTGCCAATGCTCGATAAGGCACTGGAATTTTCACCGTTTGTTTCGTCTTGGGTTCAATTTGCGCTGAGTTCACCGATTGTACTCTGGGCTGGCTGGCCGTTCTTTAAACGTGGTTGGCGGTCCTTAGTCAATTGGAACTTAAACATGTTCACATTGGTCTCGCTTGGTGTTGGTGCGGCATATTTATATAGCACAGCCGCGGTGCTGGTGCCCGGAATGATTCCAGATTCTTTCAAAGAAAATGGTCACGTTGCTGTATATTTTGAAGCTGCTGCCGTAATCATTGCCTTGGTATTATTGGGACAAGTGCTTGAATTACGTGCCCGTCGTCGAACTGGCAACGCAGTTCGTGAACTTTTATCACTAGCACCACCAACGGCCCGTGTTGTCGTTAACGGGCAAGAGCAGGAGCTTCCATTAGAAGAAGTTCGCGAGAGCGATATTCTCAAAGTAGTTCCTGGCGAAAAAATACCCGTTGATGGAGAAATCATTTCCGGCAAGAGTTCGATTGACGAATCAATGTTAACCGGTGAACCAGTTCCGGTCTCGAAGCAGACGGGCGATCTAGTGATGGGCGGCACGGTGAATCAGACTGGTTCGTTCCAAATGCGAGCAAAACATGTAGGTGAGGGTACTGTATTGTCACAAATTGTGCGGATGGTTGCTGACGCTCAACGCAGCCGTGCACCAATACAACGTATCGTTGACGTGGTAGCAAGCTGGTTCGTGCCCGCAGTAGTCTTAATCGCCATAGTTACATTTGTTGTTTGGGCATGGTTATCTCCAGAAGAACCACGGCTTGGTTTCGCTTTGATCAATGCTGTCGCAGTGCTCATTATCGCTTGTCCTTGTGCGTTGGGCCTAGCCACGCCGATGTCAATCATGGTTGGCATCGGTCGTGGAGCACAGGAAGGTGTACTGATCAAAGACGCCGTAGTCTTAGAAGTCCTGGAGCAGGTGGATACGATTGTCGTTGATAAAACAGGTACACTGACGGAGGGACGGCCCAAACTCACTGAATGCATTCCTACAGAGTCCATTTCAGAGAAGGAGCTATTGGAATATGCGTCAGCGGTCGAACGAAACAGCGAACATCCACTAGGCCGTGCCATCATCGATGCTGCCAGGGAAAAAGGAATTGACTTGGCAGCAGTTGATGAGTTTGATTCCACAACCGGGGGTGGAGTATCAGGAACGGTTAAAGGAAAGAGCGTTTTGATTGGTAAACTTGACTTTCTTGTCGATCAAAGAGTTCGTAACATTGAGACAATGCGAGAACGTGCTGAAACGCTGCAGCACGATGGTCATACAGTGATGTTCGTTGCTGTTAATGGGCAATTCGCCGGACTACTGGCCGTCTCTGATCCTATCAAAGCGTCAACCCCCGACGCTGTGCAAGAACTACACGATTTGGGCTTACGAATTATTGTGCTCACCGGTGACAACAAGCGTACTGCCCTGGCAGTGGCCAAGAATCTTGGCATCGACGAAGTGGAAGCAGGCATTAGTCCACAAGACAAAAACGCGAGAGTACGAGCACTGAAGAC
Source organism: Gimesia benthica (assembly GCF_009720525.1). Classification (NCBI taxonomy): domain Bacteria; kingdom Pseudomonadati; phylum Planctomycetota; class Planctomycetia; order Planctomycetales; family Planctomycetaceae; genus Gimesia; species Gimesia benthica. Next base: position 7,107,221 of record NZ_CP043930.1, read on the forward strand.
AAAAGGTAGTAAAGTGGCGATGGCTGGCGATGGTATTAATGACGCACCAGCACTTGCTGAAGCTGACGTAGGTATTGCGATGGGGACAGGCACGGACGTGGCCATCGAAAGTGCCGGTGTGACGTTAGTGAAAGGAGACCTACGTGGCATTGTTAAAGCTGTCCGATTGAGTCGCAGTACTATGCGCAATATCCGCCAAAACTTATTCTTCGCATTTATCTACAATATTCTTGGCGTGCCCGTTGCCAGTGGAGTACTGGTTCCGTTTCTTGGAATGGGGGCTCTGTTGAATCCTATGATCGCTGCAGCTGCAATGAGTCTTAGCTCAGTTTCCGTCATCGGCAACGCTTTACGTTTGCGGCAAGCTCAATTATATAAGTAATGAGTATCGATCAAAATGAACCCTTCGGAAAGTTGAATACATTATGGATAATATTCTCCCAAAACCATGGGAATTGCACCCTGCACTGGTCCACTTTCCAATTGCATTTCTTCTGGGGGGCGTTGTACTCTTACTGTGGGCGTGGTGGAGAGCGAACGAGATACAGCATCGAGTGGCCGCAGGAATGTTGCTGGTCGGAATGGTTTCGGGTTGGCTCGCCTCCACCGCAGGCGGATTGGCATACTTTACGGTGCCAGCTCATACCGAACAAGGCCACGTACTCATGTACTGGCATTTGGGATTTGGATTGGCGATGCTCATTCTCTTCACTTGGCTATCGACAGTAAGCTGGCGAGGGCGAACAACAGCAGCCACTAAGCTGCAATTGACTGTAGCATTGTGTGGAGTTGTGCTATTGATGCTAACCGGTTATCTCGGTGGTTTAATAGTCTACCATCACGGTGCGGGAGTTAACCCGAATATCCTTGCTCCGGAAATACGTGATGGCCACTCACATGGAAATAATGAGCAACATGATGTATCGGTCCATGAGCACTAACTGCGGTAAAAAAAGGTTAAAGCAACTGGCATCGACCAATATGAGAAACTGTTTTCGTCTGCGGCACAAGAGAACTTGATTCATTACGCGATCATGACAGGCTCTCAACTCTGAACCAGTTGGGCCGTTATAAATCTAAGGTAATCGTGATTAAAATACAGTCTGAACTTCGAATGATCTATTGGCACTTGACCAGCATTTAAAACTACGAGATAGGCACGGTTTCAAAATGTGAAGATTCCCAGAAATAGTGGGCGATTTAAAAAGAGTGTCAACTATTCTGAGGAAGAATAACAAGAGAAAACAGTATTCGAAATATAAACCCAAATGTCCACGGCGTTCAATTCCTGCTGAAGACGCATGTTCCTAATTCATTCGACCTGATCACCATTTCTAATACTACTAATAAATAGCGTGACCTTTACTCAAAATTGATTTCAAGAATCGAGAGAATATTTCATCTCCTTTCTAGTTCGACTGTCCTACATTCGTTAGCGTTTCGATTGAGAAAAAAAAGATTCTGTAGCCATAAGTCGAACTGATACTGTTTCAAATATCAGCAGAAAATTTGCTCTGAACTAGAAAATCCATGATCTCTGATAGCTAAAATAAGGATAACGGGCCACCACTACAGGTGGCCCGTTATCCCATGTTATTTCTTTTGCTTTTCTCTAATATGTCTGCCCATTTTAAACTTCATTTTAAGTATGTTTCACCAGCGAGAAGATTGAAGGTCGTATCAAAATCAACAGGAATAGTTCGCAGCCAGCGAGTGAATTGATGAACCATAAGTCCTGCAGCAATGCTGGCTGCATAAATCGTACTGCGTGATGTACAGCTTCCGGTTTGTGCCTCGTTTTGTGGGAAAAGTGTTTTCGCATACTGTTTCATTCCATGATGCTGAGTTGCTGTCAGTATCCGAATTGTTTCTCCCAGCATTCTTCCATCTGTCCAGAAATCGCATTTTCTGTTGACGGATCGCCAGATCACCGCACGGGCTGATATCGAGTCCACACAACAGAAGACAGCCTCACCCACAGGAACGGACACTCGATAACGATCCATAATCACCGTTACCTGAATTGAATCGTCAAGCTCCTGGATGGCTCTGGCTGTCGTGTCTACTTTAAGCTGCCCCAGATCCTGAGCTCGGTATCCCTGAGTCGTGATATTGGTCGACTCCACACTATCAAAGTCAATCAGCTGAATCCGTGGTGTCCCAATCGCCGCCAGTTGCAGCGCCACCTGACGACCAATGGCCCCCACTCCGATGACGGTTGCCGTCAACTGAGAAAGCCGTTCCGCCGGGATCAGGTCACTTTGTCTTTGGAAACGATCGATAGTCACATTTAATGTATTCAAATCTGTTCTCCTTTCAATTCGTAATCAGCAAAGAGCCAGTCTTCATCCCAGTCAAAATCTGCGGTCTGATCAAAAGCAGACTGGAACAGGCGACTGTTCTGTTGCGGATGCACATGACTTAAATACTCATCCTCCCAACGTTCTGGATCACTACCGGCAAATGTTTGAGAGTAATCCCGTTTTACTGGGATTTCGTATTCTGCCGTCGGACCCACATTAAATTTTAACCGAGCATATGTTCGCCCTGTCCGCGCCAGAATGAACATCACGGCCCAATCGGATCGACCAAACACACGGTTAAAAGTATTTTCATCGGTCTGGCTGGGCAAGGGACAATCTCCCGGATGCGTATGAATCCAGATCCGACCAAACTGTTCTGGACGGAGGCCCGCGTCCACCTGGTCGTCAAAGAAATTCGCGACCGCCTCATCGTCGAAGGCCACGTGAGCCACCGAGCAGGTCTGTTCCACAAGCTGCAGGTCCTGCACCAGCAGCAGATCCTCCTCTGATGTAATCCCAAAGCCACCAACTTCGGTGTCTCCGTAATCACGCAGGTACAACAGTTTCGCCCAGGCAGTCGGACTGAACCGCAGTTGCGGTAACCGGGTTTGCTGATGAGGCCTGGGTTTCCGGTAATTCTTCCTCTGTTTCTTCGAGTTCTTCTTCCGCATCACAATCAGAGCACCTTTCATTTTCAAGTAAACAGCGTTGGCAGCAGTCAGCATGACACTGTATGCACTGTTGCAGACAGGACGAACAGCAGTGGCCGTGACAGCCATCACAGTACGACAAACACTCATGGCAAAACGGACAATCGCAGTCCGAACAATCCTTAGTACACCCCGTGCAAAGTGTGATTTCACAGTTATCACAGCGGGTTTGCTGGTTGGCTGCGATCACATCGGCGCACTCGGTACATTCAACACTGTCCCAGTCACTGAGCGCCACATAGGGACTGTCGCGGTTATAAGTTTGTAACAGGCTGGCCACCATCGTGAAAAAATCAAACAGCCGTCCCTGTTCCAGCGACCGGCGTATGACTTGCCGTCCATCCCCTTCACAGACGACATCAGATTGAATATGGGGATGTGTGACACAGTCATTGGTAAACGCCGGATGCGGGTCCGTGGCGAACACGCGATAAGGGGACCCGTTATCCATTTTCAGATTTGCATAATTGAGACGAATCTCAAAAGGGCCCAGATAGACGCCTTCCAGTTTAATCGGTTCTGTACTGACAGAGATGGTCTGGGCACGGAGATCCAGCTGCAGCTCACCGAATTCTTCTTCTAAAGACCGCAGTTCTGCATAGAGTTCCCTGACGGAAGAAATCTGCTGCGGAGATGTATCAGACGACAATTCACCATGTAAAGTTGTCAGTTCCTGGATCAACTGGGTTACACCAGTTTTCAGTTGTCGTTCCAGTTTTAGTGCAGCCGAATCCCAGCCTCTGCGTTGTGCTTGTTGGCGTTTCCGTAGTAACCGGTCACAGTACCACCATGTCTGGAATGGCATTTCATATAACGACGAGGGTTCTTCAGACACCAGACAGTGATATATTCGACTGGCAGTCCGCCAGAGTCGTTTTCGTGGATGCTTCATTGTCTCCTCTTTCAAAAAATGGATTCCAGGGCGGACTGCCGGGGACGAGACCCCGACAGTCCGTGGAAATACAAAAACTAGGACCGCGCCCCCTCAATCTTCGTCGGAGTGATCGAAATTCGGTCCCCGTCCTGTAACTGCTGGTCCGGGGGGCACGGCTGGCGATTCACGCGAATCAGGTAATCGCGGGCTTCCGCATCTCCCATCTTCTGCTCAAAAAGTTGTGCTACCGTGGTTCCTGCGGGGACATCGATATAATCAGCGAACCCACCGCCATCGTTGTTGATCAATAAAAGTTTCATAAAAGTCCTTCCAGTTGTTGTTTGAAAATGTTTAAAAACACACAATGTTTGTTTATGTGAGCAGCCGTCGTTTGCGACGCCGTTTCCTGCGGCGTGTATTGCTTTTCACACCCCGTCGTCCCTTGATGCGTCCGGCGTGCAGCGTTTGCAGCAGGACTGACTGCGATTTTGATCGTACACTGAGGATCTTTGGGACAGTTCGACAGCATTCGCTCGTTTGAAGATCAGCCCACCACTGGTTCATGGCGTGCCCCTTGTCGCTCGGAATTTAGTCGATTGGCTTCCAGTTCATCCCAGTCAATGATGTAAGGGCCCGACTCTTCTGCCTCGGGATCAATGACTTCCTCGGGCTCCGCTAATAAGAAGCCCAGACGTTTTACGGTCGACATGCTTTCGCCGGTTGCCAGGGCCACGGCCCGATTTAAATCTGCCTGTCTCATCAGTTGTCTCCTTCAAAACGAAAATGTTTAAACAAAAAAAACCGGTCCTGCGGGCAACAAACCTGCGGAACCGGGGCAAACCAGTGATAAAATTAAGTTGTCAGTTCTCAAGGACCGGTATCTGGCGACAACCAATGCTGTTCCAGCCAGTCCGTTTCGGATTCCAGGGCAGCACTCCGCTGCGTAAACGGGCCCAGCTGGGGCCCATTCACGGGGGACAGATCGACCAGCCATTGACCAGCTGCATTCGGTTCGACGTAAGAGCCACGTGAAATGGTCAGTCGACCGAGAGTTGCCAGGTTAAAGGCTTCTGAGTAAACGCAGTGAACCGTCCCCAGTGGTGAGATCAAAAGTTTCATGTGGATTACCTCACTTGGGAGTTCGAATAATCTGACGCCGTGGTCGATCGATTAACAGACCATCCAGGGCTGCCTGGACGCCAGACAATTCTGATGCGACCTGCTGACGGAGTTCACCCCGTTTTCGCAATTCCTGGGGCTGAATGCCCTGCACGATTCCCTGGCACTGGGCTACCAGCACATCCAGCTGCTCGTTAGAACGGACATTCAGGGATCGGAAGCGTTCAAAAAACTCATGCAGGTTCCCGATGGCGGAATCACGAAATACTTTGGGCCGGCCATCGGCCTGGCCACTCAATCGATCCGTCAGATGCGACACAAGTTGTGACAGTTCGCCCAGAAAGGCGTCTTCCGCCAGCCTGACTGCTTCTTCGAAGCGTAACTGCACGCGCTGGCACTCCTGCTCATACAGTTCCGGATTGAGTTGCCTTAAATAATCCGGTGGTTCAACGCTGGGAAAGTCCCAGGACACTTCGAACAGACCTATCAGGGTCAAGGGATAATCGTCGTCATTGAAGAGACTCCCCAGGCGTTCCCGGGCCGCTGACTTCAGGGACAGGTATTGTTCATCCAGCTGTGAGACAGCCTCGTTGAGCTCTTGCGTGAACTGGTGCATCTGGTCCTGAAATGCAGTCAAAGCATCCTGCCGCAGTAACCGTATTCCGGATTCCGGAAAGGGCAGGCTGATGGAAGTCCAGTACGAGCGCACCCGCTGACGGACCGCATTCACGGCCCGGAAACGGGGGTGTCCGGTATCCAGTAGTTTCTTGCCCGCACTCAGGAAGGTCCCTTCTGCCCCAAACGATTCAGCGGCCTGAGTCTTCTGGTCGCGTGTCAGTGACTTGCGCGTACCAAACCATTCAAAACTGATGCGCGTAGCACACATCGTTGATCGCAGCCGATCGATGGGATCGGTGCGGGTATTTACTTCTTCGATAGCAGTTATGGTCATATTAGCTCCTTAAATAGAGTGTGGTTTAGTTTCTGTGGGGATCACGAGAGAGATTTCGGCGTGAACGCGAACCAGAACGTTCGTCATTGCTAAATACGCCTGGTTGTTCTGCAGACAGACAGCGTCTGCTGGCCCAACGCCTGAGACGGGCCACCGATTCGGCGGCGGTGACAGCTACGGGAACCACGTTTTCAGCGGCCTTGATTAAAGGGACTTCGAGCAGCGCCGCCAGACGACAGCAGGCCCGGATTTCCGAACCGGTCCAATGCCGGTCGTCCGGCAAACGTTGATCGGACGTAAGACCAAACAGTTCACGGTACAGCCTCCAGATGGCCTGCTTCTGGTCATCTCCCGGTAAATCGAGAAAGAACAGTGCATCAAAGCGTTCGGCCCGCACGAACTCCGGTGGCAGTTTGGAAATGTCGTTGGCGGTACAAACTACAAACACGTCCGAAGTATGGTCGTTGAGCCAGCCCAGCAGCGTACCCAGCATGCGTGTCGAAACGCCGCTGTCTGACTGTCCAGAAGAGGCAGAGCCACTCAGCCCTTTCTCGACCTCATCAATGAACAGGACGGCCGGCTGCATCGCATCCACGATCCGAAGTGCTCTACGAGTTCGCTCCTCGGTCTGACCTAAAAGCGAAGCCATTAGAGCCCCCACGTCGAGTGTCAGTGTGGGACGCCCCGTCTCTTTTCCCAGTGCTTTGGCAAATGCGCTTTTACCGGTTCCCGGAACTCCCAGTAACAGCACGCCTCTTGGACGAATGACCGGTGCATCCTGGGAACGGGGGCGGAGTGCACGCAAGCAAAAGGCTTTGAGAGACTCCAGACCGCCCAGCCCAGCAAACGATTCCGATCCCTGGTGCAACGATAACAGACCGCTTTTCAGTAGCGTCTGGGATTTCAGCTCCAGTACGACCGAGGCTTCGATGCGTCCATGCCGCACCAGGGAGAAACTGAAGGCCCCTTCCGCTTCATAACGGGTCAGACCCGAGGCAGCGTCCAGGACACATTGCAGTTCAGGTCCCTCCGGCAATTCTCCTGTTTCCGTGGCGATACTGCGGGCAATTTCCAGCAGCTGATCCCGACCAGGAAGTTCATGTTCCAGGCAGACAAACAGTTTTTCCAGTTCTGTAGGGATCTGGACCAGGCTGGAAAGGATGACAATAAATGTCCGTGCCTGTTTACCCAGATTGATCTGTTGTGTCAGCGCCTGAATGATCTCCGGCGAATTGATGAAGCAATGGAAGTTTTTAAGGACCAGCAGCGTGGGATGATCCGGATCGGCCTGACTGCTCAGACAGTGAATGGCAGCCAGGGGATCGAGGAGCGACGTGTCGCGGCCTTCCGCGAGTTCCGTTCCCTGCAGGCCCCGGTCAATGTCCCATGAGAATAGCCGCCAGTCTTCGCTGTGACAGAGCCGAGACATTTCCAGCAATGCCTCATCATGTTCGTGGCTCTGAATCCAGATCCCGGTAAAGCAGGCGCGTACGTTCTCCGCAAGTCTTTCGGATAATAACATAAGAGTTTCCTTGATGGTTTGAAGTAAAAAGAAGGTGTGAAGTGTATTAAGCGGTTCCCGCCAGCTGGCCGATCGTTTCCAGCCAGGAAATGATTTCCCCGTCAGGATCGCGTTCCTGCAGTAGGGAAATTGTCATCTGTTCGACCGCGCTGGTATTGAGCCAGTGCTTGGCCCGGTTTCTGAGTCGGACCCGGATTCGACGAGTCAGTTGTTTCCAGCTATAGTCATCATGCCGACTGTCGAATACCCGCTGCGCCACTTCCGACGCTACACAATCATGGTCACCGAATTCAACAGTGAAATCGGCAACAGCCTGAATGGCTTGCGGATGCAGGTAGTTCTCCAAGCTCCGTTTCCGTGTCAGCACAGCACGACAAGGGATTCGTCGATTAATCTGAGCAACAAGCTCTTCCCGCTGTTCCCTCTCAGGGGATGCCTCTCCGTCTAAGAGATAAAATTCGGGAATTTGGAGCGGAGCCAGCCGACTAAGCCAAGCCCGGGGGTGGCCGCCAATGGGCAGGAAAATGAGTTCCTTGTCGCGTTCCATCGCGGCCAGGTCAGGCAGTGTGGGATGTGCCGTATGCAGGAGCGTCGAGATGCGGGTCAGAAATTCAATATCGTGTGCCCCTTCAACGACGACTAGAATACGTACCGGGTGGGGATCTTCGGGAATCGGGTCCGGTAAGACCTGCGTGTATTGATTTGCGAAAACTAATTCTCCTGTGTTAATTGGTTGGATTGATGTTGAACGGCCTGGTGGTATTCGGAGGTCAGCAGTTCTGAGGAGACCTTTCCCAGAGCCGCTTCCAGAAACCGGCTGGCGTCTTTGCACCGGGAGCCGGTAAAGCCGCGGGTTTCGATGCGGGACTGACCGTCCGTTGAAAAAATAATGTTGATTGTTTTCAATGGTCTGCTCCGATCTGAATGGTGAGTTTAATGGAACCGTCGCTGAGCTGGTTTTCGTGGACGGAATGACCCTTCCGGCGCGCTTCCAGACGGCATTTTTCCACGCCGTAAAATTGCAGCAGTCTGTTGAGTTGAGCCGGCTCTCCCCAGCGACCTTCAAAGTTGTCAAATCGAACCTGGCCCTGTTCGACATCGAACACAACTGGATACCGCCAGTCGGGGAGACGGACCGCGTATCCGGTGGCTTCTCCGCTAAACAGGGGAACGGTTTCGTGAACGGGTTCTCCCAGTTCGAGTCGGCGGCAGGCCAGGCCCAATGCCTCAGAGTCGCGGACCTCCGTTTGGATGGTGACAATATGTGACATTTCAGGTTTCCCTTTCTGTAGATGAGTTATCAGGAGATTGAAGTAAATCCGTTAACCGGAGTTTGGCTGGATCTGTTTTCGCAGGTGGCATCAGCCGTGGTTCAGATGAGACCAAATCGTCCAATAGTAATTCTGTGATCTCATTCTTGTCTGCGGGTTCAACTTTCTGCTGCAGTAACAGCCAGCAAATCAACAGGGGCAGCAGACTGACCACGACAAACGCCACCCTGGTGATCGCAGCCGCAATGATCGGATCTCGGTTTCGGCGGTCGGCGATTTCGCGGCGTTCTGCCTCCAGCTGATCCCGCTGGTGACCGATCTCGTTTCGCTCGGTTTGCATCTCGCGCTGCAGAGTGACCATTTCCTGTCTGGCGTTGGCGTCTGCTTCCACCAGCTCGCGTGACCCCGAGGCGACTTCCTGCTGCAGTTCCGACATCCGGCGGTTTTGATCCGCCTGTCGTTCCAGTTGCTGGGTGGCCAGTTCGGCCACACGGCTGTTTTCGTCAGGGCTACAGCTGACTCCGATCAGTAGGATCAGTGTCAGCGTGATTAGCAGAGTCTGTTTTTCCATGTGCCCTCCAGCGTTGAATCAGGTGTCTGAGAATTCCCTGTAGCGCCAGCCGCAACCGCCGTTCCTTGATCAAAGCGACGACGGACAGCAACAGAGCGACAGAGACGAACGTTAAAACCATGTATTCCAAGCAAGGCTCCTTTCTTTCTAATAAGGGGAACTGTGTGAAAAGCAAAACGCCCCGCATTCCAAAGTAATGCGAGGCGTTTTAACTGATTATGTTTTTGAATTACGGGTGACGGTAAGTGACAATAGCTAAGCTGCGCACCTATTAATCATGACACGTTTCGAGCCAAAATTTAGATACAGTGTGTGAAGCCACTATGCAGAAGTAACTTTCTCAAAAGATTTCAAGTTCTGTAGCTGGAACTTAACCCACCTAAACCTGAAATGGATCACGTTTTCGTGGAACTTTATGTTCAAGAGACCATATTAAAGGTTGTCTGAGCGATTGAATGAAATTTTGAAGGGGAATTCATTTACCAGATTCCGTATCGACATTGAGCGTCGTTTTATATTTGTAATTAGTGTGGGGAAAAGAGATTTCGAAGTCGATCCTGTCTGGATCGAAATCCAGTCCTCCCTTTGGTGTATTAAAACTCTTTGTTTCTCCTTTCATCCAGGAATCATGATTCCAGAACCAGACTTTCGATTGGTCACCTTTTCGAAATGCAACATCAACTCGACATTGGGGAAGCAAGGAAACTCCGTTTAAGGTAAGTTGAACGCCACGCTGAGTGTCCCAGACTATTCCCGCTTGATACGGTTGGTAGGAACCTTGAAAACTCAGGTCTTTACAGATTTGAGCAATGTCTTTGTCTTTTTCCGCTCCCTGATAAACATAATGAATCTGCGTGGCAAACTGCGGTGAATAGATTGTAATGTCCAATTCTTGCACGTGTGTGACAGTCGTCTTTTCCACTGTTCGTCCCAAGACTTCCTCTCCGCTTTGATATCGCCCCCACATGCTGGTATTAGCTGGCCATGTTTCTAGGAAATGTACGTTTTTTCGAACCTTTCCGCTTGCCCCAGTCAATTGCACCACAATGGTACAATCTTTAAGTGTTTCCCCACGGTTCTGAAGTACAAGCCAATCATTTGGTCCGGAGTCTCCCCAGGACTCATTAAAATCGACTACGATACGACCAGCCGAATCACTTAAGGTTGCCGAATACTTTTCAGCAACTTTGGGAAGCAACAGTAGCGCTGCTTCAAGTTGATCGACTGCGGCAATAGCTGACTGTAATTCTACATTTAAAGCGTTCTGCTTCGCCTCTGCATCAAGGCCACGGTGATAGCTACCCAAAAAATTACCAAAGAATCCATCAAGCATCGAACCTACAAACAGTGTTCCCTCATCGGCAGGCTTTGGCAGGGCGTTCAAATTGTTAATACATTTCAAGAATAAGGTATTCGCATTTTGGACTTGATCAGAAAGATACATAATCTCTTTATCGTTCGATTTGATCTCACGTAAGTCTAATAAGGTGGACTGTACATCCGCCATAATTTCCGCTATCTCGCGATTATCCCGAAAATGGCCTGGATCAGATTTCATCTCCATACTGAGGTGTGAAGCAAGCACTCGGTATTCTTCAGGCAAGGGTTTACTGGAGGGGGTTGAGTTTTTAGGGAGGTTACTTGCTGTTGTGTCGCCGCCACATCCCGAAAGTGTGAGAGCCAACGGTATCACGTATACAAATGCAATTATTTGATTCACCGAAATGATGCTTTCGATGGTGTAGCTGATTCTCCTTGATAGTTGCAACATTGATTTTCTCCTCTTTTAATGGCGAATGTTTTTGAATACCTGCACTCTGATTGTCCAAGTTTACACTCAATAATGATACTTATAATCCGTGGTGTTATCGTCATTGTCAAGTGTTAAATGCTCGTATGACTAAACGAGCAGACATATTGATGAGATTTGGAAAGCGAGTCCGCAAACTGCGCAAAGAGCAAGGCTACTCTCAAGAGAATTTTGCTTATGCCTGTGAGCTGGACCGGACTTACGTCGGCGGGATCGAACGGGGGGAACGAAATCTTTCATTACGGAATATCGAACGGATCGCCGATACACTCGAAATCAGCCTGGCAGAACTGATGGATGGGGTTTGAGGGAGTTTAGACCTCTGGTTCAGCAACCAGGACGACTCCCAGTTGGTCAGAGTCGTCGTTTTTTTCCAGTATTGCATCTGCCGGGTTTTCAAACAGACGGGGATTCTTTACCGTTGTCGCATCATGCTGGCATACAGCATACCGTAGTCGCGCTGTCAGAAGCTGAGTCTGCAGCCGTTGGATATCTTCCTGCTCCCATTTCTGATTTACTGCGGGATCACCGGCATAAATTGTGAGCAGATTTGAATCTTCGAGATCCATTTCTTCACACCAGAACTGCAGGGCAGCTCTGATCAACATGATTTCTTGTCTCGTTAGCATTGATCTCCTTTCTTGACTTTATCAATTCGATCAAAGAGGATTTGTGTGTTTTCCCCTGGAATGAACTGGGAGGCTGGCTGCCACAATGATGAAGTTCGGATTTGCCGATGGCTGGTATCAATGCATTGGATTTTACAGTTGTTTCCACTGACCCTAAGTTTTGACATGTTTGTTGCATCGTCAATACACCTTAGTTTCGATTTGCTATTTTTAGATCGGCTTATCCGCTGAACCTGTGGCATCCCTGGCATCAAAATCTGCTGGATGTTGGTTTTTCAACCAGATACGAGCAATCAGGTGCCCAATCAACTGAGCCAGTTCTTGACGCCTGTCAACAAGATCATTCTTGACTCCCGGCTCTGCAGATTTGACTTGGGATGTAGAATGTATCTTCTGTTTCATTCACATCTCCTTTTTACATGAATACATAAAAAAAGCCCGATAAGAAATGAAATCCAATATCGGGCAAGTTCAACACGAAATGTCACAGTGCGACCAGCGGCCGCAAAAACATCTTTCTATAAATTCTCCTTTCTAAGAATCAGCTGGGCACATATCAGTTTTTAGAATTGCCATTCACCGGCTCACCAGACCGTGCATTACCGCGTCGTGAGCGACCGTCTGGCATGGTTTCTCCCAATTCGGCGTAAAACTTCCTCAGCGCTAGTGTCAGGCCTCGTGGGCCGTAATCAAAGTCGGGTGCCATATCCTTAATAAGTATACCTTGTTCATAAAGCTCCTTTGCTTTTGATAATGTTTTTTTACGACGGTCGTCCGCCGTGGGAACGGGAAGGTTTCGTGAAGTATGCCACCATGAAATCGCTTTACCGATGATAGTATCATTCGTCTTCAGTTTTCTGGCGATCACAAGGTAAGGCAGCCCCTGATCTGCCAACTGCACAGCTTCATCGGCCAGTTGCCGGTAAAGCGGCAACGATTCCTGTTTATTAGGCAGTTGCTTACGACGTCGACGTCCGTCAGGGACAGGCAGTCCGCGAGACCGAAACCAGTGCTTGATAAGAACCGTAATGTAACTACGTGACTTACCCATCTCTTTGGCTATCTGCTTACAGAGCAGCCCCTCATCAGATAGGGCTTTTGCTTCTTCAGCCTGTCTATCGATCAGCTTTTCTGCTTTATAGTCGATAATCACTTCTTTGCCCTGCCGCTGTCCTGCATCGGCAGTCAGACCTGTGAGCTGACTGGAGACGGCAGAAACTACATCCACAACGAACCGGCCCTGTAACCACCCTTTATTCTGTCTGCGCTCCCCCATCTGATATAGGTCTATTTGACCCCCAGTCAGCAGATCGATGATACGGCGGGCGATTCGAAAATCAGTTTCATCTTCAGAAAATGAAGCAGATGCGATTAAATTGCCAAACTCATCAAGTAAAGCAGTTACTTCCTCAGCTGTCGGTATAACGACACCTTGACTTTGTGCAGTTTCCAGGGAAGTCAGTTCTACTGAAACGGCAGCGTACTGTCCCCGTAACTCTTTCAGAAGCAGCTCTGTCTGTTTTTGCTCTGCATCCGATTCACCTGGAGAACGACGATTGAACTCAATTTTACTCATCAGCTTTTTCGCTTCAGAGCGTAATTGACTTAAACGTTCTGGATCAGGCTTTTGAACCGATTCAGCCGCCTGCTGACAGGCAACGATGATTTCCAGCACCAGCTCAGAATCAGATCGGATCAATTCTACAAGTTTTTCACACGTTAATTGTAACGCAAGCTCCCGGTTGAGATGCGTATATAGGGGGCGATCCTCAGCTTTAGTAGCACGACATAATGGACAAAGCAGGCTCCGGCCGTATGGGCCCCCTACGACGAGCTTACGACCATGCTCAGGGCAAACAAAAAGTTGCCGTAACAAACGCGGCCTTGCCTCTTGAACTTTATCCAAGGGCTTTCGACCGGATTTTTGCTTTTCGTTTGCCAGAAGGTCCTGGACCCGGTACCACTGCTCGTCTGAAATGATCCGTAGATATTCAAACTGCTGTGACTTGAGGGGCTCATCGCGTTCGACCTGTTTGGCATAATCCTTTTTGCTCAACCATTCGGTCTCTTTTGCACCATAACACCAAAATCCCCGGTAGGCTGGACGCATCAAATGCTTTCGTACCAGCTCATGCGTCCAGATGCCTGTTAAGGATTTATTGGGAGCAGGTGCATTGGGATCACCATTCAGGTCTTGAGCAATACGGTCCATACTTTTACCTGCCACATACCAGTCAAAGATCTTTTTGATCCAGGGTGCCGTTTCTGGATCTATGACTATCTTCTGTCGCGGTCGCTTTTGTTTGGTAAATTGACCTGGAACATCTTGCCCCGTATAACCCAACGAAAGTGAAGTACAGACCATCCCTTGCAGAAACAAAGTCTCATGTGCTGCCTGTATATGAGCGCTATGCATTCCTGCATAGATTTCATCCAGAAAAGAGTACATCTGGAGCATCATTCTCCAGTTATCTCCATCTGCTGTGTCCAGTCCCGACTTCACAAAAATGGCACGAAGCCCGCGTTCTACCAGTTCTTCTTCAACAAACTGCATTGATTTGTAGTTTTTGCGATACAGCCGGGACGTCGTAAATACCAGGAGAACTTCGAACTCTTTATTTTCAATGGCCTCTTTTAGCTGGTTAAACCCGGAACGGCGTTCTTTCTTGCCGCTCACAGCCAAATCATAGAAGATTTTTTCGCGTGGTATGAAAATTCCAGCTTTGATCGCTGCCTCAAAGATAACGCGAATCTGATCAGCAATCGATTCCTGAAAGCGGGAAGAAAATCTCGCATAAGCGGCCCCTATCGATTCTGCTTGTTTGCGAGGAAGTTTGGCGTGGTATTCTGCCACGATCGCATCAATTTCTCCCGCTGTCTTAAGTACTAAATCCTCGCGTTCTTGAGCAATCTGCTCACGTGTCCGAGTTACCTTAGTTTTGTAGTTTGGCTTTAACATGAAAGCACTCCTTAAAAGAGGTTTTGCCACCCAGCCAACAGACATATTTCTTCGAACGTCGAAGACTTCAAATACAAGTCGCAGGTGGTACGAGTGCTGAGCATAAAAATGGAATGTCGCACAATTGTCGCAGCGTGCGACATTGAAAGAAAAAATGGCGGGACCGTAGAAAATTTTTCGAAAACCAGAAAAAGCCCGTACTATCCTTCACCGATGGGAGCGGTTTTCGCTAACGGGCGCCCTGTAATCGAGCAGTCAGGACGATGAAATGGCCATAGAATAGCGTCCTGAATGCTAAATATTCCCTACTTATTATGACACAAAAAGCGTATTAATTTAGCCTATGATGCGGTTAATGCCAGCACATCAAGAGGAGAGACTGCCGACTGAAGCTTACTTTAAGAATTAATACTTCTAGATTTTCTGGTAGGAACTCTGTTTAAACCTCCAAGTCCATCAGACTGCAGTAAAATAATGTTGTCACTATCTAATTCCAGACGATATCCTTGGCCGCGAATAGTTTTAATCAGTTGGTTTAATGCTTCGCACCCGTTGAGCAATTCTTTGAGACGAGTACGTCGCGAACTAATTTTCTGACCCTGAGGCTTATATAGCATCTCTTTATCAACAGTTCTTCCCGGGTTGCATGCCAGAATCCATAACAAATTCCATTGAACAGTTTCAGTGTCCCATTTTTGGACAATAGGTTCTCCATCCCAAAAGACCTGTCGCGGTGAATGATCAACTAAAACCAGACGGGATTGAGAGCAAGCCCAGTCGATCAAATCCTCAGGGCTATCCGGAACTTCATAAATAGGCTTGATGTCCATCAAAGCTTGAGCAACTTTTCGGATTACTGCAGGATTACATAATGAAGCAGGCTCTTTCTTTATAAGTTTGAAAGTACCATCTAACTGCTTCTCAACATGTTGGATTTCTCCGGGAGGTCGTACGACACATCTTCGAAAAGATCGTGATCTCACTTCTACTTCACTTGAATCTTCCACGAGCCAATTCAATTCAGGACGATCCGCGTAAGACAAATAAATTAATGATAAAGTTGTGCAAGCATCTCGGAGAGTTTTTTGCTTGGATTTCAGACATACTTTTTGTAATTCCTTGACTGAGGAATCTAATTGCGTCACACAATCCATAAGAGAAGAAAAATCTTTCATACTTTGCTCATCATCTATCCGTATATTCGCAAAGAAGAGTCTATATATTTGATCTAAAATTTCTTTCCAATATTTTATGCGGGCAAACATGCTGTCACAGACATGATCAGCTGGTGTTTTATTCTGCTTGTAATTTCGAAAATTATTTGTGTGCTGATTATTGAAATCCTCTAATAACAATTGCTGTGTCGGCTGATAAAAATCCTCTGCATGGACAAGGTCGAACCAGCGTCTCTGAGCAATGAAACGTATATCATTAATGTGGTGTATGGGAATCCTAGCCTGATAAACGTAGGGAAAGCAGGCTTCCAATTGAACTGCAAATTTAACCAAGCAATCATCGACATACTCCACAAGTTTGCGTTCTCGCGTCTCCGTACCTTTACTTAAGTGTGAAGCAGACCAAAGAGTATTTGACTGAAAAGTCGTTAAATCGACCAACTCTTCTACAACAGGACAAACACTCTCTTTTAACCACGCTTCAATAAGATCTGATTTCTCCTCCGTCATATTTATTTCTTGAAGCGGACCTAAATCCTCAAACCCCTGTAATGCCAACAATAATTTATTCATCAAAGTATCAGCTCAAAATTAAGATCGAGAT
The DNA here is from genome assembly GCF_009720525.1 of Gimesia benthica. Lineage (NCBI taxonomy): Bacteria > Pseudomonadati > Planctomycetota > Planctomycetia > Planctomycetales > Planctomycetaceae > Gimesia > Gimesia benthica. The sequence continues at coordinate 7,123,720 of NZ_CP043930.1, forward strand.
AAAACGGATCACTTACAACAGAATCCGGTTCCATTCCAACGCATATTAGTCCAATCGAGATCATTAGACAGCAATATTTTTCTATCGAACCTAGTTCGTTCCTTGATATCTATGCCCACTGTTGAAAGGCAAGGGTTCATATTTACAGTGAGGAAGTTTTTTAATGCCCGGCTACACGAACGCTTATCAGGCAAATTATTTAACTTTTTTCTCAAAAATCTTCCCCAAGCAGTCAATTGTCGCGTCATGCGACAATTGTGCGACCCTCAATTGCGACAATCTGATGATCGAGATGACCACTGGGTCAACAATATCATCACTTTGTATCGACATTCGGGTCGGACATGGCAACAGACTGGTTAACAGCACAGCAGGCAGCAGAAGAACTCGGGATCTCAGTCCTGACGTTTTACGACTGGCTTGCGCAGTCAGACTGTGGTGAGTTTGTACTACGCGGAACCGCTGTGGAAATCAAATACTTTCAGGGAGGCCGGAGAGGACAGGGGCGGATTCGTATCGAAAAGAGTGAAATCGGACGCATCAAAGAAGAAATGCGTGTCAAACCTCAGACTAGGATACACCGTCACAGGGCGACAAATTCCAAACAGTTTCCAGGCATTACGGTACCATTGGGGCGACCAGATTAGCTCAAAACACTTACGTTGAGTCCTATTCTTGTCTACAGAGGCGGCAGATACTGAGTATTTTCAGCTGAGTAATATTCAAACTAAAGCTGATTTTGGAGCGTGGTTTACATTCCAATTGCCGTCCACAGAGGCTCCTGATAATGCTGTCCCCACTCACGGCCATAATGATCAAAGGCCACTTTGGGAGTATCCCCCATCAACTCTGCTAAAACTTCAATGGAACATCCCTGTCCCTCATTCCAGTAGCCGGCGAGCATCCGATGCGCGAATGTATGACGGCAGGTATAAGTCGAATACTGCTTGCGGACAGGATCATTGAGCCATCCTAGGTCCTGTCGTATTTTACGGAAACGTTGCACGCCAGCCACTTTCGTCCAGGCACCTCCTCGCGAATTCCGAAAAAGAGTAGTTGTGGGATCAGCTCCCACTTCCTCAATCATTTGTCGTGTCAATTCAGCGACCTCAGACCGCACAGGAATGGTACGTGTCTTCCCAGTCTTGCTGGCATAGACCCGCCATTGCATACCCCGCTCAGATTCAATGACATCATTGGCAGTAACACGGGCCAGTTCACAAAAAGGACGTAGTCCTGTATGAATTCCAGCAAACAGGAAATTGCCAAAATAATCATCGGTAGCAGAATACAGCAATTGCTCATCTTCTTCACTGAAAGAATGGAGTCGTGGGCACTGCGGTGGTTTTTGCATTCCCACCAGGGGATTGTGAATGGAGCCGACTTCCTCTGTGTAAAAATTAAAGGCTGCCATCACGATACTCATCGCATTCCGCTGTGTCGCCGTCGACTTCCAAGTAGGATGGCTTTCCACCCAATGTTGTATGTGCCCTTTCTGTAATTCGTCCACGGCCAAAGCACCACAATAGGCGCACAGTTCATTCAGATACCGTGCCACTTCAGCATGGTAATCCGAGCTGAGGTTTCCATGTTTAAATCGAGCTTCACAATGTTCAAGATACCGCGAGCACACCATGGCAACTTGTATCACCACCTTACTCTTCTGTTCTGGAGTCGGCAACCAGTCCCCATCAGCTTTCACCCGGGCCAGTGCCAGTTCTGCAAGTTGACTGTTCTCTTTCCCGCGAACAGGACGCCCTGTGGTATCAACAAGACGCAAACGTTTTTTCGTTCCCGGTGGCGTGAAATACCAGGAATCCGTCTGTTCCCAATACCAGGCACGTCCGCGGGAACGCCTTTGACGGGATTTTGATTTTTCTGCCATTGATCAACATGGTCCTTATTTTGTCTTCGTTGAAGCAACTTTACGTCTCGAGTTTGTACTACCTGACCTGCTCGTTTTCTTAGTAGCTTTGGTCTGCTTTCGTTTTGTTTTAGACTGACTGTCTTTGGGTCCAGTAGAACTTTCACCAATGGCATTCCATAAGGGGTCCTGGTAGTTCTGAGCCCATTCTCGACCATAATGCCGAAAGGTGGTCGTGGGTGTGTCACCGATGAGTTCAGCCACTGTTTCGATTGAGGCACCTCTTCCATCCGTCCAATACCCGGACAACATTCGATGTACGAACGTGTGACGGCACGTATAGCAGGAGTACTTGCCTTTGACTGGATCATCATTCCATTTCAGTTTTTTCTTTAATCCGATAAACCTCAGCACACCATTCATGCGTTTCCAGGGATTTCCTCTTGTATTTCTGAAGATGGGTTTCCCTGATCCCTGAGGGGCAGTTTTCATCAACTGACGAGTGAGCTTTGCTATCTCCGGTCGGACAGGGATTTTCCGCGTCTTATCAGTCTTACTGGCGTACACCCTCCACATCATGCCGCGATCGTGTTCCTCAATATCATCGGCCGTCAAACGGGCCAGTTCACTAAAAGGACGAAGTCCAGTATGAATCGCAGCAAAGAGGAAATTGCTGAAGCAGGGCTCACAAATATCGTATAGTGCCTGCTCTTCTTCGGGGGAGAGAGAAGCCAAGCGTGGATTTTCTTTCGGCTTCTTGAGCCCTTTAATCGGATTGACTACTCCGAACATCTCTTCAGCGCGGTTAAACGCGGCATTCACAATCGAGATAACACTCCGACGTGTGGCCGGGCTCTTCCAAGTCTCGTGACTATCAATCCATTCCTGCACATGTCCTTTTTTGAGATCAGAAACTGGAAGCGCTCCACAGTAGCCACAAAGGTCATTCAGCCAGGCAACTGAGTTAATACAATGCCCTTTGCTCATTGTGTTTTTTTCCAGACTGCGTTCACAGTACTGCAGATATTCAGAACAAACCCGTGCTACCAACCAGGGACCATGATTTGCATGAATAGTTGTTTCATCAGACCAGGTTAGTTTTTCTCTGGCCAGTGCGATTTCGGCTTCGCGTTTCTGTTTTTTACCGCGAAGTCGCTCGCCTTTTTCGTCGAACAGCGCAATCCGTTTTTTGGTACCTGGCTGGGTATAGTACCAGCAGTCCGTCTGCTTCCAATGCCAGGCGGAACCATGTGTTTGACGTCGTTTTGTGCGTTTTTGTTTCATGCTGTTCCGCTTCATCAAAAATGATTCGGGTAATGATTTGCTTGACCCGCTGGTTCCATTGGCTGATACTAAAAGGTAATAACTTGCAATCCCCGAGAAGAATCACTTTGATTGGAGCCATTATGCAACCTGCAGCAGTAATTTCCGGGCTTGATGAAAAATCATCAAATAGATATTTACTACATAATATTACTACACTCATCCTTACAACACTGACATTATACATTGTGTTTGGTTCGCTTAATATAGCATATTCCTCTGAAAAGAAGAGTGTACCTAATATTGTATTTATACTTGCCGATGATATGGGCTACGGTGACGTCACCGCTCTCAACGCCGACAGCCGGATCCCGACACCCCATCTCGATCAACTCGCCCGTCAGAGCCTGACCTTTACCGATGCCCACGCCGCAGGCTCTTATTGTGTCCCCTCCCGCTACGGCCTGCTCACCGGCCGCTACATGTGGCGCACCCGCCTGGGTTCGGGGGGCAACCTCGCGAATCTCGCCGGCACCCTGATCGAACCGGGTCGTAAAACAATCGCGAATGTTCTGCAGGAGGCGGGCTACCAGACCGGACTCGTCGGTAAATGGCACCAGGGCATCGACTGGAAGCTGCACGACGAAAGCGAACGGACACAGATCCGCGTCGATCCCAACTATCAGAACTTTAAAAATATCGACTTCGCCTCTCCGGTATTGAAAGGTCCGCGAGACTTCGGATTCGCTTACTCCTTTGGCACCGCCGGTTCCGCGGAGATGAATCCCGCCGCCTTTATTGAGAACAACCGCGTCACCGTCATTCCCACAATGACTTCCGCCCAGGCCAAAGCACAGCACGGCGAATGGTTTGGCCGGGACGATAACATTGTCGCCGCCGGCTATACCATGGATCGACTCGTTCCCACGCTGTCGAACAAGGCCTGCGAGTTCGTCGAAACCGCGGTCCGCACGAAACCAGACCAGCCCTTCTTCCTCTATTACGCGATGACCACGCCCCATAACCCGATCGTTCCCCACAAGGAATTCGTGGGCAAAAGCAAAGCCGGCGCCTATGGCGATTTCGTCGTTGAGCTCGATCACCACGTCGGCAAGCTGCTCCGCAAGCTGGACGAGCTGGGCATCGCGGACAACACCCTCGTCATCTTCACCAGCGACAACGGCCCCGTGAACCGTACGAAAGGGTATTCCCAACGCTGGGTTCGCGGCGATACGATGATTTACGGTCACGACAGCAACGGTCCCTGTACCGGCTGGAAAGGGGGCCTCGAAGAAGGGGGGCACCGCGTTCCGTTTCTCGTGCGCTGGCCCGACGTCATCAAGCCGGGCGAAACCTGTTCGACCACCATCGTCTTCAACGACGTCCTGCCCACGCTGGCAGAAATGCTGGATGTCCCGCTCGACAGCAGCACCGCAGAAGATGGCGTCAGTTTCTACCAGGCCCTGCAAGGCGAAGCGCGGCCTGTATCCTTCCACAAGGCGATTGTCCACAATCATCACAACGGCACGTTCGCCGTCCGACAGGGACCATTCAAGCTGACGATCCGCGGCCCCAAAACGGTCGAGCAAGTTCTGGATGACAGCATCCCCGTGGCGTATACCCTGTATAATCTGGATCAGGACATCGAAGAAACCACCGACATCGCAAAACAGCAACCGCAGCAGGTGCAGCAGATGCACGCTCTCTTGAAACAATATATCAAGGCCGGCAGAAGTAACGGCAGTGAAAGACCCTGAAGTAACGTCTCTTGCCGGGACAATACCGGTATGCTGGTTTATGATCATTGTATTTGTTTCCTTGACCAATTTGACAGCCGAGGCCTCCCATGCAACTTGATCCCTTTCATCTCGCGTTTCAGGTGCGTGACATTGCCGAAGCCCGCGCCTTTTATGGTGACCTGCTCGGCTGTAGTGAAGGTCGCAGCGCCGAGACCTGGGTCGACTTCAATTTCTTCGGTCAACAGGTCGTCTGCCATCTGAATCCGGACATCGGTCCCGACGGCAGCATTGCAGCCCATGTGAATCCCGTCGACGGTCACGGCGTGCCTGTCCCCCATTTCGGCGTTGTCCTCACCATGGATCGCTGGCAGACCCTGGCTGATCGCCTCCGCGAACGACAGATCGAGTTCGTCATCGAGCCCTACATTCGCTTCCAGGGGCAGCCGGGCGAACAGGCCACCATGTTCTTCCTCGACCCCAGCGGCAACGCACTGGAATTCAAGGCCTTCCAAGATATTGAATCGCAACTGTTTGCTACCTGAGGCGGAGATAAACGTTTTAAGACAAGCAATTAGATGCAAAAATGAGTTAAACTCTATCCGACTACCGTAATTCACTTCCCTGTCGTTTTTGAAATCGTCCGGAGTAATGATGGAAGAATTCTTATACCTGAAAAAATCAAGACGATTCTGGGGCTGGACGGTATGCCTGTCGCTCATCTCAGCCATCCTCTCTCCGTTTCTCAGCATCAACGCGGTCCTGAATATCATCACCAGCATCTCGCAACGCTGGGAAGAGACAGACCAGCAGCAGCCGTTCGAATTCATTGTGGACATTCTCAATAACTCCCTGGCCGCCCTGAGTGCCGGGGCCACCGCGATGCTGGTCTCTCTGGTCATCTTTCTGATCTCGCTCATCCTGTATCTCAAGCGGGGCAAAGCCATGCTGGCACTCACGGAAAGAGCGCTCACCATTTTGGAATCAACGCCGGAACACGCTGAAGTCCCCTCCACCGAATGACCAGTCACCGAAAATAAAATATTTGCTGTGCAATACACACTGGAATTATCTCTCCCGGTCTGCGCGTAGAACTGAATAAACTGAACTTGATTCGCACTTTCCGATCCATAAAGTGTTGCAATTGTGCTTCGCGCGCGAGGCGGATGATGCGTGCACTGGAATCTGCGACACAAGTACCCCAGGTTCACCTGAATCGCCGTCTTTTTTTGCCGTTTTTCACCGGAACACTCAGCACCGGTTCCCGTTGTCTCGTACAATTTCAAAGCATTTCGGAGCCATTTCAGCGAAACTGAGCGGCAACTCACCGGAAACTCAGAGCGGAAATTCTGCTTGACACCCCCACGCCGATCGCGATGATCAGCCCCGTCACGCAGAGCGAAAGAAACTAACAACAAAGCCGAGCAAGCCCCGTGTGTGTTGAGTCCTGATGCGACAGATACCATGTAAGACTCCCAGGCAAACAGAATTAACAATCTTTCAGCAGCGGTTAGAAGTTCCCCGCTCACCAAAACGCACTCATCATACGCAGCGGCTCCTCCCCGGCGAGGTAAACATTCAGAGCCAGATTACCCCGCAAATCGCTCTCACACTACCTGCACAAAACTGCTAAACTCCCCGCATGTCAGGTTCGTGTAAGAGCAGGGCAGGGACGCAAGTCCTTTGAGGAACCCGTCCCGGAAAAAACCAATCGAATCAGGATGTCGATGATGAAATTCAGGAAGCTTGGAAATACGGATCTAACGGTTTCGGAAATCTCCCTCGGATGTTCCGGCTTCTGGGGCAATGCCCGCTTTCCGGAGCGACAGGCTGCAGACATCATTCACACCGCGTTTGACGCAGGTGTCAACTTCTTTGATACGGGGCACAACTACTGCCACTTCCACGCGGAACCCCGACTGGGACGCATTCTGAAACCACTGTTCGCACAGCATGACCGATCTCAGTTCGTACTCTCCACCAAGGCCGGCACCATCGTTCCCTCCGCCCCCCTGGTTTTCCGCAATCGTCCCAGTAAAGATTTTTCACCCGATTACATCGAAGCCACTTGCGCGAAGTCGATTCAGAATCTGAACTGTGAGTACCTCGATATCTTCCAGCTGCATGGCATCACGCAGGACCAGATTACGCCAGCACTGATCGACCGACTGAGCTCTATGAAAGAACGGGGCATGTTCCGCTGCCTGGGCGTCAACAGTCATTCCGCGGCCGACCTGCTCTATATCGCCGATCATCCCGAACTGTTCGACATGGTCCTGCTCGACTTCAACGTCCTGCAACTCGACCGGGAACCCGTCATCCGCAAACTGGCTGAAGTAGGCATCGGGGTTGTCGCGGGAACCGTGCTTGCCCAGGGACACCTCGTGGCAGGCAAGATCGGCTCCTTCAAAAGCACCGCCGATCTCTGGTACCTGGCCCGGGCACTGCTCAAATCGACGGGCCGCCAGTTCTCACGCAACGCCCAACCGATGCGGGAAGCCCTCGCCACAGTAGAAAACCTGACCCCGGCCCAGGCCGCATTTGCCTACGTGCTCGCCAATCAGGATATCTCAAGCTGCGTATTCGGCACGACGAAAATCAAAAACCTGAGCGAGATCCTCGCGGCTTCGGAGCAGAGTCTCTCGGCAGACGTCAGAGCCGCAATTCGCAGCACCTTCGAACAGATCCCTGAAAGGATCAGCGCCTGATCGGGCAGGTCTCTGGTGCTATCGTACCAGCACATTCAATCGAACGCGAACCGGATTTGCCGGGACTGGCGTTCTTGCACAGGCTTGCCCACTTCAATTTCCACCCGACCATCCTTCCATTTCGCATCCGCGTAATCCGGCACTCCTTTCGGGTAAATCGCCTCGACCGATTTCACCCTCGCAGGTTTCCCGTTGACCTGCAGGTTACCGAACGTGACCGTCAACCGGGGAATCTCGTCCACCGGGATCCGCGCACCATAGACTTCCACAAAACTCGCGATCCTGGGTGACAGTTTCAGGTTCTCTCCCGGAAATCGCAGGGCCCCGATGAAAATCGTCTCATTTTTTGCCCGCGATTCCAGGAACGCACCGACCCACGTGCAGGGCTTGCCGTTGACCACCTCCCGGTCCAGGCGGACAATCTTGTAGGTATACGTCCCTTGAGACCACTTAAAAGGACGCCGCACGCTGACAAAATCGCCTTCGTGGCCGGAGCTCTGGAAGAACCCACCCTCGCCCGGTCGAATCGCCTGAGGGCTCCGCTCGCCCCACATCGACATCAGCAGTCCAGGCCCAATCTGACGCAGTTGACGGTTCTGCAGAGTGTAGCCGTCGGACTGTGTCTGCAGGCCTCCGTAAAAGGGCGTCTGACTCAAATGTCCCAGCCCGATCGGGGCGATATACAGTCGCTTGGTCGCCGGCACATCATCACTGATGGTCACATCGATGCTGTAACTCTCAAACGGAACTTCTTCACTCATCTCCCACCACAGGTCCGCCAGGTGCCACGGCATCGGATTATACTTCGGCTCCTCTGCACAGACGGTGCCGGCAAACAGACCAAGAAACAGGAAAGTGAAACCGTATCCGGGAAATCTGTTCCAGAGCATTTTAGCCACTCCTTCATGCAGCAGGGAAAGTTCAGTAAAGTTGTACCACTGGCAGCGACTTGTCTTCAGCCCTGGGTAAGATCTCCCAGGATATGCGGATGCAGATCGACTGTGAACGGCTCAAAGAACGTCACGTCATTCCCGTCTTCACCGGACTCAATCTGATACGGAACGTAGATGTAACGCGATAATCCCTGGCTGACCACATGCACGCGGAGACCATCGCTGGACGGCGGCTCATGTTTTTCGGGAATATTTACATCACAGGCCAGGGCAGAAGCCACGATGTCGTTGTTCTGCGTCTGTTCCTGCAGAGCCTTGTCCAGGGCCTGGTAAATATCTTTCTGGTCAGGCTGCGCTCCTCCCAGGTCCGCTCTGACCGCGTTCAATTCGAGTGCGGGTGTCAGGAGAGCACCAAACGGATTGAACCCGCCCGACTCCTGCAGCATCGATTTGGCCTGGTCGTAGCAGTAATTGAACAGCTCATAAATCTTGTCGGAAGGCACTTCCATTTTCGTTATCCCGTCCTGAATGCGGTTTCAGCTTAACGTGAAGTGTGTATTTGACTGTCAGCTGTATGTTTCAAGCTGACAACCTGTATCCTAAGCACATGGATTTCTCACTTCAACCATGTGTCAGCATCTACAGCAGCAGGGTGAATCACCTTGTATTAAAAATATTTGTGATTCAACTGTAAATCATTTAAAATCAAGGGTTGCAGCTGAACGGAATCCCATATAAGAAACATCTCACCAGGGGAGAGAACTCATGCAGCGCTCAATCACAAACCTGAGGATCCTCGTCACCGTCGCGACTCTCACAGCACTCACCGCCGTGGTCTCGGCCGACGATAAGCAAGCAGCCGCAATTCAAAAGGACCGCAACCTGATCGCGGGTACCTGGCAGATCGAGGTGCTGGAGATCAACGGCAACCGTTCAGCGGGGGAAGATGTGAAACAGCTCACCGTCGTCAACGGCGCCGATGGAACCTGGAGTCTGCGTTCCGAGGGGAACGAGGTCGGTCGTGGGACGACCACCATCGATCCCTCCCAACGCCCCAAAACCATCGACATCCAGCCAACCTCCGGACAGGACCAGGGAAAAACCTACCGGGGCATCTATGAACTCGGCAAAACAAGTCGCAAACTCTGCTTCGCCCCTGCCGGCAAAGACCGCCCCGCAGATTTCACCACGAACGCGGAGAATCAACACATCTTCGTGAAGTTCAAACGCCTCCAAGCGACTCAGGAAAAAGAAGTCCCCTGAGCGTTCCAGATCATCAATGATGCAGGGGCGATAATCGCTGTCGTATGCATCCATTAGCCGCAGGGCGTTAGCCCCGGTTCTTCCAAATCATCAACGATGATTTGGAGTACAGCCTCGTAGAACACACGCGAAAACCAATACTGAAATAGTATCTGGCCACCAGTTTCATCCAGCGTCTATAATAATATAACAGCGATTCACAACCACTCACCACCGGGAAACGAAAATAACCCCATGCTGACACAATACTGTGTACCACCGTCTCAATTCATCAGAGCCGCCCTCGTGACACTCTGCCTCCTGACCAGCTCCACTCTGATTCAAGCTGCAGACTTCCGCGTCGCCACTCCCGCTGAGCTGGACTCCGCCAGAAAATCCGCCCACCCGGGAGATGTCATCACCCTCGTCGGCAAAGACTGGCACGATGTCCGTCTGAAACTCAAACTCAAGGGCACGCCGGAGCAGCCGATCACCGTGCGTTCTGAAGTCGCGTTCACGGGGGCCTCCTCGTTGAATCTTAACGGCGAACACGTCATCCTTAACGGTATGACCTTCCGCGACGGGAGACTGGAGACCGGTCACGTCATCCTGATTCGCGGCGCACACAACAGGGTCACCCGCTGCACCATCGAAGCCTATAACCCCGATAAGATCGACTCCCGCTATCAGTGGCTCAGCCTCGACGGGCATCATCACCGCGTCGATCACTGTCGATTCGCCGGCCAGAACCATTCGGGAACTACGCTGGTTGTCTGGCTGGATGAAGAGGGCGAAGTTGGCCGGCACCGCATTGAACGCAATCACTTCCTCAACCGCGCACGCGGGAACGGCAACGGATTCGAAACCCTCCGCATCGGCACCAGTGAAACTTCATTGAAATCGGCCCAGTGTGTCGTCTCAGAAAATCTGTTCGAAAACTGCGATGGCGAAATCGAACTCATTTCCAATAAGTCATGCGATAATATTTACGAACGCAATACCGTCATCGGCTGTGCCGGTGCACTGACGCTGCGGCACGGCAACAACTGCATCGTCCGCGATAACCTCATCCTGGGTAACGGCGACCGCCATTCCGGCGGCATCCGCGTCATCGGTGAAGGGCACCAGATTAGCGGGAATCACATCGAAGGAGTCGGCGACCGGATCGACGGTGCGATCGCTTTGAGTGCCGGTGTCGAGAATCCGAAACTGAATCAGCACGCCCAGGTCCGGAATGTACTCATCGAAAACAACACGCTGATCGACAATGCCGGTAAGGACATCGTCCGTGGCCACGGTCTGGGCAGTCGCTACCGTACGCTGCTCCCGGAAAATATCACCGTCAAAAACACCCGCCACTCCGGCAAGCCCACCATGAAACAACTCAAAGCCACAGACGTCGGCCCTGATGCCCAACAGAAGTAGGAGCATCCACCATGGCCGAGGGGCTGCTGTTACTCTTTTTTTCATGGCTTCAACAGCAGAAAAGCCAAATTAGCCGCAGGGCATTAGCCCCGGTTGAAACGACTTTGGTAAAAACTTTCAGGTCACGAAACACGAGCTCGCCATTGGTTCTGGAGTTCGCGTCAACCATTAATACCGGCGGCTAGCGCCTTGCCGCTCACAGAAACGGGTGGGCCCGAATAAAATTGGGGCCGAGCGCAGCGAGCAGGAAACTGACGGTATGAAATTCCTGAATAATCATCTTCACAATAGCGGTTTGACATCATCCAGACCTCACTGCTCCAGCTCTGCCTGCGGTTGTTGAAACAGCAGCGCCACCTCCACCAGCAGCCGTTCTGCAGGGGTGAGCGACTCCCGTTCCTGGATCACCTGCTTCGCCACCGCGGGGACGTTCGTCAGCAATCCATCCACGCCCCGGTTCATCATCTGCGACATCATGGCCGGGTCATCGACCGTCCACACAAAGACCTCTTTCCCCGCTGCATGCGCCCGCTTCACAAAATTCCGTGAGGAGAAGTTTGCGTTCACGGCCAGAAAGTCCGCTTTAATCTCTTTCAGGTTGCCTGCATAGACGGAGAGCAGGACACCGCACTTCCAGTCCGGTCGCAGGGCTTTGGTCTTCGCCACCCCCTCCGGCTTGAGCGACATGATCATCACCTGCTCGGCCATACCCGCTGCTTCGACAACGTCTACCACCCGCTGCTCCAACTGCTCATCGTGGCCGTAATATTTCAGCTCAATAATCACGCCCACCTTGTCTTTGCACAACTGCAGCACGTCGGATAACAGAGGCACCCGTTCTGCGTTGAATTTCGGATCCTGCCAGCTGCCGATGTCGATGCCTGCCAGGTCAGCCTGTTTCGCATCCCAGACCTTAAGCGGATTACGTGACAGTTTCATGAAATCGCTATCGTGAATCACGACCACTTTGCCGTCCGCCGATTCCTGCACGTCCAGCTCAATCCAGTCGGCACCCTCGTCAATCGCAGCCTGAAATGCGGCTATGGAATTTTCGGGAGCCGCTTTGGAGGCACCTCGATGTGCCATCACCTGTGTTTCAGTTTCGAGATTCAGCGAACGCTCCAGCGACACATATCCGATCAAAGCCGCCAGCAGAAAACCCGCGACCCCCACTGCGGCCAGGCGGGACGGGGTCAAAAGCGGTTTTTCGCGCTGCTTCACTTCCAACTGGCTGGCCTCGATCGCGGCACTGGCGGCGGAATGCATGCGCAGATAACCATGAAATAACAGACCCGCGAAGGCAATCGTCGCAAACAGGTTCAGAATCAGGCTGCTCGCCGACAGGATAAACAGCATCAGCCCCACCCGCGTGGCCAGCATCAGCAGGGAGCCGACCGTTGTGGGAATCAGGAACCGCCCCGCGAGACCCACGAGCGCAACCAGCACCAGATTCAGAATCAACACACAGATCACCCAGGTCACCAGCCAGATCAGGATCGGACGACGTTGACCGGACACCAGCTGTTGACTGGCCTGCAGACCCTGGGCGGGAGGCGTCTGCTCGAACAGAATCAGGGGCAGCGCCAGGAACCAGCCGGAATAGAGTCGAAACAGGATCACAGCCAGAATCAGCACCAGTACGACACCGATGCCGACGGCGACTTGGAATTCGGTCGGACGTTCTTTGAGATAAAAATTGATATCGTATTCACCCAGCAGACCGAAATAGACAGCCCCGGCAATCAGCAGAAATGGCACCAGGCTGAGCAGCGTCCAGCCGATCATTTTCGCGGTTACTTTCAGTACGTCGGCCGCGTGTCCTGCGGCAAACCGCAGGGAATCAAGCATTCCCAGCTGCTGCCCCCGATGTCGGGCCGCCAGGATGGCCAGCAGCGACGCCTGTTCCAGCGCGACGATACTCAGCCAGACCGCACCCAGAATAATTGCACACAGCCAGCCGAAAGGACCGGCAAAGAACAGCGCGATATCCACGTCGGTCAACACACTTTGACCTGCGATCGCCAGCAGGAAATGAAACAAACCCGCCAGTAACGGCGTCAAAATCACAAACGCCAGCAGTTTATAGAGCAGATCGGTCGCAACCAGTGGACGCCAGGCGGCACCCAGGCTGCCTGCGATCTGACGGATGAAAGGTGAGAGAGACATGTCTGCTTCCTGTTCTGGTTCAGGCAGAGATTCAATCCGTCGACGAAAAATGCTCAGTCAGTCCGTTGCTGCGCGCGAGGCGAATCCTATCTTACCGCAGTTCACCTTAGAAAATCCAAACAACATGGAAATGGTTGCCGAAAAAACAAAAAAACAACGAGACCTCCCGACCGCAGAGTACGTTCTTGCAAATGGCCCTATACGCCCTACATCCGGCTCTTTACCCGGGTGTGCAGGCGGTCACAGTTTCTTCAGGTCACCTGCAGAATGGCTTTCTGTGTCGACGGTCTCCTGATACAGTATACGGGTAGAGGGTGTCCGGACTTGAATACCAGCGATCGCGCAGGGAGAAATATCATGGATGACAACTGGGATGAAACTGACGATGATCCAACAGAATATCTGCCCGAGGTCACCGACCTCATGCACCGGCTCTTAAACTCCCATCGCAAATCGCCCGACGAAGCCGACTTTCAACGCTTCCCGGGCATTCCCCTCGAAGCCCTGGACGAGGCCTACCGGGATCTCAGCACACTCGGCCTGATGGAATATACCGACGAACTGGTCACCATCGGCGACCATCAACGGCGCAAACTTCGCCTGACCCGGGAAGGACTGTGAGATCTCCCTTCAGTCAAAGCTCACCTACTGCTTTCCACTGCGAAGCGTGTAGACGCAACTGTTACATTGAGCGACTTGAGTGTATGTCAGATGAAACGCCAGCCAGTCCGAATTCAGGTCACACGGAAGTCCGGTGTAAGTCGCATGGGGGAATTTACAACTGAGATAATCCCTGTCATTGAGCCCATAGCTACCGATTGCAGATCGCTTTGACAGGGAATCCGCTTCGTCGTCGAGGGGATTCCAGTTGTCGAGAATCCGTACATCGAGTTCGACCACATTATTGGAGCGAAAGATCAGCATTTCCTCGTACAGGACGCAGAAGAATATACCCCCGCGTGTAGATCGGAAGTCGCCAGTGGTCCACTGGTATATTCAGCGTCGAGGGTAATCTGAGAGAGCGGGTTAACGGCCATAGGGAACTCTGCTGTAAAGGTGCGAAGTCTGGTTTCCTCTTTCTGTTGAGACAAACATAGGCAAACACAGGTTCGGCTGCTATCATACCCGCGACATCAGATCCCCCCCGTCATGAAGGCTCACTGCCCATGTTTCGCAACCTCATCGACAAAATCAAAAGCCTGACAGACGACGGACGTGAACCCTTCGATCCGGCAACACTCGATGATCCCGTCGCCCTCCGCACCGACTGGTCCCCACTCAAAGGGGGCGGAGCGAACTTCTGCACGCGGAAACTGGTGCAGGTCTCCCCCCTGCGTTACGAATTCCGTGCGGCAGCGGGCGCCATCTGCTTCTACCTGATCTTCTTCGGACTCGGGGCGGCCGCCCTGGTTTTCTCGATTTCTCAAATCATCAGCAGCGGAAAAATCATCGCACCGGAGATTCTCATTCCAGGCGGCGTCGGTCTCGTCTTCGCCATCATCGGCGGCTTGATGCTCTACTTCGGCACCCTGCCGGTGGTCTTCGACAAGCAGCACAACTGTTTCTGGAGAGGCAGAATCCCCGACGACGAACTGATCTACGCCACCGCGAACGAACAGCTGATGCCCTTCCAGGAAATCCATGCGATCCAGTTGATCAAAGAATATATCCGCAGCAAAAACAGTTCGTATCACAGCTACGAAATGAATCTCATCTCCCGCGACGGCGTCCGCACCAACGTCGTCGATCACGGCAACCTCGATAAAATACAAGAAGACGCCCAAACCCTCGCCGAGTTCCTGGAAGTCCCGATCTGGAATGGAATCTAAACGGAGATTCACGCATTTCCCGCTCCACCCAAATAACGGCATCGCCCCAGCCACCGGTTCAAACAGCATTCTCCCTTCCCTACGCAGTAATAGAAATTAGCCGCAGGGCATTAGCCCCGGTTGAAAGCCCCAACAAACAGAGCACGCGACAAAAATCATACACGGTCCAGCCACAACAGTCGTAGGGACCGTCCCATGTATCGGCCCGCCTGGCAGAAAGCGAATTAGAGTAAACGTGAAATGGTCCAATAAAACTCACCCGAAAAAGAGGGTGGGATCGAATGCAATTCGATCCGAGCGCAGCGAGCGGGAGGTCGCAGCTGCCGCGATCAAGATATAGAATAACCACCAACTTAATGGAATACCCGGGTATGGAATGTCTGTTCCGTATCGCACGTCTCGCAAAACAACGATTCACCATGAATGCCGGAAACAGCAAAGCCGCACGAGTGAAATCGACGGGATGAACTGCTAGACTCTCTGTCTTCAGTTGATGGTAAAACCAGAAAACGCTGGTCAAAGCGTGCGATATCACCCGGTTGAGTAGAGGCGAGGAACATTGAAAGTCATTGTGATCGGCGGCGGTGCAGCCGGATTCTTCGGGGCAATCGCGGCTGCGGAAAACGGTCACCAGGTGACGATCCTCGAAGCCGCCTCCTCCGTCCTGGCGAAAGTCCGCATCTCGGGTGGCGGTCGTTGTAACGTAACGCACAGCTGCTTCGAACCCCGCGACCTGGTCAAGAGCTATCCCCGCGGCGGAAAAGCACTCCGCGGTCCCTTCACCCGCTTTCAACCGGCAGATACGATCGAGTGGTTTGAGTCGCGCGGCGTCGCCACCAAAACCGAAGCCGACGGCCGCATGTTTCCCACCACCGATGATTCCGCCACCATAGTCAACTGCCTGATGACCGCAGCGGAAAACGCGGGCGTCGTGATTCGTCTGCGTGCCAATGTTGCCGCGATCGAACATCACGAATCCAGTTTTACCGTCACACTGCAGACGGGCGAATCAATCAACGCGGATCGCATCCTCATGACAACCGGCGGCAGTCGCGCCGGCTTTGAATTAAGCGGTCGCCTCGGTCACACAATCGTGCCCCCGGTCCCGTCGCTGTTTACGTTCAAAGTCAACGATCCGCGCATCAAAGACCTGCCCGGCGTCGCGGTGGAACAGGTCGAGTGTCAACTGGTTACCAGTACGAAAACATTTACCCAGTCGGGACCAATCCTCGTCACACACTGGGGCCTCAGCGGACCGGCGGTATTGAAACTTTCTGCCTGGGCAGCCCGCGAACTCTTTGAGGCCAATTACAACGCCTTGCTCCGCATCAACTGGCTGGCAGGAACGAGTGCCGACCAGGCACGCGAACAGTTAAACGCTTTCAAGTCAGCGCAGTCGAAGAAAAACATCGACGCAGCCAGTCCCTGGCAGTTCCCCAGACGGCTATGGAAGTCGCTCGTCGATCACAGCCTGGTGCGCTGGGCCGAACTTTCCAAAAACGGATCGCAGGCCCTCGTCAAAGAACTGACAGCCGGCGAATTCCAGGTCACGGGCAAAGGCGTCTTCAAAGAAGAATTCGTGACCTGCGGCGGCATCGACCTGAACGAAGTCGATTTCCGCACGATGGAGAGCCGCCTCTACCCCGGCCTCTATTTCGCCGGTGAAATCCTCAACATCGACGGTATCACAGGCGGCTTCAACTTCCAGAACGCCTGGACCACAGCCTGGATCGCCGGCAATGCGATGTGAAAAAGAAGAAGACCGGCCGACAGGGCTATCGATAGGCCACACTATCAAACCCACAAAAGCCAGCAACCCCTGGCAGCAGGGCCTTAGCCCCGGTTGAAAGCCCCAACAAACAGGACACGCAACAAACATCAAACCACATCAGTCGTAGGGGCCGACCCAAGTGTCGGCCCGCCTGGCAGAGAACGAAAAAGAGTAAACGTGAAATGGGCCAATAAAACTCACCCAAGAAAGAGGGTGGGATCGAATGCAATTCGATCCGAGCGCAGCGACCAGGAGGTCGCAGCTGCCGCGTTCGAAACTGGGTAAAAGCCACCAACTTCACACCCCACCTGAAACCATCACATATCAACGTCGGACAGCCTCTGTTTCATTTTCCGTTTCAGCAGGAAAACAGCAACAATCAATCCGACCAGTCCTCCGGCGTAACCGGCATTATGAATCGTACCCACGATCGCAAATCGTTTGAGCGTGGTTCCGGAAAACTGTCTTTCAAAACCCAGGAATTCCTGAGCATCAAAGACATAGTAATTCAGGTATCCCGCGACGCCACCCAGAATGCCGGCACCCATGGCACAACAGGCGATGATCGCGAACCCCTGCAGAATATCGCGGCGGGCCGTTTGTAAATCATCACTGTTGAAACTCATCCGCGCGAGAAACCAGCCGGAAAATAAGCCCACCCACCAGGTCGCGAGGAAGCCGATGATGCCCACATACAGCCGCTCAGGCAAATGAAAATCCGCATAACGAAACTGGTGGAATTTGAAATCGGTGAAATATTCCCGCGAGATCGTATAGCTGATCTGATCATGCAGCATCCCATAGAATCCGCCCAGTAGCGCCCCAAACCACAGGTACGGCAGAATTCTACGCACGTTTCTGACTCGGGGAACAATCCAGTTCATTTCAGTTCTCGATAGGGGACACAGTTGGCTTGCTCCTCTATAATGAAATCAAAGCCCTTCACCACAGCACGGAGAGTGGATCCGGGCACAACAGTCGTAGGGGCCGACCCATGTGTCGGCCCGCCTGGAGAGAAACAAATTTAGATCAAATGCGCCATGGGGCCTGACAAGCCCTGTTCCCTGCATGGCATTGATTTGAATCTATAGATCTTACTGAAATAAAGAACGACAGATCGCCGCCTGATCTGATAATTCGGGAAAAGTATTTGCTTGGTATTTGGATGCTATTCCTTAACATAGATCGCAAAGTAAGTAGTAGTAGCAGTACCTATTCCCAGACAACCGGGTTGCTGTGCCTCAAAAACCGAGTGGAGTTTGTATCCAACTTTGGCGCGTTTTGTGAATTGGTCAGCCAGATCCTTGATATCTTTGTTCGAAAATCGACCACCAATAGGTTCAATGCGATATTCCATTTCTACTCTCCAGTAGTTCTTAAGGTAGATCGACTCCACCATTTCCAGGACGACAACGAAGTAATCTCCTGATGGTTAGCACCATTCCTTTAATCATGCCTTTTTTTCTAAATGCTAATTCCGCATAGTGTGAGCAACTTGGCTCAAAGACACATCGACTGCCAATTTTTGGTGATATGTATTTGCGGTACCAGCGAAGAGATTTGATAGCAAGAAAAAGACGTAAGGGACGACGAGGAATGCTCATCGCTTGAATCGAAGTATCACTCTCTGTAGTTCCTTTCAGTATCCGTTCTATCGTCGGGATGTGAATCGGGTTCACATCACATTCATAGCTGTCTCCCTGAATCTCGATTCTCTTCATGATATTGAATTGACTGGGTTATTGATTGCGTGCGTTTACAAGTTGATAGTACGCAACAAAACACCTATGCTACACTCTATTTGGCAGGTGTTCAATTGGGAAGTGTGTAAATCTGGTGAGTGTCAATGGGCTGAATAAATAATTGGTGCGCAATAAAGTTAAGCACCAAACACGAAGGAACTTTTCACGGTTTGTGAGACGAACTGAAGTTCCCCACAAATAGTAGGCTCTCTCAAAAGAGGATCTTTTTACTTTAGAAATGGTTTCACCAATGGCTGGCTTTAAACATCTATCTACAGCGAATGTAGCTGATAAGTTCATCGGAATATGCTTACTCTTCATCTGTGGGCTTTTGTTCTCTTGCGGCAAAGTAAATCACCCTGTAGATCCGCCAGAAGACACTGTATCACAAGAAAAACTTACTGGCAGCGAGAATCTAGACCTGAAAACTCCCCAGTCACTGCCCGCCGAAAATCAATCTCCGAAATATGATGCCAATCAGCCTGAGTATTTAAACCCCGATTGGATCGAATACCAACTCAATCAAGTTGGCATTGATCGATTGATTGAGGAATACAATAAAGAATCCGACCCGAACACCCAAACTATCAGGGCCGCCCTGAATCTTTCAAAACATATTTTGCGCGACCATCCCGAGGCATTGAGAGAACAACTTCAAGCCAGGTTGTTGAACCGATCGGAGCCCGTTTTTAAACCATTTCAGAGTCTACCGCACGATCAAGTTCAGCTCCGTTCCGAATGGCCCACTTTCAATCAACCCGATGGCCCTTTAATGTGGACTCTTGCAGGACACCAGAGATCAATCAATTGTGTGGCGATAACGCCTGATGGGAAACAAGCCATTTCGGGTGCAGATGACGATACGTTGAAAGTATGGGATCTCAAGAATGGTGAGCTGGTCCGAACTCTCAAAGGACATTCCAGCTGGACTAATTGTGTCGCGATTATCTCAGATGGAAAACAGATTATTTCAGGCTCAGACGATGAAACGCTGAAGGTGTGGGATCTCGCTACTGGAAAGCTACTCAAAACCTTTGAAGGACATACTGGTGCAGTGAATGCCGTGGCAGTGACTCCAGATGGAAAGCAAGCTGTTTCCGCATCAAACGATAGAACATTAAAAGTATGGGATATTCAAAGTGGAGAACTGCTCCGAACACTTAAAGGACATTCAAGTCTGGTGAATTTTATAAAAATAACGCCAAATGGTAAACAGGCCATTTCTGGTTCGTTTGATGAAACAATAAAAGTGTGGGACCTCAACAGTGGAAAAGAACTCCGCACAATCAATATTCTCAGTTTTCGCGTAGCGGTGACATCAGATGGAAGCCTGGCTGTTTCCAGTCCACAGGAAAATACGCTGGAAGTGTGGGATCTCAAGAGCGGAAAGCTACTTAAAACACTTGAGGGACATACGGGGCCGGTCAGTTGTTTGACAGTGACTCCAGATGGGAACCGAGTTATTTCAGGTTCGCTGGACACAACGTTGCAAGTATGGGATCTAAACAGTGGAAAGCAACTCCAGACACTTGAAGGACATGCGCATCATATTAAGTGTCTGGTGGTGACACCAGATGGTAACCAGGTAGTTTCAGGTTCAACCGATGATACGCTGAAGGTGTGGAATCTGACAAAAGGAAAGATGCCCTGGACACCAAACGGCCATTCTAAGGTTGTGAATTGTCTCGCCATCACTCCTGATAGCAGTCAGTTTATTTCAGGTTCAGGGGATACAACATTAAAAGTGTGGGATCTAAGTGACGGAGAACTTCTCCAAACTCTTATAGGCCATGAACAAGAAGTTTTTTGCGTAGCGATTATGCCCGATGGAAAGCAAGCCATTTCCGGTGCATTTGATAAAACACTGAAATTCTGGGACTTATCCAACGGAACACTTCTACAAACTCTGAAAGGACATGCACACTCGGTAAGATGCGTAGCAATCACACCCAATGGGAAAAAAGCCGTCTCAGGTTCGATTGACAAAACGCTAAAAGTGTGGGATCTGGCAAATGGAGAGATGCTTCAGTCACTCGAAGGCCATAACGACTCTGTTCTTTGCGTAGCGATGATGCCCGATGGAAAGCAGGCCATTTCAGGTTCATGGGACACAAGCCTGAAAATCTGGGATCTGGCCAGCGGGAAATTATTCGGATCTCTCGAAGGGCATACTGGTGTGGTCAACTGTGTGGCTTTGACTCCAAACGGAAATCAGTGCATTTCTGGTTCATACGATAGTACGCTAAAAGTGTGGGACCTAGCCAGCAGGAAGCCACTTCAAACGCTCAAGGGGCATACTGAAGCGATCAATTGCGTGGCGATAATGCCCGACGGGAAGCATGCGATTTCCGGTTCGAATGATAAGTCGATAAAGATGTGGGACCTCACGAGCGGAAAGGCGATTGCAACATACTGGTTCGATGATATTGTGAATAGTATTTCGATCAGTCAAAGTGGCGATACTTTAATGGTTGGTGATCAATCTGGTCGAGTCCACAAGTTGAAAGTACTGATGTCTGCAAAGTACTGATGTCTGCAAAGTACTGATAAATAAGGGGGTAGGCCTGATCCTTGGAAATGGTCCTGCATGGCAACAAGATCCGGTTGCTCCGCGTGTGGTTTCCAGCACGATCTATCGGGGTAGCACAACCACCTACGGCAGCGGAACATCATCAAACACCAGTTCGCGGCGTTTTTTTGCATCGCCGAAGGTAAAACGCAGCACCACCGTTTCCGCAGGCTGGAACTTGCCGGACAGGGTGAAGGAGTAGACCTTGGACTGCTGCTCATTCAGATCCTGGGGCAATCCGACGGGGAAGGTGGCGGCGGGCAGCTGCGGAGAATTACAATCCATTTCGGTGATGCCATTGCTGCGACTTCCGATGACGCGACCGTTCGCTTCAATTCTGACTTTGCCGACCAGCGGTTTGCCATCTGTCGTTTCTGCGCTGAAGCCCCACGTTTCGTCTTTGTCGGTGCGTTTTTCGATGACCGCGACGACGCGCATCCAGGGCACCGCGTTGTTGCCGGGAGGGCGGCCGCCCTCGTCAATCAGCGCTTGCGAATCAACAAAAGCAATCCCTTTTGTGATGCCCAGCAGCGAAACGCGATA
Source organism: Gimesia benthica (assembly GCF_009720525.1). Taxonomy (NCBI): domain Bacteria; kingdom Pseudomonadati; phylum Planctomycetota; class Planctomycetia; order Planctomycetales; family Planctomycetaceae; genus Gimesia; species Gimesia benthica. The sequence continues at coordinate 7,145,471 of NZ_CP043930.1, forward strand.
GTCCTTGTTTTGCTGCACGGATTCGAACGTGTCAATCTCGGATTTTCGCGTCTCTTCTTTGGCATGCGTAAATACGGAAGCCGCACCTGCGGCAACCGCGACAATAACTAAGGTGAGGCGTCGATTCATCGTCGGTCTCCTTTACGAGTCTGCTGCGGTTGAATTGAGCGGCAGGACTGGGAGAATAAAAGGGGCGAGTCTCATTGAATAAGGTGATCTGCCTTATTTGACTCGTCTTTGCTGATTGTTTAGGGGCTGCTCCCTTTACTGACTTATAAGCCTATTATGGCATCTCGTCCACGCAGTTGCATGTCTTCGATATGGCGAGCCCGAATTGCCTCAAAACTGAAATCTTGGACTATTGTATCAATCACCGTGTCTGCCCACTTGCGGTAACGTGCCATATCAGGATGTCCATTCAGAAGTCGATTTTGTATGACGGTACCAGTGACCTGAAATACAGAGTGCCCAACTTGAGAGTTGTCATCAGGTGATATGAATGAATCATATTCTCCAATTCCGATAGAACTACCTCCTTTCTGAATTTGAATCGTCAGAGTTATATACCGATTTCTGAACTCGATCGAACGCGAGTGCTCAGTCTCTTCATTGAGCCGATAAGTGGTATGCGGTGGTAGAAAATATTGTTGAAATGTGTTTGGTTGAAAGGCTTGTTGGTCCTCATCAAATTCCACATCAAACCCAAACGAGTCGTACAGCTCATTGAGGGTTACTTTTGTTCCTGTTCTCGATCCGCCTCTGCTTTGAATGTTTGTAAAGCCGGGCCCCTTCAGTCGCACAATCTCGCTGTCCCAACCACCACTAAAAGCGGACAATGATTTCGATAGAATTGCATAAGTTATTGCGGGAAAGTAAAGATCAGCACCATATGAGATATCTATATGAGAGTCATCTGGAGTTCGGGCGGGGATAGTAGCTGACTGAGTGAAGATCGTTAGTTCAGTGCGATATGGAAGCCGTAGTAGAATCGGTCGATAGTCTCTTCTACCGTAGAACGTAGCAACGCTAATCTCTTCACTGCGAGATTCAACTTTGTTTGAGATTGCCTCTTTGGCAGTGAAGCCGATTGCTCCTACAAACATGGCTGTGAAAAATGTCAGAACAACACGATCTGATGCGCGATTAAACCACGTGTAACAGGAAATACCAAGAATTATAAAAACCGCAAGGGCAATGAATGATATTTTCATCAATGTATCCTATGGGGACTTAACCTGTGGTCTCTCCCATTGAGTAATTTGTTTCGTGCCCTTACATCAATGCGATGAAACAGTACCTTCTGATTATGTTGTTCTTTAATCACCCATGAGTGACTTTTGTGTGCATTTTACTGAAAAAGTATACGAGCACAGAGAACAAACGGCGATTGAAACTGGATGGATCATCGAAAATGAAAAAAATAAGTTCTATCAATCCAACGCTACCAAATCGCTCAAGCCAGTACCCCTTCCAGTAAATGATCCTCATCCGCCGGGCCGATCAGCCGCTGATCCAACCCCTGGTACGGCACCTTCAGCTTGCGGGCGTCGAGCCCCGTCAGATGCAGAATCGTTGACTGCAGATCGCGGACGCTGGCTTTCTTTTCGGTGACGAAGTAGCCGAGTTCGTCGGTTTCGCCGTAGGAGACGCCGCCTTTGATGCCGCCGCCGGCCATCCAGATGGTGTAGCAGTGCGGGTGGTGGTCGCGGCCCAGGAAGGTGGAGCCGTTGCGGGCTTCGTTCATCGAGGTGCGGCCGAATTCGCCGCTCCAGACGATCAGCGTTTCATCCAATAGACCCCGCTGCTTGAGGTCGGTAATCAACGCGTACAGCGGGCGGTCGATGTCTTTGGCCTTGTTCGGCACCGCGGTGATCAGGTCGTTCCCCTTGCTTGTGCCGTGCATGTCCCAGCCGTAGTCGAACAGCTGGATGAACCGCACGCCCCGTTCCACCATTCGGCGGGCCAATAGGCAGTTGTTCGCGAACGAAGGCGCACCGCCGGTCGTGCCGTAGAGTTCGTGCGTCGCTTTGGTTTCGCTGGTCAGATCGACGGCTTCGGGAACCGACATCTGCATACGGAACGCGAGCTCGTACTGGTTGATGCGGGTCAGCGTTTCCGGGTTACCGAACTGCTTGAGCTCGAATTCATTCAGCTTCTTCAGCGCATCCAGGCTCCGCCGACGGACCTCCCGGTTGATCCCTTTCGGGTTCGAGACGTACAGAATCGGGTCGCCGCTGGTCCGGCACTGCACCCCCTGGTAGACGGACGGCAGAAAGCCGCTGCCCCACAGGCTCTTCCCGCCACTCGGGTCGCTGCCGCCGCTGAGCAGCACCATGAACCCGGGCAGGTTTTTGTTTTCCGAACCGAGACCGTAGGTGATCCACGACCCCATCGAGGCCCCGCCGAATCGGGGGGCTCCGGTATACAGGAACAGCTGGGCGGGCGCGTGGTTGAACTGATCGGTGTGCATCGACTTGATGACGGCCACGTCGTCGGCGACCTTCTGGAAGTTCGGCAGCAGCTCGCTCATCCAGGTGCCGCCTTCGCCGTACTGTTTGAATTTGTACGGCGTTCCCAGCATCTTGGGATGTCCCTTGATGAACGCGAAGCCGCGGCCTTTCAGGAACGAATCGGGGCAGGGCTGCATGTTACGTTTGACCAGCTCCGGCTTATAGTCAAACAGTTCCTGCTGCGGAGGCGAACCGGCCATGTGCAGGAAGATCACATGTTTGGCTTTCGCGGGCAGGCGGAACGGCGGCGCTTCCGGCTGTTCCGGTTTATTGGCGGCGGCACGGTTGTTCTCCGCGAGCATCGCTCCCAGGGCGATCGAACCGATGCCGGTTGACCCCTGGGCGAGAAAGTGGCGGCGGGTTACCGCCTGCAGTTGCTGTTGTTTCAAATTCATCGGTCTATCCTTTCGTGAGAACGCCATCCATGTTGAGCAGCACGTTGGCGATCACGGTCCAGGCTGCGAGTTCTGCGGGGTTGTATTTTTCAGGCAGCGGATGCAGCGGATTCTCCAGGAGCTGTTTCGCTTCCTCGGGATGCGCTGCATAGTAGGCCTTTTCAGATTCATAAAGTTCGAGCAGCGGCTGCACCTGCTCGGGTTGCGGCGGACGGAGCAGACAGAGCTGGAGCCCATACTCGATGCGGGACTCCGTTGTCGTTCCCCCTTCCTCATACAGTCGTCGAGCCAGGGCCTGCGAGATTTCGATAAAGACGGGATCGTTCATCGTAATCATCGCCTGCAGCGGCGTATTGGTATTGATGCGACGGATCGTACAGATCTCCCGACTGGGGGCGTCGAAGGTTGCCATCGAAGGGTAGGGGACCGTACGTCGCCAGAAGGTATACAGACCCCGGCGGTAACGATCCTTGTCTTTGCTGGTGGCCCAGGTCCGCTGACCGTTGAACGCAGCCCGCCAGATCCCCTCGGGTTGCACCGGATAGACGGACGGCCCGCCGACCTGCTTCGTCAACAGACCACTGACGGCCAGTGCCTGGTCACGGATCATCTCCGCCGACAGACGGAACCGCGGTCCGCGGGAGAGCAGCCGGTTCTTGGGATCTTTCTGAATGTGAATCGGCTCTGTCGTCGATGCCTGCCGATAGGTGTTGGACATCACGATGGTTTTCAGCAGGGCTTTCATGTCCCAGCCGTTCTCTACGAATTCGGTGGCCAGCCAGTCCAGCAGTTGCGGATGACTGGGGAGCTCGCCCTGGGTACCGAAGTCTTCTTCGGTGACGACCAGTCCCGCCCCAAACAGCTGCGACCAGTAACGGTTCACAGCGACTCGCGCGGTCAGCGGATTAGCTGGATCGGTGAGCCACTTTGCGACTGCGATGCGGTTGTTGGGTGTCTCTTTCGGAGCCGGGTTGAACGAACTCAGCAGCGCCGGTTCGACCAGGTCGCCCGGCTGCAGGAAACTGCCCCGCACCATGATGTGTGTTTTCCGCTGCTTGTCGGCCGGCAACTCTTCCATGATGGGCAGCTGCGGATATTTCGGTTTTGCTTTCTGCAGTTTGGCGATCTCGTCCCGCGTCGGTTTGAGCAGTGGTGCGACGCCGCGGTAATACGCGGCCAGCTTGTCGCGCTGCGCCGGCGTACGGGCTTCGGAGAGGGTATCGACAATCGCCAGAATGTCATCGGGTACCTTGAGCCGGGGCTCGAGCTGGGAATCATTCGTGAACGACAGCCGGAAGTGTCCCAGGGCGTACTGGGGATCTTTGTAATTGTGTGACAGCGTGACGATCAACCGCTGTTTGCCTGTCGGCTGCGCGGTTCCGTGATCGGGAAAGAAGTAGGCCGAGTTCTCCTTACCAAACTGAGGAGCGATACCCCAGCCGGTTTTGCTGCCGCTTTTGGGATCCAGCGTTGCACTCACCGGGAAGCCGGACTGCGAGTGAGAAGCGAGGGCCCGCTTGAGGGGAATCACCCGCCGATCCGAAACGGACAGCGTGGTACTGGGGTTCGGTGCTTTCGCGACGATGGTCTGCCAGACCACCTTGCGGTCTTTATCGAGCAGGCTGACTTTGAAGTTCGCCAGCCGATCGCCCGAGCCATCGGTGCGGTTCCAGATCTGAATGCGTTCGACGGGCGTCTCTGAATTGAGGTCGAGCTCCCACCAGGGTTGGACTTCCTGGTTCGTGTGAGTCGTAGACTTCGCGTTGAAGAAGTGGCCGTCGGTGTTACCATCGATGGCGAGTTTCGCGGGCGCGGAGTGGCTGGTACTCGACTGTGTGGCGACTCCCTGGCCGGCGATGTTCTTGTCTCCCTGGAAGACCTGCACCTCGGCCAGCGAGAGAATCTGTTTCGCCTTCCCCTGCTGTTCAATCCGCAGGAATTGACCTTGCGCGGGGGCATCTTTGTTTTTACCTTTGATCGGCTGCATTTCGACTTTGATATTTGAGAGGACGAAGTTCCCGTCTTTGGCCCGTCCGGGACCGCTGGCCGCCAGACTCTTGTCCGGCAGCACTTCGAGCCGCAGCGCTTTGAAGGCGGGGGCATCGATCTCGGTTTCGATCGTGTAGTTTTCGTTCGCCGCGGGACCGGAGGCCAGAATCGAACCGTCGTCCAGAATCGCGAACTGCGTCGTCTTCGCTGTTGAAGTCACGCTGGTCGGTTTCAATGTCTGCCAGTCGGGCTTCGCATGCAGCGTGCTTTCCCACTTCTGCTGTGCCGCTGCGAGTTCCTTGGTGGGGGTTTTGAGTTTCTGATTCAGCGTCGCGATTTGGGTTTCGATACGTTTGGTCTGTTGCAGCATCTCAGGCGTGGGAGCCGCGATGGTGGGCTCATCGGTCGGCTTGTCGGTATCCGCGGTCTGATTGAAGATCGCGTAGAGCTGATAGTATTCCTTCTGCGTGATCGGATCGTATTTATGCGTGTGACATTTCGCACAACCCATGGTGAGCCCCATCCAGACCTGGATCGTGGTATCGACGCGGTCCCGCACGGCGGCGACGCGGAATTCTTCGTCGTCGGTGCCCCCTTCGGTGTTGGTCATCGTGTTACGATGGAAGGCGGTTGCGACTTTCTGTTCGAGTGTCGGATTGGGGAGCATGTCGCCGGCCAGCTGTTCGAGGGTGAACTGATCGAAGGGCATGTTCTGATTGAAGGCATTGATCACCCAGTCGCGGTAACGCCAGATCTCCATTCGCAGCGGATCGGAGCCGTAGCCTTTTGAGTCGGCGTAGCGGGCCAGGTCGAGCCACTTGCGGGCCCAGCGCTCGCCGTAAGCGGGATCGCTTAAAAACCGGTCGACCAGTTTTTCGTAGGCATCGGGAGATTTGTCATTCACGAACTGTTCGACTTCGTCCAGCGTCGGAGGCAGCCCCCGCAGATCGAAGCTCAGGCGACGAATCAGCGTGTAGCGGTCGGCTGCGGGGCTCGGTTTGAGTCCCGCGTGTTCCAGCTTCGCGAGGATGAAGCGATCAATGGCATTCGCAGGCCAGTCCTGCTGTTTGACTTCGGGGAGTGCAGGACGCTGAGGTGGAATAAACGACCAGTGCCGGGCATAGGGGGCCCCCTGTTCGATCCAGGCTTTAATCTTCGCGATCTGGGCGTCGGTCAGTTTCTCACCCACGTCGGGAGGCGGCATGACCGTGTATTCATCGTCGGAAGTGATCCGCTTGAAGAGTTCGCTCTTCGCGGCGTCTTCGGGAACGATCGCATGGGCGTCGCTTTCGAGTTTCATGACCGCGGAAGCGCGTTCATCCAGTCGCAGGCCGGCTTCGCGGGTTTCAGGATCGGGACCGTGACAGTGGAAGCAGTTCTTGGAGAGGATCGGTCGGATATCCCGATTGAAATCGATCTCGGGTGTGTTGGGCTTGGATGATGGATCCGCAGGGGGGCGGCACTCGCAGCGTGCGCGCTGAGCAAGAGGATTCCTGCCAGAGAAATGGTTCTCAGGTAGAGATTCCACATGGGTATGCACCTTCAGGTAGGATTTGCGGTGCCGTCGTACCCGGGGAGAGCGTCTCACAGAATGAGCGCAGGTAGAGAGAATGGTACAACAAACAGCGCGGGTTCAGGTTTGGTGATACCAGTCCGTCTGTCGATATGTAGACTGACGGTAGCCGACGGTTCTGAAGCGTACGGCAGGTAAGTTAATTCACTCCAGACAAGACGAAAACGCCCTGCCTGTATTAACTTAATATAATTAATGGATCGAGCAGATGCAAGAAAAAGTATCGCCCCGTATCAGGGGAGACAGCGGCCCCCGGCTGCCTCCGACCGGTGGGATCAATCGATTCCCAGGTTCCGTTCGATACTGCGTGCTTTGGAACTCATCACGTATTTCTGCCACCAGGGGTCCGGATCGTATTCACGGGGACGGTCGCCGCGGGCTTCTTCACCCACATAGCCCCACTGGTCGACTTCATCTTCGCCGCTCCAGTCGGAATCGAAAGGCTTGGGTTTGAAGGCACGCATGGTTTCGTGTTGCAGTTCTGAGATAGGCTTCATCACCTGTGCGCAGCCGCTGGTGAAGAGAAACACCGGGCCACAGGCGATGAACGCCAGGACAAAGGATTTCATGAGAGGATCCTCCATACAATCATCGTCGGCAGGGACAGCGCGTGCCTCGACCGTTATGATTGATGGTCTACAATAGTAATGATGTGGAATTGTGAGTGGGACGGGGGTCCCATTGAGAGAGAGTGCGAGGGATTTTAAGGATTTCGGTTTTCAAGTCTAGCCTGATTTTCGTGAGTCCGGTCCGGAGCCGTTTGAGTCTGTTATTTAAGGAGTATTCGTGGGTTCTCAATTAGATGTACTGGTCGTCGCCCCGCATCCCGATGATGCGGAAATCAGCGTGGGAGGCACTATTCTGGCCTGCAAAGCCGCGGGACAGCGTGTGGGAGTTGTGGAGTTAACCAATGGTGAGCCAACGCCTTACGGCAGTCCCGAGATCCGGGCGAAAGAGACCGCAGCCTCGACGGAGGTCCTGCAACTGGACTGGCGGGAGAATCTGCAACTGCCGAACCGGAGTCTGGAATCGAGTCTGACTGCCCGCAGACAACTGGCCGAAATCTTTCGTGAACAGCAGCCGAAAGTGATTCTCGCCCCCTATTGGGAAGACGTGCATCCCGACCACGTGGCCGCCAGCCATCTGGTGGATGCCGCCCGATTCTGGTCGAAGCTCAGCAAGACTGATATGTCGGGCGAACGCTATTGGCCGCCCCAGATCTATTATTTCTGGAGCATTCACCTGCGGATTCATCCCAAGCCGAGCTTCGTGTTTGATATTTCGCCGCATATCGAGCAGAAAATGCAGGCGGTTCGCTGCTATGAAAGCCAGATGATCCAGGGGCGTTCCGAAGAGCATCCGACGGTGCTGGATGACATCAAGGATCGGGCCCGTTACTGGGGCTGGACCATTCATCGCGCCTATGGTGAACCCTTTGCCAGTCGTGAAGAGATCGGAATTCAAAGTTTTCTACCATTGTCGGCGGCGAAATGAACGTAAGCATTCATAGTTGCGCGGATTCTCCCGGCTGGGGAATCCGCAGGTTTCCAGCGAGGAAATCACCCTGAATCGGGGCGGTTTTTCGGTTCAACCTTGAATGTTCGTCCTTTCATCGGTTAGACTTTGCTAAACAGAATTTACAAAATTCCGGAATGACGGCACCTGAACTGGCTGTGGTCGAGTACCCAGGAACGGTTTGACTGTGTGCTGCATCACCTGGCTGTCTGTTGTTCCACCCCGCCTGAGCGTGCACAGTGCCACCTACCTTCTGACACTAAATGAGGAGAAAAAAGAAGATGTCTCAACAATCTCGTCGCGAATTCCTGGAAAAATCGATGTTTGCTGCCGCTGGCGCAGCAGCTCTGAGCACTTCGATTCCTCAGCTCTCTGCAGCCGAGTCGCAGTCCAGCAGCCCCAACGAAAAACTGCGTGTCGCCCTGCTGGGTGTCAATGGCCGTGGTCAGTCTCACCTCAGCGCTTTCGCCGGTCGTAAAGACACCGAAATCGTCGCCATTGTCGATCCCGATGAAAGCGTGGGGATGACCAAAGGTGTGGGTAACGTCTACAAAAAGACAAATAAAAAACCAACTTACTACAAAGACCTGCGGAAAGCCTTCGACGATCAGGATATCGATATCGTCAGCATCGCGACTCCCAACCACTGGCACGCTCTGGGAGCGATCTGGGCGATCCAGGCTGGTAAAGACGTTTACTGTGAAAAGCCGGTCAGCCACAACGTGAGCGAAGGTCGTCGGATTGTGGAAGCGGCCCGTAAGCACAACAAGATCGTCCAGACTGGTACTCAGTGCCGTTCACAACCTGGTCTGATCGATGCGATTGAATTCGTAAAAGCCGGCGGCATCGGCGAAGTCAAACTGGCTCGCGGTACCTGCTACAAGCGTCGTAAATCAATCGGTCCTAAAGGGAACTACGATGTACCGGCCAGCGTTGACTACGATCTGTGGCTCGGACCTGCACCGATGGCACCACTGACACGTCAGCGTTTCCACTACGACTGGCACTGGCAGACACCAACCGGTAACGGCGACCTGGGTAACCAGGGGATTCACCAGATGGACGTAGCCCGCTGGGGTCTCGGCGTTGATAACGTCGGCGACAGCGTTCAGGCTTACGGCGGACGACTGGGTTACACCGATGCCGGTAACGTAGCCAACACTCAGGTCAGCATCCACCAGTTCGGCGACAAGCGTCTGGTCTTCGAAGTACGTGGTCTGGAAACCGAACCTTATCGTGGTGCCAAAGTAGGGGTGATCTTCTACGGTACCGACGGCTACGTTGTGATTCCAAGCTACAACAGTGCTTCTGCCTTCGACAACGACGGCAAGCTGATCAAGAAGTTCTCGGGTTCTGCCGATCACTTCGCCAACTTTGTGGATGCTGTTCGCAGCCGCAAGATCAGCGATCTGAACGCCGACATCGAAGAAGGTCACATCTCCAGTGCCCTGTGTCACCTGGGTAACATTTCCTACGAAATGGGCAATACCATGCCTGTGAAGGAAGTTGCCGGTGAGTTCAAGGGTGATAGCGAAGCCCTGGAAACTCTGGGCCGCTTCCGCGAGCACCTGGGCAACAACAAGCTCGATACTGATGACACCATCGTCAGCATGGGCCCCAAACTGACCATCGACAGCAAGTCGGAAACCTTCACCGGTGGACAGGCTTCTGCAGCGAATCCGAAACTGACTCGTGAATATCGTAAGCCGTTCGTGGTTCCCACAACTGCTGAACTGTAAGAGTCTGTTTCAATCTGAAACGATCATGACCAGGCCTCCTTCGATAACGAAGGGGGCCTTTTTTTATACCTGTTCGGAGGACTGTCCCGACTCTGGTTTCTGATTCGACTTCAACAGCTGCTGCAGCAGTAGGGGGGAATCCAGAATGTGTTTCGCCAGACACTCGCCCACGTGTTCTTCTTCATCAACAATCACATCCGCTCCCGCCGCCAGGAGCTGCCAGTGGTGCAGGTGATAGCGGCAGCGAACATAAAGTGCCGTCGAAGGGGCCATTTGACGAACCAGAAAAATTACCTGGCGGCAAACCGTGGGGCTGGGCAGAGTCGTAATCACCAGGCGGGAGCGATACAGGCCCGCATGTTCCAGCACTTCGATCTGAGTCGCATCGCCTAGCTGGGAACGGAGACCGTACTGTTCTGCCATCCGCAGGTTCTCGTGGTTGAGATCAACGACCACAATCTTTTTCAGACCGACCTGCAGCAGTTCGCCGGCGACCCGCTGGCCGGCGGGACCGAATCCCAGGATGAGAACCAGATCATCATCGGTCTCCCGGCTGGATTCCAGATCCGTAATATCAATATGCGGGGAGTGTGATTCGTTTTTAGCCGGTTTTCGGCCCCACAGTTGGCGGAGCAGATTCGCGGCGACCGGTGCCAGCTGAATCAGGTAGGGAGTCAGCAGCAGCGTGGCGATCGTCGATGAAATGATCAGGCGGAATGTGGTTTCCGAGAGAATCCCCGGTGCGTCCACTGTGCCCCGCGCCACGGTGGCCAGTACGAAGGAGAATTCCCCGACCTGGGCCAGACAGAGACCGGTTCCTAGGGCGAACTGCCAGGGCTGACCGCAGAACCAGGCTGCGCCGAAGGTGATCAACAGCTTGCCCGTAATGATCGCCGCAACGACAGCGAGGACGAGTCCCAGGTGTTGGACGGCCCAGTTCAGGTCACCAAACATGCCGACGGCAGAGAAGAACAGGGTGACGAGCACGGTTTTCAGTGGCTGGACATCGGCGCGAATTTGCGTGGCAAACGGGGAAATCGCCAGCAACACACCCGCGACGAACGCACCCAGCGCAGGGCTGAGTCCGAGTCGATGCGCGGCCCAGGCAGAGCCCGCCGCCATCACCATCGCCAGCAGAATCGGGAAATCACGGTTCCGTCTGAGAGATGACAGTTCCAGCAGTCGGGGTAGAATGAAATTGAACAGTCCATAAAACACAGCCACAAAGACAACCGCCAGTAGGAATGAGATCGAGAGCTGAATCGCGATCTCTCCCGCCGATCCTTTGCCGACCAGCGCGGTGATGATCAGCATCAGCGGAATGACCGCCATGTCCTGGACCAGTAGAATTCCCAACGCGGTGCGACCGTGAGGGGCATCGAGTTCGGCCCGGTCATTGAGCATGCGCACAACACACGCGGTACTGCTGAGGGCGATCATCGCTCCGATCGCGAGGGCCTCGGGAAAGGAAAAACTCAAAAGCAGCGAGACGGACAGTCCTCCGAGCAGGGTGAGAATGATCTGCAGGATGCCGGCGACCAGCGGGATGCGTCCCAGTCGCTTGAGTCGCGGTAGCGAAAATTCTAGACCGATGGCAAACAGCAGCAGAGCCACCCCCAGTTCCGCGAGGTCAAAAATGCTCTGTCGATCCGCGACCCAGCCTAAAAGGTTGGGGCCGACGAGGGTCCCCGCGGCGATGTAACCCAGAATGGCGCTCTGTCTGAGCTGTTCGGCCAGGGTTCCCAGCACAATGGCCGTTGCCAGCAGGATGAGAATATCTGCCAGGGAATGCCACATCGTCCCTTCTGTGGCAGCCAGTAGATGAAAAGATTGAGTGGGGAAAACTCCAAAGTCGAACAAGGTCATCGCTGCAAAATCCTTTATGGCGGGTTGAATCTGTGGGGATCATATACGAGTCATAACGGGGAGGGAAGATCGGGCAGGCATGGATTGGCTGAGTAAAACGCAATGAGTTTCCCGGACAGGGGGAATCCCTCGGAAATCGAGTGAATGTCTCTGAAAACAGTGTCAGATCGACGGACGCTGGCTATAATCGTGTTCCAGTCGGGATACTGCTTTCAGTTTTAGTATGGATGCGAATGGATGTTTCAGTTTTTCTCTGGTGCAAAAAAACACGTTAAGAATAAAGTCAAGCGGGCGGTGATCCGTCATCACCGACGTTCCGGTGCGGTCCTGTTCAGCGATACGACTCTACGTGACGGCGAACAGATGCCTGGCGCGACGCTCGATCCAGCAGAGAAACTGCAGATCGCGAAAGCCCTCGAAGCAGCTGGCGTGCATTCACTGGATGCCGGTTTTCCTGCTTCGTCGCAGGCGGACATCGAAGCGATTCAAAGTATGGTCGGTGTGATCAAGAAGCCGGTGCTCACGGCACTCTGTCGCACGCTGCCCGGCGACATCGACGCAGCCGACGAGGCGCTCGCCGGCAACCCGCCACACAAACGGGGCGTGAGTCTCTTCTGCGGGACGAGTCCGCTGCATCGTGACTTCAAACTGGAAAAGAGTAAAACCGAAGTCCTCAATCTGATAGTCGACAGTATTCAGTACGCGGCGGAAAAGTTCGACATCGTGGCGTTCAGTCCTGAAGATGCGAGTCGTACCGAAGTCGACTTCCTCTGTGAAGTCTACCGGGAAGCGATCGCTGCCGGGGCGACGACCATCGGGTTTCCCGATACCGTGGGTATCCTGACCCCGTACAAGGCGCAGGATCTGATCTGTCAGATTCAGGATCAGGTGCCCGGCATTGAGAACGTACTGCTGGCGGTGCACTTTCATAACGATCTGGGACTGGCGGTCGCGAATACGCTGGCCTGTATCGATGCGGGGGCGAACGTTGTGCAGTGTACCGTCAACGGCATTGGAGAGCGGGCCGGCAATGCTGCACTGGAAGAGGTCGCGATGGCCCTGCATCTGCATCAGGACGAATTTGAGCGACCGCATAAACTGGATGTCAGTCAACTCGCACCGCTCTGCAGTCTGGTTTCCGAACTAACGGGCATTCCTCTTTCACCGATGAAGCCGATCGGCGGTAGCAACATCTTCGCGACTGAAGCGGGCATCCACCAGGACGGACTGTTGAAGAACCCCGATACGTATCTGCCATATCGACCAGAGGCGGTCGGCGCAGAGGGCGTTCGACTGGTACTCGGACGTCACAGCGGCCGGAGAGCCATCCTGCACCGCCTGCATGAACTGGGACGTGAGCCGAGTGAGCAGACCGTGCAACGCGTGATGCAGGCCATTAAAGAACTCCCCAAGGGGGAGCTCGTCGATGATGACCTGCTGTTGAAACTCTCGAGCTGAATCGTTCGCTGCTCAGATTCAGGCGAAGTAGTTAACCGCATTGCGGAACAACTGGATGCCTGCGCCTTCCCCTTCCAGGCCCAGACGCGTCCACTGCGGATGCTGTGTGGCGAACAGGTAACGCTCGGGGTGAGGCATCAGTCCCAGAACGCGACCGGAAGGATCTCCCAGGGCGGCGATGTTACAGGCCGAACCGTTCGGGTTCACAGGATAGGGGAGGATTTCCTCCTGGAGCGTTGTTTCAGCGTCACCGGTTTCCCGATAGCACATTGCGATCTGCGAATTGGCCTGCCAGTTTTCGATGACTGACGGATCACTGACGGCGATGCGGCCTTCAGCGTGCGCGATGGGCAGTTCGATCTGGTCGATGTCTTTAAGGAAGACGTTCTCTTTGGCGAGCACTCCCAGGTTGACCCACAGCGATGTGTATTTGCCGTTGTTGTTCCAGGTCAGTGTGGCATCGCGGGGTTGATCGGCTTTGGGGGGCCAGCTGGCAGCACCACCGGGCAAAATTCCCGATTTGAGCAGCACCTGGAATCCGTTACAGATCCCCAGTACCAGTTTGTCAGCGGCCAGGAAGTTGCCAATCACTTCTCCCAGCTGTCCCTGCAGGTGACTGGCGAAAATGATGCCCGCGCCCACGTCATCACCATAACTGAAGCCACCAGGCAGGCAGAGGATCTGGTAATCGTTCAGTTGCGTCGGGTTTTCGAGCAGTTTGAGCAGATGGATGCGGGTGGATTCGGCTCCACAGAGATCAAAGGCATGTGCCGTTTCGATATCGCAGTTCGTTCCGGGGGCACGTAACACACAGACTTTGGGAGAAGTTGACATGGGAGCAGCGTAAATCCTTTGTTTCGATACCAGTCTCAGGGGAAGACGAAAATTGTTTCCACTACAGAGGATGCTATTGCGAAAACCGGATTTCTGCCAGCGTCAGCACCGGGTTAGCCTCTGAAAAACCGGGTTTTCCTCAGTTTGATGCATCAGGGCCTGATTATATCGTTGTAAATTGAGAAATACGAGCGGTTTAGAGGCATTCTTCAGATCACCGATCCTGAAAAATCTCTCTATTCGTCAGGCAGGTCATCTGCTATAGTCTGGCCCCTGTTCTGAAGCCTCTGCTTTCCGTCGAGGACTGCCCCGTTTTTCCAAAGTCTGTCATTTCATGAATTCCTGGTTTCGTCTCTGCGTGATCGTGTTACTTACACCTGCCTGTGCAGGCTGTATTAACTCCACGAATACGCGTATTCCCCGGCTGTTTTCGGACCGTCAGGCGATGAACCGCAGTCAGAAAATGGAAGAACGGAAGATGATGGAGCTGGAAGATCCGATTCCCTCCAGCTCTCTGGGACCGGAAGTCGTCCGTCCCCCTGATTTCAGCCGTCAGCGGACCGAATCGCGGTTGGCCATCGAGCAGTCGATGATGACGAAACCCACAGCACAACCTCAGCCGGGGGGAGCCATGCGGCCTACGCCCCGCTTATCGGGACGCAATTCGAAATATCCGGAAGTCATTCAGCCCTGATCCAGCCGATCGAGCTGTTTTTCCAGGCTGCTGCTTTTCATTACTCCTCGATCCCGTACAATACAGGGGTAAGTCGACTCCGATTTCACTCTGTTCAGGGTAAGTGACTGCTTTGCGATACCTGCTATTTCAATCAGGCCTCTCCACTCGAACCCCGGTTTCCGTCCGCGGTCTGGTTTTGACGCTGACGTTGATACTTAGCGGAGCAGTACAGCCCGTATCAGCTCAGCCGGAAATCAACCGTTCAATCGATGCGCAAGGTAAACGCTATTACACACCACCGGCGCGACTGGCGGTAGAGCGTGGTCTGCAATATCTGGCTGAACGTCAGCATCCCGATGGTTCTTTCGGTTCCGGTTCCACTTTCAAGAACAACGTGGCTATTACCGCGCTGTGTGGTATGGCTTTCCTGGGAGACGGGAACACACCGGGGCGGGGCAAGTACGGCGTTCAGGTTCAGAAAGCCGTCGACTTCATTCTGGCTTCCTGCAAGCCGTCCGGATATATCATTTCGCCCGACAGCATCTCACACGGCCCGATGTACGGTCATGGCTTTGCGACGCTGTTTCTCGCGGAAGTTTACGGGATGACGCGCAGTAAAGATGTCCGCGTTAAACTCGAAAAAGCGGTGGAGCTGATCGTCAAATCGCAGAACTCCAAAGGGGGCTGGCGCTACACGCCGGAAAGTAAGGACGCGGATCTCTCGGTTACCGTCTGTCAGATCATGGCCCTGCGGGCCGCTCGAAACTGCGGCATCTTTATCTCCAAAGAGGTCATCGATCGCTGCATCGATTATGTCAAAAAGAGTCAGAACCCCGATGGTGGCTTTCGCTACCAGCTGGTCCGGCAGGCCGAGAGTGAGTTTCCGCGCTCGGCAGCAGGCGTTGTCGCTTTATACAGTGCCGGGATCTATGAAGGTCCAGAGATCGAAAACGGGCTGACATACCTGATGGGCCGGTTGCCTAATCAGCGTTATTTCCGGGGCAGTCATTATTACTACGGTCAGTATTATGCCGTCCAGGCGATGTGGCAGGCGGGGCAGCAGTACTGGGATACCTGGTACACCGCGATTCGCGAAGAGCTCGTCGCCGGCCAGATGGCTAGTGGCAGCTGGCGTCCCGACAGTTCCAACTGCGTGGAATACAGCACGGCTATGTCCTGCATCGTTCTGCAGATCCCCCGCAATAACATCCCGATTTTCCAGCGTTGATCAGGAATGCTGCATTCCCCCAAAGGTTGTCCGATGCGATTGTTCGTTGTGCTCTGTCTGACTCTGTTGTCCTGCGGTCTGGTTTCAGAACCGTTGCAGGCCGACGAATTGCAGACCGCGGCGGGGAAAACGATCACCGGCGAACTGCTGCAGATCGAGCAGAATCGATTCATAATCAAGAGCAAAGCAGGAACCGAAGAAATACCGGCGACAGAGATTGTCCGCGTGCAGCTGGATCCGGTTGACAAGCTGCCTCCCAGCGGGGGGCTGTTGATCCTGGCGAACGGCGACCGCCTGCATGCCGAGATTTTACGGGCTGCGGAGGAAGCCCTTGTGATTCGTCTGACTGCCTGTCCCCGGCTGGATGAACTGAAAGTTCCCCTCGAGACGATCCGGGCGGCTTATTTTCGCTGGCCCCGTGCCACACATGCCCGTAACCGCCTGATTCGTCAGCTGGAACAGACGGTCAAAAAGACCGATTTGTTCTACCTCAAAAACGGCGACTACCTCGAAGGCGAATTTCTGGGCTTCGATGAGGGCGGTTTCCAGTTCGAATCCGCGGCCGGTGAAACAACGGTGCCCCGTACTGGGATCGCCTATTTCTATTTCAATCCGGAGCTGATTGCATTTCCGCAGCCCGAACAGCTGCATTATCAACTCACACTCACCGACGGCTCGCGGGTCACGGTCTCCACACTCTCGTTGAACGATAGCCGACTGCGGGCTCACACCCTGTTTGGCGCAGACATCATCTGTGAGCGGGATCGCCTGGCCGCGGTCACTCCCCTGGGAGGGCGCGTGGTTCCCCTGTCGGAGCTGGAACCGTCTGAGTACCGTTTTACACCCTATCTCTCTCGAAACTGGAAGTGGCAGCGCAACCGGAATGTGCTTTCCGGACCAATGATTTCAGGGGGACAGTATTTCGATTCCGGTCTGGGTATGCACAGCGCAGCAGAGCTGCATTATCAACTGGACGGGCAGTATGCTGCGTTCGAGACTTGTGTGGGGCTGGATGATTCTGCAGGCACACGGGCCAGCGTCAAGGTGCAGGTCCTGGTGGATGGCAAGCCTGTCTTTCAACGCGAGGTGGCGCGGCACTCCAAAGAGATTGTCAAAGTCCCTCGGATCGATCTCACCGGCGCACAGCAGCTGGTGCTGAAAGTCGGTTTTGGTAAAAACGCGGACATTGAAGATCATCTCAACTGGTGTCGCCCGGTGCTGATTAAAAAGCCCTGATTCGTTTTTTAAAGTCCCGCCGGAAAGCGGACCGGGCGCAGAGTGGCATTGACGGTCTTTTTTTTCTATTCTGGTGATCACGCAAGCGCGTCGTTTCTCCCCCCGTTGTTTACCCGCATGACAAAGAGACCCTCTATGAAAACGATTACCTCACTCGCGTTGCTGCTGATTCTGGCTGTCTGCCCGCCACTCTCTGCTGAAGAGAAAGTGGATACCTCTCCGGCTCCCGTCAAGCTGGTCAAGGTTTTCCCGTATCTGCAGATTGATCGCCCGATTGTGATTACCCACGCCGGCGATGGCACGGACCGTCTGTTTATCGCCTCGCAGAAGGGAAAGATTTACATCGTTCCCAATACACCCGAAGATGAAGATCTGGAAGAAGGCAAACTCTTCCTCGATATCTCCGATCGTGTGATCTATCTCGACAAGAAAAACGAAATGGGCCTCCTGGGCATGGCCTTCCATCCCGATTTCAAGAAGAACGGCGAGTTCTTCGTCTACTACAGCTCTCCCGAAACTCCGAATGCGACCTCCGTCATTTCCCGCTTCCGGGTTTCCAAGGACAATCCGGATCAGGCCCTCGCAGACTCGGAAGAAATTCTGATGAAAGTCGAACAGCCCGCCTGGAATCATAACGGGGGCACCATCGAATTTGGCCCGGATGGCATGCTGTATATCGTCTTTGGTGATGGCGGTGCTGGCGGCGATGCCTTCCATAACGGCCAGAACCTGTCCACAATGCTCGGATCGATCTGTCGCATCGACGTCAATCACAAATCTCCCGGACTGAACTACGCGATTCCCAAAGACAACCCTTTTGAAGATGGTAAAACACCGACCTTCGCCACGATCCGTAAGGAAATCTGGGCTTACGGTTTTCGTAATCCCTGGCGGATTGCCTTCGATGACAAGACCGGCAAACTCTGGGCCGGCGATGTCGGGCAGGGCGTCTGGGAAGAAATCGATATCGTCGTCAAAGGGGGCAACTACGGCTGGTCGGTCCGTGAAGGCAAACACCCCTTCGGTCCCAATGGTGTCGAAGCCCGCAAGCACCTCATCGAGCCGATCTGGGAATACGATCACCAAGTCGGTAAGTCAATTACCGGTGGATCCGTCTATCGCGGCAAAGCAATTCCCGCGATCCAGGGCATGTACATTTACGGCGATTATGTCTCCGGTAAATTCTGGGCTCTGAAGTATGACGAGAGCAGCAAAAAGGTGACTGCCAATCACGTGATCGAAAGCCCCAGCATCCCCGTAATGACCTTCGGCACCGATCAGAATGGAGAAATGTTCCTGACCTCGTCCTTCAGCGAAATCTATATGCTGAAAGCGAAATAATCCCGCAGCGGCAGTTAAACTGTGTCGCACGGTGTCAGTATAAAAAAACCACGGAACCCGCAGTAGCAGGTTCCGTGGTTTTAATTTTTCTAGTATGTGGTAATCCGCACGACGTGCATCAGGCTTCGATGGCGTAGGCCTGCAGATCTTCCAGGTCGACGAATTCCAGTGTCGAGATGTGGCACGATTCGAGTTTTACCTTGGGGGCCATGCCGGCCTCGAAGGCTTCCTTCCAGCGTTCCACGCAGAGACACCAGCGATCGCCGGGTTTCAGACCCGGGAATTCGAACAACGGATGAGGTGTACTCAGATCGTTGCCTCGTTCCTTGGAAAAGGCCAGGAATTCTTCTGTGACTTCGGTGCACACCGTGTGCAGACCGAGATCCGAACCGCCGGTGTTACAGCAGCCGTCACGATAAAATCCGGTTACCGGTTCCAGAGAACAGATCTCCAGTTCGGTGCCGAGCACGTTTTTGGCTTTCTTTTCAGTCATAGTCAGTGGTCCATCAATGGGGGATCGTCAGTAAATCAACGCCAGACAAGCAGACCAGCGCGCAACGAGCCTGATACAGGCAACGTCTTTCAGGTCTTAGCAGCGTTTAGAACTGGTCGACCTCACGATAAGCTTCGATGACGGCCATGTCGCCTTCTTTGCCGGGCTTGGAATTACCATGTTCCATTCCCACGATACCTTCAAATCCCTTGGAGTGGATATGCTTGAATACATTCAGGTAGTTAATCTCACCCGTACCAGGTTCCTTACGGCCCGGGTTATCACCTGACTGGAAGTAGCCGATCTCATCCCAGCACTGATCGATGTTGACGATCAGGTTGCCTTCGGTAATCTGCTGATGGTAGACATCGAACAGAATCTTACAGGCTGGGCTGTCGACTGCTTTACAGAGGGCATACGCCTGAGGAGAACCCTGCAGGAAGACACCACCATGATTGGCATACCAGTTGAGTGGCTCAAGCACCATGACCATGCCATGTGGTTCAAAGATCTCGGCACAGCGACGGAGCAGTTCAATCACGTTGGCGGTCTGGTAACCTTCAGCCAGACGGGAACGGGGACCTTCATCCAGGTTGCCGGGAACGACGGTCATCCATTTCGCATTGACCCGCTTCGCAACTTCGACGGAGTCTTTGATGTCTTTGAGGACTTCGTCCCAGACCGCTTTGTCTTTACGGGTGAAGGTCAGCTTGCCGATGGAACCATGTGCTACGAACACGCCCATTTCCATGTTGAGCTTTTCCATCGTGTCGGCGATTTTCTGCTGCAGCTCTTTGGGTTTCTTCTTCATGCCGTTGTCTTCCCAGGCGGTAAAGCCCTGGTCGGCGGCGAACTTCAGCTGGTCGATGGGATCGTTGCCCGCGGCATTCTTGAACATGCCGAAGTGGGGCGCGTATTTCAGATTAAATGGCTTTTGCTCTTTGCCGTCAGCTGCCTGGGCAGCGGTACTACCTAACACAGCGGCTCCCCCTGCCAGCATCCCGCTTTTGAGAAACTCTCGACGTTGCATATGTAAGACTCCTTGTTGCGAATTTATATGTGTGCTTGTATCGGAAATTTATTCTAGCTGAACAGCAAGGCGGTTGCACCTGTTATCCACCCGGATTCTCAGGACCAGCTTCGAGGCGCGGATGCCAAATGTCAAACCGCTCGTCAGTTGCACAGCATCCTGCGGGAAATGCTTACTTCAGACCAGGCAGGCGAATCACCACCAGGATTCCCACGCAGGCCAGGGCCACCAGTACGGATTTCAGCAGCACCGAGAGGGGCGAGAAGATCAGCGTCGCGCCGACGATCAGTACCACGATCGTAATCGCCTGGATTTTGACGCTCAGCCGCACACCACCATCCTGTTGCCACTCTTTGAGAACCTGACCCAGTACGGGAGAACGCAGCAGTGCCCGGTTCATCCGGGGAGAAGTGCGGATCAGAAAGTAGCTGGTCAGCAGCAGGAACGGCGTAGTCGGGAGCACAGGCAGTGCCACGCCGAGCACGCCCAGCACAAAAAAGAATGCCGCCAGAACAAGATAAATAGCCTTTCGCAGCCCCGTCACCGTGGGGACGGTCTGCTCATCGAGGGTATCCAGGAATGCAGGATGAATTTCATCGAACGCCAGCCGATCCAGATTTAATCCGGAATCGGATGAAGATTCAGGCTGTTGCGGCTGCGATTTGCGAAGCATGAAATTCAGATCTCAAGGGCACGGTAAAAGGACGAATCGGTCCCTTATTCTAGCTCAATTGAGAAATGGGACAAGGCGGATCGTGAATCGAGCCTGTCCGTGCTCAGGGGGCCGCGGTCGCCGGCATGCCTCCGCGAACAGATCCAGCGGCTGTATTCCCGTAATTATCAGCAAACAGGGGATCCAGTGGACGACTGTTGGGAACCGCAAGCCAGACCCGCAGCAGGTGCCGTTTCAGTTCCGGCTCTTCCGCATCCGTGAATTCATCCCGGCGGTGAAACGTGACCCAGTTATTCAAAAACAGCAGATCCCCCGGATCCTGGCTGAAGGTGACACTCATTTCCGGCGTTTCGGCGAGTGCTTCCAGCTGATCCATAGCCTGCTTCTGCTCGGGAGTCATATCGGGAAGGTCGGGTGAAGCATAAGCGCGTTCGATCAATACCCGCAGAAAGCTGCCGGCGAAGTGACCATCCTGCATTGAAAAGATCGGTTGCCGACAGAACGGCTTCTGGTTTCCCGTATCGACGTTGTGCCTGAGGTAGTAAAACGGCTGCATCAAGGTTTGCGTCAATTCGGGCCACCGCTGCCGCATTTCATTGAAGAGGGCCACCGAACTGACCAGTTGATTATCGCCACCTGAGAGGGCCTGTTGAATGCACAGAAAACCAATCACATCACAACGGTCGGTATGAAAGCTGAGCCGCTTGCTTGTGTTCGGACCGCGGGCCTGGGCCTGTCCGACCTTAAAACCTTCGTCCCGCACATGGAACAGCTTTTCCCCGGTCGCGCTCTGAGAGACCGGCGTTCCCAGATGCACGGAGATCAGCCAGAACAGAATCTCGCGTTCCTCTTGTGAGTAGTTCTCGATAGGCACTCGCTTGATCTGGCAGGCTCCCGACCCGTGTTCCAGCCGATGTTGAACCCGGCGCAGCAGGGGACCGAGTTCGGGCAGGGGGAAACGTTCGGGGGTGATTTCAGCCTGGCTCAGGTTTTCTGACGAGATCGTCTTCACAGCCGAGTCCAGATCAGCGAGATGCCGTTGACCCAGGTGAACCAGCCAGTCGTCTCGGGAGAAGAGTTCTGCACCTTTCCAGGCAGCCGGAATCTCAAATGCGGGAGGCAGGTCGGGGGCGGAAGGTTGATCAATCACTCTGAAAATACTCCTGTGCTGGCATAACTAAATCAGTTTCAGCCTAACAGATTCAGACAGGAGATTAAAGCAGACGTGTTGCAGAGTTGAACCGGCGCGCGGTGTTATTTCAGTTGCAGCATCCGTTGTCGTCTGGACTTGAGCAGGTTGTTAATCGTCTGAATGAGCTGCTTGCGATCCAGTGGTTTGGTCAGGTATTCATCACAGCCGGCCTGCAGGCATTTTTCCCGGTCGCCAGGCATGACGTTGGCGGTGAGTGCGATAATCGGGTTGGTGAAACCCATCTCGCGAATGAGTTCCGTCGCGGAGTAGCCATCCAGGAGCGGCATCTGAATGTCCATCAGGATCACTTCAAACTGCTCGTTGATGTCTGAATCGCTCTGCAGGACGGCTCCCAGTTGATCAACTGCCTGCTGCCCGTTTTCAGCCAGGGTGACGCTTCCGCCGGCTTTGGTCAGCAGGTACTGGATCAACCTCTGATTGTAGATTCCATCCTCTACCAGCAGGATACGACAGGGCTGCCTCAGCCTGCCGAAGCTGGAACGGGACGTTTTGTGTTCATGGATGCGTTGAGATAACGAATGTTGCTGTGGCTTGATTTCACAACTGGTGCCCGTGCTGATGGTGAATTCAATAATCGATCCAGTATCAGCTGTATGCTGGAGTGTCATTTCTCCTCCCAGCAGGCGGACCAGATGTCGCGCCAGCGAAAGACTCAGACCGACTCCCCCGGGATAAGTAAGCGAGGTCAGGTCTGCCAGTTGGCGTCCGGCAAAAATCTGATTGATCGGTTCGATATTCATTCCGTTCCCGCTGTTACGGATCGTAAAGACCATTTGCTGATCAGAGGGAGTCGCCTGTGGTTTTCTGACAGAAAGGTTGATGGTTCCCTCGTGAGTGTAGTTGATCACGACCCCCATCAGGTTCAACAGGATCTGCCTGAGGCGTATTGGATTGGACTGGATAGAAGTTGGCAGGCTATGATCCAGATCGACTTCGAGAGCCAGGCCTTTGGGATCTGCTTTGCGAAGGGCGACCGACTTCACGTTTTCGATCACCGTCAGTGGGCAGCAGTCCTGAAGCTTGAGGTCGAACTTGCCTTCTTCAATTCGGGAGAGGTCTACGAAGTCGTTGAAGGTATCCAGCAGATACTGACCGTTGGTGTGGATCGTATTTGCAGCGTTGATCGTTTCCGCATCTTCGCTGGAATCACTCAGGATTTCTGCAAAGCCCAGGATCGCGGAGAGAGGAGTCCGGATTTCATGACTCATCATCGCCAGAAATGACTGTTTCACTTCCCGGGCACGAAATGCCTGCAGACGTGTGCCTTCGAGTTCTGCTTCGAGTAGAACCCGCTCGTGAATGTCCGACAGAGATCCGGTCATGCGCACAGCCTGTCCGTAAGCATCACGCAAGACCTGGGCTTGTCCCCGGAACCAGCGATAGAGGCCCCCCTTGACCCGCAGGCGAAAGTTGTGCTCAAAACGACTGGCGTTCTCCAGGGCAGATCGCAGGCCGAGCATCGTCTGTACTGCATCCTCTGGATGCAGTAGTCGTTCGAAGGTGTCCAGGCTCGATTCAATTTCCTGGTCGCAGTAGCCCAGCAGTTCATAAAACCGGGGTGACCACCATTGTTCCTGTGCGTCGAGATCGACCCAGTCCCAGACCCCTTCCGTCGTGTGTTGCAGGAACAGGTCAAAATGCTGTTGAACGGCGTCTGGTTGTGTTGCTCTGGCGAAGGTGTAACTCATTTCAATCCAGTTCTCTCAGGGGCAAGGGGTTGAGTACTTATTAGTATCGCTCAAAAACAAATAACAATTGTGTCTTTCTTGCAGAGAATTGGAGCACGCGTATAGCTGGATATTTCAGGCTTGTTTAAAAGCAGGGAAACACCTCGTATTGAAATGAACACTGTAAAAAAAGGCCTTGAAGTTAAGAGGAATCCTGCGGGAAATGTAGTGGTTTGATCACCCTTTGCAAGCGAATTACGGCCTGCTGTATGATTTAGAACAGTTACATGCATCGCTCTTGAGATAACACCAGCGGCTAGCATGATTCCCCTCCTTAACTGAAAGCGGTGGACTCAGCGTACGAGAAGAGAAACGATGAATGGCATGCAGGAACGATTAAACTATTTTGCCTACGGTTCAAATTTGCACCCCGCGCGCCTCGAAGCACGCATCGGGCGCTGTCAGTTTCAGGGAATTGCCTTACTTGAACAGGCAGAACTCCACTTTCACAAAGTCGGCATCGATGCATCCGGGAAATGTGATATTAAGATTCAGGACTCAACCGCAGGTGGCGTCTGGGGGGCCGTCTACCAGATTACGACAGAACAGAAAATGGAACTCGACCGCTTCGAATCGCTGGGACAAGGATATGAGATTCGCGAGGTGGATGTACTGACGCATGAGCAAAGTTTGATCCGTGTGTTTACCTACCAGGCGATGACCGCGTTTATCGATCCCGCGCTGCAGCCTTTCGACTGGTACCATGAGCTGGTTCTCCAGGGAGCCCGTTTTCATGGTTTCCCGGCCGGGTATCTAACGCGGCTGCAACTGATTAAACGACTGACGGATTCTAATGCAGAACGAATCACCGTTGCGCAAGAGATCCTCAGGACGATTGAAGAATACCGTGATCGGGGCACGGACTGACAGCCTACTGACCTTTAATGGAAATCCAACTGGAGATCGTGTCGTAGATCATCTCTTCTTCGAGCGTCTCATGGGCCAGCAGTTGATCGACCAGTTCTCCAATCGCCGCCCAGTAGTTGTCCTGACGAAAAAGCTGATACAGGCTGAGTGTTTTCTGCTCAAGGTACTGCATGCGTGCCTGTCGCTGAGGAACCAGGACGGAAGCTGCTTCCCACGCCTGCTGCCAGTCTCCCGACCATTCTGCGACGAGAGCCGGATGAAAGGGATCCCCCGTGTGAATCATCTCGGCAACCGGACCGGCCAGTGCTACGAGAATCGCTTTTTCACACAGCGTCTTTTCATCGTACACCCCTTGGGGCCAGGCGATCTCGGCGTCTCCGTATCGCTCGGGACCGTCATCCCAGTCGGGATCGATCGTCACCGAATAGACGCGGGCACCGACATACACGGCC
This sequence comes from Gimesia benthica, assembly GCF_009720525.1. NCBI lineage: Bacteria > Pseudomonadati > Planctomycetota > Planctomycetia > Planctomycetales > Planctomycetaceae > Gimesia > Gimesia benthica. Next base: position 7,170,286 of record NZ_CP043930.1, read on the forward strand.
ATCAGCACATGTCCCACTTCGTGGTAGGCGGTCAGTTCTTCAGTCACGGGGGCGATTCCTTCAGTCGGTCGATCAAGCGATCAATCTGATCGCTTCCTGGTTGGCTGACATTAAAGCAGGTTAGGCTCCAGTCAACAATCGACGTCGGCAAAGCAATGCTGCTGGATGTGCAGAATTACTAATGATTGTTAACAGTGAATCCGGTGGGAACCGGGGACAGCATGGTTTTCTGACTAGGTATTGCCCATTCGCGCCGTTAGAATGATTTTTCTGTATTAATCACCCTTGGAATTTTCAGCATCGTTAGAGACTAAAGAGAGAGAATAAATGAAGTGGATGTCGCAACTGCTCGCCTGCGGACTGTTTCTGATACTGGTTGTCCCGAAGGCACAAGGCAAGGAGTATGATGTCGTCGTCTATGGCGGCACCTCCGGGGCCGTCACCGCAGCCGTTCAGGCCAAGCGACTGGGAAAGTCAGCTGTCATCGTTTGCCCCGACACACATCTGGGAGGGCTTTCCAGTGGTGGTCTGGGCTGGACAGACACCGGCAATAAAGCCGTTATCGGCGGCCTGGCTCGCGAATTCTATCATCGCGTCTGGAAACACTATCAGACCGCGGACGCCTGGAAGTGGCAGCAGCGGAAAGCCTACGGCGACAAAGGGCAGGGGACTCCCGCCATCGATGGCAAGCAACGCACCATGTGGATTTTCGAACCACACGTAGCCGAGGCTGTCTTTGATGAGTTCGTGAAAGAATACGAGATTCCCGTGTACCGCGACGAATGGCTGGATCGCAAGTCCGGCGTTACCAAAGACGGGGATCGAATCACCGCCATCAAAACACTCAGCGGCAAAACCTTCCAGGGGAAGATGTTTATTGACGCCACTTACGAAGGTGATCTGCTGGCAACTGCCGGCGTGAGCTACCACGTGGGCCGCGAAGCCAACAGTGTCTATGGTGAAGAATGGAACGGTGTGCAGACCGGCGTACTGCATCACCGACACCACTTTGGCCCGAATGCGGTCAAAGAAAAGATCAGTCCCTACAAAGTTCCCGGCGATCCTGCCAGCGGACTGCTGCCTCGCATCAGTGGTGCCGACCCCGGCAAATACGGTTCGGGCGATGACAAAATTCAGGCCTACTGTTTCCGCATGTGCCTGACCAACCACGATGAGAATCGCGTTCCCTTTCCGAAACCGGAGGGCTACGACCCCGCCCAGTATGAACTCTTGCTGCGAATCTATGATGCCGGCTGGCGCCAGACGTTTGCCAAGTTTGATCCCATTCCAAACTTTAAGACCGATACCAACAATCACGGTCCCATGAGTACCGATAATATCGGCTATAACTACGACTATCCCGAAGCATCCTACGAACGTCGTCAAGAGATTATCAAAGAGCACGAAACCTACCAGAAAGGCTGGCTGTACTTCATCGCCAACGATCCCCGTGTACCCAAAGAAGTGCAGCAGAAGATGCAGAAATGGGGGCTGGCGAAAGATGAGTTCACCGATAACGGCAATTGGCCCCATCAGCTTTACATCCGTGAAGCCCGCCGGATGATCGGCGAATTCGTGATGACCGAAAACGAACTGCTCAAGAAGAAGCCTACCCCCGATTCGGTCGGCATGGGTTCCTACACCATGGACTCGCACAACGTGCAGCGGTATGTCACTCCGGAAGGCTACGTGCAGAACGAAGGGGACATCGGCGTTTCGACCCGTGGTCCCTATGAAATTGCTTACGGCAGCCTCGTTCCGAAAAAAGGGGAATGTGCCAACCTGCTGGTGCCGGTCTGTGTTTCCAGCTCACACATCGCCTTCGGTTCGATCCGCATGGAACCCGTTTTCATGATTCTCGGTCACTCCGCTGCGACAGCAGCTGCGATCGCCCTGGATCAGAAACTGGACGTGCAGGATGTGCCTTACGATCAGCTCAAAACCCAGCTGATCAAAGAGGGCCAGATTCTGGAAGCTCCTGCCGAAGTCAAGTATGGAAGTAACGGCATCAATCCGGAAACACTGAAAGGCATTGTTGTCGACGATGCGCAGGCCAGGCTGACCGGGCTCTGGCAGACCAGCCGCTCGGCGAAGAAGTATGTGGCTTCGGGTTACAGTCACGAGTCAAATACGCGTGATGGCAAAGCCGCGGCCCGTTTTGAAGCCAAAGTTCCCCAGGCGGGACGCTACGAAGTTCGCTATGCCTATCCGCCGAACACCAATCGCAGCTCGCAGGTCAAAGTGACCGTGCAGCATGCGGGGGGATCCACTTCCAAAACCATCGACCAGCGTCAGACACCACCTCTGGAAGGTGTGTTTGTGTCGCTGGGAGAATTTGAATTCACACCCGACAAGACAGCGGCTGTCGAAGTGACCAATGCTGATGCCAACGGCTATGTCATCATCGACGCCGTCCAGTGGATTCCCGTCAAGGAGTGACCCCTTTGAGCGCGTGAGTCTGTTCTGAAACCGTTCTGTAATCAGATATGAGAGGAGTTCGTTGTGCATAAGCCGGGCCGTGTAGTATCGATTCTGCTGGGAATTTCAATGATCTCGCTTCTGGGTTTCAGGACTGCTTCCGCTCAGGCGGCGGTGCCGGTCTCCAAGGAGAACGTCACGAAAGCGATGCGGGCGGCCAGCGAGTTTTATCGCAATAAGCTCGCTCTGCACGGTGGCTACGTTTACTACTACAGCCTGGATCTTAAGGAACGCTGGGGCGAAGGTAAGGCGTCTCCGGATCAGATCTGGGTGCAGCCTCCCGGCACACCAACAGTGGGGATGGCGTTCCTCTCGGCTTATGAAGCGACCGGGGACCAGTTCTATCTCGACGCTGCCACCGATGCCGCACTGGCACTCGTTTATGGTCAGTTGAAATCGGGCGGCTGGACGAATTCAGTTGATTTCAATCCCCGCAGTAAACTGACCGCCGAGTACCGTAACGGAAAGGGGCGTGGCAAGAACAACTCGACCCTTGATGACGGAATTTCGCAGTCGGCAATTCGCCTCATCATTCACGTCGATCAGGCCCATAAGTTTCAACACAAACAGATCCACGAATCTGCCCAGGTCGCCTTGAATGCCCTGCTGGCGGCACAGTTCCCCGTGGGGGCCTTTCCCCAGGTCTGGACCGGACCGGTGCCGCAGATCCCCGCGAAGCCGGCCAGCTTTCCCCAATACGACTGGCGGACGGAAGGACGTGTCAAAAACTACTGGGACTGTTACACCCTCAACGATGGTCTGGCCGGCTATGTCTGCACGACGCTGCTGGACGCCTACGAAATCTACAAAGATGAGCGTCTGAAACAGGCGGTGCTCAAACTGGGAGACTTTCTGATTTTGTCTCAGTTACCCGAACCACAGCCCGCCTGGGCACAGCAGTACAACTACGATATGCAGCCCATCTGGGCCCGCCGCTTCGAACCGCCGGCCATTACCGGGGGAGAGACCCAGGATGTGATTGCCACCCTGATGCGGATTTATCGCTTCAGCGGTGAGAAGAAATATCTGGAACCGATTCCCCGGGCACTCGCCTGGTTAAAACGCTCCCAGTTACCCGATGGACAGCTCGCCCGCTACTACGAACTGCAGACCAATCGCCCGCTTTACATGAATCGCAGCGGAAAAAAGTACAGCCTGACTTACGACGATTCCGATCTGCCCCGGCACTATGGCTGGAAGATTACCTCAGAGGTCAAAGAACTCGAACGGGAGTTCAAAGCCGTCAGCGCAGGGCGGGAACTAAAGACCGAGCCGACTCCGAAGCAGTTGCTGATCCGCGTGAAAGCGATTCTCGATGACCTGGACGACCAGGCACGCTGGATCAGCGTCAGTACGGGCGAACGTCTGGTGGGGCAACCCAAATTCCCGGTGAATACCAGGTACATCGCCAGCGATCGCTTCAGCAGCAACCTGGAGACATTAAGTCAGTATCTCCAGCAGCAGAAATAGTGCTGAGCGACAACCGCGTCCTGTTTAATGGGGGACACCACTCAAGTGGAAGATGGCATTCATCGTCACCACTTTGGTTTCCCCTGCATGATGGCGGATGATGTTGATACCGGTATTGTTCTGCTTGATGTCCTTGGCTTTTTCGATGGGAAGTCCCAGCAGGCTGGCCAGATAGACCCGGTTGATTACGTTATGCGCGACGACCGCGATCGTCTCGCCGGTATGGCGTTCCAGCAGTGACTGGAGTGCAGGCTCACAACGATTGAACACATCGCCGTAAGATTCTCCGCCTTCGTAACGGTTCCGGTAGGGATCATCCATGAATGCCTTGTAGGCGGCCGGGGATTCCTGCTCAATGATGTCCCAGGATTTTCCCTCCCACAGACCCACATCGCATTCGTGAATCTCTGCGACTTCCTGCGGAGTCAGCTTAAAATGCGCACAGACCGCCTGGGCCGTCTCTTTTGCACGGATCATCGGACTGCTGTAGATATGGTTGATCGAACAGTTCTCCGCCAGGAAAGTCGCCAGGGCCTGAGCCTGCTTTTGTCCCGATTCACTCAGACTGGGATTGATGCCGCAACCCTGCAGAATATAGGGCCGCTGTTCGTTCGGGGGAGTCGCTCCATGACGAATCAGCAGCAGGTTGGTCGCATCGGGTTCAGGGTGGGGGATAAAGTGTTGCTTTTCCATGTTCAGTCCTGTGTCAGGAAAGGTTTTAATCGGTTTGAATCTGTTTCTGGTGTGCGGCCAGTTTGACCGCGGCCCGCACGGCTTCCATGATGCCTCTGGTCTCAGGCTTGATGTCGCTCCAGGCAATGTCAAACGCGGTGCCATGACTGGGGCTGGTTCGCACGATCGGCAATCCCAGCGTAATATTGACCGCCTGGTCAAAGCCGAGCAGCTTGAAGGGGATGTGCCCCTGGTCGTGATACATGGCGACGACCGCATCAAACTCCCCATGCACGGCGCGGCGAATCAGTGTATCGGCCGGCAGAGGACCCGTTGCATTCAGACCAGAGGCCCGGGCCCGTTCGACGGCCGGGGCGATGATCCGCGCTTCCTCATCACCAAACAGACCATGTTCTCCCGCATGGGGGTTCAAAGCACAGACGGCGACCCGGGGAGGTTCCGCGCCCATGACCTGCATCAGTTCAGCGATGAGGCGTGTCTTCTCAAAGATCTCGTCGGTTTTCAACAGGCCGGGAACGCTGGCGATGGAAGTATGCAGGGTCGCATGTACGATTCCCAGACCAGCCGGCGGTTGAATCACATCACTGCCCGGTAGATAGAGCATCATTCCAAAGTCGGCTACCTGACACCGGTCAGCCAGGATCTCAGTATGCCCCGGATAATCGATGCCGCCCCGATGCAGTGATTCCTTATTCAAGGGGGCTGTGGTGATCGCATCCACTTTTCCCGCGAGGCAGTCATCGATGGCGCTGACCAGGTAGTCGTACGCCCCGCGACCCGCGCGGGCATCGACCTGGCAGGGGGTTGCTTCCGCCACATCCGCGCGTCCCCGGTCAATGCAGTAGACTGCTCCCGGCCGGGATGAGAGTTCATCTGGTAGTTGATCGACGGAAATGACTTCCAGTCCACTCCCGGAATGACGGGCAGCACGCCGCAGAACTTCCGCATTGCCATAGACGACCGGGCAGCAGAGTGCATTCAGTTCCGGCTGAACGCACAGGGCATCCAGTAACTGGGGACCGATGCCAGAGACATCTCCCATTGTCAGAGCGATTCGCGGCTGTTTCATAGCGATTCGAAAACTTCACATTCTTTCAGCGGCAGCCCTCGACGGTCTTTCTCCGAGAGCAGTGGCTCGCCTGAGAGCGGCCAGTCAATTCCCAGTTCGGGATCGTTCCAGAGCAGAGTTCGATCGTGTTCGGGGTAATAATAATCGCCACACTTATACACAAAATCAACCTGGGGGCTGATGACATAAAAACCGTGGGCAAAACCGGGGGGCACATAGAGTTGCTTGTGGTTCTCGCCCGTCAGGCGGATAGAGTAAGACTGGCCGAACGTGGGAGAATTCTTCCGCAGGTCGACACAGACGTCCAGAATTTCCCCTTTCATGACATGCACGAGTTTGGCCTGGGGGTGCTGAATCTGGTAATGCAGTCCCCGGAGAATGCCGGCTGTGGAACGGGATGCATTATCCTGTACAAAAGAGGCATCGACGCCAGCCTCCTTGTACCGCTCCTGCTGGTACGTTTCTTTGAAAAAACCACGTTCGTCAGAAAAGACCCGGGGGGTGATCACCAGTAACCCGGGAAAACCGGTCTGTTCTACTTCCATGAGGTGTGACTTCTCTCTCTCTGAGTGAAAAAGGGCGTATCTGTACCGCTTCTTGCGGGGAACAATCATACGGATCATAGCGATTTCAAGGCCATTTCATAAGGATCGAGAAAGTCCAGTTATGGATTTCTCAAAATCTTTCTTAACCCCTAAACACGACACAAGTCACCTTTTTTAAGGAATTTAGAAAAACGCCCATCCATACGGAATTTCCTGTTTTTTCTTGAAAATGCTCATGTACATCGCGTATTCTATATGCAGTATTTCTTTCCCGAGAAATACATCCCGCAAAGTTTCCTGCTGACGAGGTATGAGTTTGAGCCCCTTGATCTTCTTCAGAGCCGCAACCGGTGATTTGGTGCAACGCACTCTCGTCAGTGCAATGGGCCTGGTCCTGCTTTCTCTGGCGCCCGCCAACGCTCAGGAAGTCGAGGTGCGTAAACCCGTAGTTACCCCTGTCGCCCCAGCGAAACTTTCCGAAGTCTTTTTCAAGACCGTTCCCGATTCCCTGGAGGATCTTCAGGAGATTGAACGGCAGGTCACTTCCCTGACAGAAAAAGCAATTCACAGTACGGTCTCTGTACGGGTCGGCGATGCCCAGGGGAGTGGGGTGATCATTGATAACAAAGCCGGCTACATCCTCACAGCCGCACATGTCATCGGACTCGCTCAGAAAGATGCCACCATCATCCTCCACGATGGCCGCACGTTGAAAGGCCGCACCATGGGCCTGAACCGCGGTCTCGATGCAGGACTGGTGAAACTGATTGAAGATGCCGAAGTCGATATCAGCAAACTCACGGCCGCGAAGATGGGAGACATCTCCCAGATCAAAACCGGTGAGTGGGTGATGGCCACCGGACACCCGAACGGTTATCAGGCAGGTCGTCCTCCTGTCGTACGACTGGGACGGGTCGTGACCCGAAAAAAACATCTGCTCCAGACTGATTGCACGCTGATCGGCGGAGACTCAGGTGGCCCATTATACAATATGCAGGGAGAGGTGGTCGGCATTCACAGCCGCATCGGTCCCTCTACCAGCTGGAATTTCCATATCCCCGTCTCCGCATTTCAGGACGACTGGGAAAAGCTCGTTTCCGGCGATATGTGGGGGGCGAAGCCTCTTGGCCAGAATGCCGTCCTCGGCGTCAATGGCGAAACGACAGATCAAGGATGTAAAGTGACCGGCGTCACCCGCGGATTTCCCGCAGAAATCGCCGGCTTGAAAGAGAATGACATTATTTACCAGTTGAACGATGAAAAGATTACCGGCATCGAACAACTGGCGGAAGTCGTTCAACAATACAAACCGGGGCAGACGGTGCAGGTCCAACTGACGCGTGACGGCAAAAGCATGTCGTTTGAAGTTCAACTCGCCGCCCGGGATTAATACAAACTTGATCGCGATCCGGATGACTGCTTCGTAGTTCGGATCTGAAAATAAAGTGATGTGAGGAGAAGCTCTTGAACCAGGATCATAAAAACCGCATTCCGCAGACAGTCCGGCTGTTCGCTCTGACTTTGATCTTCACCACCTCCGCAGGGTGGCTGACCGGCAGTGCCTCCGCTTACGATCAACTGCAGCCAAGCCAGCTGACCAGCGGTTCTCAGATGCGTCGCGCGTTCCGGTCGGTCGTTTCGACTCCCCGTTCCTGGACGGTCCGCGTCCGTGTGAATGGCAGAGAAGCCTCACTGGGGGCCATCGTGGAATCTGATGGCTGGATCCTGACAAAAGCCAGCCAGCTGGAAGGAAAAGTAACCTGCGAGCTCACTACCGCCGAACGCTACGAAGCCGAAATCATCGGCGTCGACGGAAAGCTCGATCTGGCCCTGCTCAAAATCGATGCCCGGAACCTGCCCACGGTTCAATGGCAGGCTATTACAGATCCCAAAGTCGGCCAGTGGCTCGTCACTCCCGGGCTGAGCATGTCTCCAGTGAGTGTCGGCGTGCTGAGCGTGACACGCCGCGATATCAAACCTGCCCCGGGAGTCCTGGGAGTGCAGATTGATGATGCCAACGGAGGCGCTCTGGTCAAACAGGTGATGCGCGAAAGCGGTGCCGAAGAAGCGGGGCTCAAACCAGGCGATGTGATTCTGAATGTGGCCGGCGAAAACATCGACAGTGCCAGTTCACTCTCGCGGTTCATCCGAAAGTTTCTACCCGGTGATCGTGTCCAGGTCCGGTTGCTCAGAGACGAAGAAGAAATCAACGCGGTCGTGGTCCTCACCGATCCGCAGATGCTGATCTACGATCGTCTGCGGGAAATGCAGAAGAAAATGGGAGGCGCCTTGAGTCGCCGTAAAACCGGTTTCTCTGAAGTCCTGCAGCACGATACTGTACTTCGCCCCGAAGACTGTGGCGGCGTCATCGTCGACCTGCAGGGCAAAGCCATCGGCTTGAACATCGCCCGGGCTGGCAGAACCAAGTCCTTCGCGATTCCCGCCGATCAGGTGATCCCCATGATTCAGAAGCTCAAGCTCAAAGAGTATGCTCCTTACAATCCCCAGAAGGATCCCAAGGAGCAGACCGTGGCTGCCGGCAGCGCTTCCTGAGACTACCGCTCATCCCCAGGGATGACAGTGGAACTGTTCTTCCAGCTGCATTCTGAAGTCACGCACTGCGGACGACTCTATCGAACTGGTGCGTCGATTTCCCGTACAGGCTGCCCCCCGAATACCAACGATATCCGGCTGCAGCGGAGAGAGTGCCTCCAGGTCACCCAGGCGAATGGAACCTGCCAGCGCGACCTTCAATCCGTGCCGATGTGCCCGTTGGATCAGTTCGTCCAGCAGCTCCAGCGAGAGCAGATCCGTTAACCCGGAACCCTGCTTGTGGAAAGTGTCAATCAGCAGACCCGCACATCGGCTCTCAATCGCAGCTGAGAGGACTTCGAGTGGAGAGGCCGCCGAAGCCTGTTCCCAGTCTGCATAGGCGACCGCGATCCAGTCGAACTGCCGTTGCTGTTCCATTTCGATCCGCTCAGTCACCACCTGCCAGCAGGATTTCCAGTCGGGAAGTTCCCGGGTTTCGGAGAGTCCCAGTTTCAGGTACTTCATGGCCGAGGGGATGCGGGGCATTGTGCATCTCTCATGCCACTCTACCAGTTCGCCCAGTGCCATACTGAGAGGCTGGGGGATGCTATGGCGTTCGCAGTAGACAGTGATTGCCTGCAGAGATTCAGAATCGACCATTCCCAGTGCGCCGTTCTCCGGCTCTTTGAAGTCGAGCAGGTCACAACCCCCGGCCAGCGCAGCAGCGATTTCTTCACAATTACGCACGCTGACCAGTAACTCGACGCGGCGGGGATTCAACTAAGGACCTTCCTGGATTGAGACAGACCATCAGGCGGCCTGCTTTGGATGTTTCTGATGCGATTACTTTTCTGGTTGCGGACGGCGGAGTGCTTTGCCCGCCAGGCTGCCTGTGGGAAATCCACCGTTGATGGCAGGAGTCCCATTCACAAAGAGGTAACGGATTCCATCGGAATACTGATGCGGATTGTCAAACGTCGCCTGATCGATCAGCTTCGCGGGATCGAAGACTACAATATCCGCATAAGCGCCTTCCTTCAAATAGCCCCGGTCCGTTAAGCCCAGGATGTCGGCCGGCAGGCCGCTGGCACTGCGAACGGCCTTTTCCAGCGGGATTACTTTTTCCTGCAGCGAATAATAACCGAGTTTCCGGGGAAAGGTGCCGTAATTACGGGGATGGGGACGATCTGAACCAGGTAGATAAGCACGTCCGTCCGACGCGGTCGCAACCCAGTCGATTTTCATGATCTGACGCACGTCCTCTTCGTTCATGCTGAAGTTAACGACCGACGCGCCCCCGTGCCGGGTGATCTCGAGCACGATTTCCAGGATGCTTTTCTGCTCCTGATCCGCAATCTGTTGCAGGTTCTTACCGACCCAGTCGGGCCGATCCGCATAGCGGGCAATCCGAACGGCACTTCCGCCTTCCCGTTTTTCAATGTTCTTCTCGATCTGTTTAATGATCTTCTCTGAGGTCTCCGGTGCTTCCAGGCGGGCCACCAGTTCCTTGTTGCCTCCGGCCCGGGCCCAGGCTGGGATCAGGGTGGCGCCCAGTGATGTGCTGGACGCGATATAAGGATACTGGTCCGCAGTCACCGTCTGACCCTGCTGGCGGGCTTCGTCGATCATCGCCGCGGCGCGCAAAACCAGCCCCCAGGCATCCCGACCACTCGATTTGAAATGAGAAATATGTACAGGCAGCTTGGCCTGCTGGCCGATTTTTAAAGCCTCATTGACGGCCGCCAGCAGCTCCGTACTTTCATTCCGAATGTGGCTGGCATAGATGCCGTTATACTCAGCGACGATTTTTGCCAGCGTAATCAGCTCATCTGTATCTGCATATGAGCTCGGTACATAGATCAATCCCGTCGACATCCCCCAGGCACCATCCCTCATGGCTTTGCGGGCCAGCTCCTGCATCTTCTTAAGTTCTTCTTCCGTCGGTTCCCGCTGACCGGAGCCCATTACGTGGTCTCGCAGAGAACCCTGCGGAATCAGGTGCATCACATTCGTCCCGCTACCCGCGGCGTCAATCTGCCGATAATATTCTCCTGTATCAACCGGGCCACTACCGCAGTTTCCCGTGACCACGGTGGTACATCCCTGGGTGATAAAGTTCATATTAGCCCGGGTCAGGGGGGAAACAATCTGCCGATCGCTGTGATTATGCAGGTCGATGAATCCCGGGGCGATGATCAGTCCCTTGCAGGAAATGACCTGATCGGCGGATGCCTTGATTTCGGGGGCAATGTTGACGATCCGGTCATCCTTGATCGCCAGATCTCCTGTAAAACCCGCTTTTCCTGTTCCATCGATGATCGTGCCCCCTTTGAGCAGCAGGTCGTACGAGGCAGATTCCTGGGCGGAGAGCGTTCTGAGGGGCATCAGAGCCAGTAACAACAGGCACAGGCTGACTTGCAGACGGAGCAGTTTCATGCGTGGAACTCCCTGAATTGAATTGGGTTTACGGTACGAGCTCGCAAATTATGAAGATTTGACGTACTCATGATCAAAGTATCGCTAAAACCGCTTCGAACTACCAGTAAGAATGACGGTTTCTGGGCTTTGCGTTACTAATCTATTGCTGATATATTTTGCCCCTTACTATAGTAGCCTGACGCGCTGCGAGGCGGCTATCTGGTGAGACCCTCTGTTCCCCGTGAGGAACGTCCGAATATCAAGAAGGTTTCCCGATTGAAACATTTTGGGAAGATTGAAGAGTCATGAAACGAGAAGATGTGCGGAACATTGCTATCATTGCGCACGTGGACCACGGGAAGACCACACTGGTCGACGCCCTGTTACACCAGAGCGGCCAGTTCCGGGATTCCCAGTTGAAAGGTGACTGTATTCTGGATTCGAACGATCTGGAACGCGAACGGGGAATCACTATTCTGGCCAAGAACATTGCCCTGATGTACAAGGGCGTGAAAATCAACATCATCGATACCCCGGGCCACGCCGACTTCGGTGGCGAAGTCGAGCGCGTGCTCCGTATGGCCGATGGTGTGCTGATTCTGGTGGATGCCTTTGAAGGCCCCCGTCCCCAGACCCGCTTCGTATTGAAAAAGGCCCTCGAGTGTCATCTGAAGCCTCTCGTGGTGATCAACAAGATCGACCGCCCCGACTGCCGCCCCGATCACGTGCTGAGTGAAATGTTCGACCTCTTCGTCGATCTGGATGCAGACGACGAAACTCTCGATTTCCCTTACATTTATGCCAGTGCCCGTGAAGGCTTCGCCACACACGATCTGGACAACTTCGGCGATAGCATTCACCCGCTGCTGGACATGGTGCTTGAGAAAGTACCCGCTCCGGAAGTCGAATTCGACGCCCCGCTGAAGATGATGGTCACAACCCTCGAATGGTCTGAATACGTGGGCCGCGTAGCCACCGGTCGTATCAGCACCGGTAAAGTCCGTCGCGGTGAAAAGGTCACCCTGATCAAGGCCGGCGGAAAGCATATCAATTGTACCATCGATTCGGTCGAACTGTTCAATAACCTGGGACGGGCTCCCGTTGAAGAAGCCACCGCCGGCGATATCGTCGCTTTGGTTGGTCTGGACAATCCTGAAATCGGCGACACCGTTGCCTGTGCACTGAAACCTGAAGCCCTGGAACGTATCGACGTCGATGAGCCGACACTCTCGATGCTGTTTACCATCAACAGTTCTCCGCTGGCAGGACAGGATGGCAAATACGTCACCAGCCGTAACCTGCGGGAACGTCTGATGCGTGAGCTCGAATCGAACGTGGCTCTGCGTGTCACCGAACGGGAAGACAAAGACTCGTTCTCCGTTTCCGGTCGTGGCGTGCTGCACCTCTCCGTTCTCATCGAACAGATGCGTCGCGAAGGTTATGAGCTTTCCGTCGGTAAGCCTGAAGTGATCCGCAAGAAGATCGACGATAAATGGCATGAACCGTTTGAAGAACTCGTTGTCGATGTCCCTGCGGATTCGGTCGGTTCCGTGATGGAACTGGTCTGTGCCCGTCGAGGACAGATTATCGACATGACCGCCGGCGAAACCGGAATGTCACACCTCAAGTTTTCGATTCCCGCCCGCGGGCTGATCGGTCTGCGAACCCGTCTGCTCAACGCGACCAAAGGGGAAGCGATCATCAACCACCGCTTCGAAGGCTACAAGCCCAGCGAAGGGGAAGTTCCCCGGCGTGCGAATGGCGTGATGGTCTCCCAGGCCAAAGGGCAGGCCGTAGGTTATGCTCTCTGGAAACTGCAGGAACGGGCTGAATTCTTCGTCTCTCCCGGAGATGATGTCTACGAAGGGATGATCATCGGCGAAAACGCCCGTGAGAATGACCTCGTCGTCAATCCGATCCGCGGTAAAAAACTGACGAACGTGCGTGCTTCCGGTTCTGATGAAAACGTCGCCCTCAAGCCAGCCCGGGATATGAGTCTCGAAGCCGCCCTGGAGTATATCGAGCAGGATGAGTATGTGGAGATCACTCCCAAGCTGATCCGTCTCCGTAAGATCTACCTCACGGAAAACGAGCGGAAACGCCAGCACCGCAGTACGAATGCTTAATTCAGCAGAACGTACTCCATGATTTTGACTTTCCAACCTGGGGCCGGCTTACCGGTCCCAGGTTTTTAATTTACCCACCAGATCCAGCATCTCATTGCGCCGCTTTTCGAACAGCCCGAACAGGGCCAGGATGCAGATCCCCAGACCGATCCCAAACGCCCACCAGGGCCACACGTGTCCCAGTGACTGCGACGCGTGCCAGATCATGCTCACAATCGAAAGCACCAGGAACGAGGTGCCGACATACAGGAAGGCCCGTACTCGCAGCAGCATCCCGGCGAAGATTCCCACGACCGACAGGCCACACAGAATCATCGGGAGCTCAATACTTTCCGCTACTCCGGTGATGAACATGTCCCCGGTCGAACTGACATAAATGGCAATCGTGGAAAAGTACCGGATCGAAGTCAGCTGGGAATCGCTCAGTTTTTCACGATTCAGATGTGTCGCGACCAGTACCGACAATGCCGGCGGAATCAGCCAGAGCTGAGGATGCTGTGTCAGTAACTGTCCCTGTTCCACCCAGAAAGCCCACAAGGCACCGTTACCTGCCAGAGCAGCCAGCGTGGTATAGACGAACGACTTTCTCCAGAGGCTCATCACCACGTAGACCAGGCTGATCAACAGCAACACCAGGGAATATTCGCCAACCACCGGAGAGGTCTGAGTCGAAGCACCATGCAGCCAGAAGCTCAGTGCGGGCAACAGCGGGAGGAAGACACCCGTCCGCTGGAGTGGTTCAGACAACACCTGCAGCCCGATGCGGTCGAAGAACTCGCCGACCCCCGCACCGGCAAAGGCAATCACGATGACGATATAAGGCCAGTAAGGCAGCAGGTAGCCGCGGAACAGTTCCGGCACGGTCAGGTAAATATGCAGGAACAGCAGGGCTAATACGATTTCAGACGCATAGACATACAGCATTCTGCGTTTCAACGGAAGCTGGAACGGATCATATTTGGGAATGGCAGCCATCACAATCAGGGCCGCGGAGAGCAGCACCAGCGCCGCTGAAACAACGCCAATTCTCGCAGGAGTCAATTGCAGCCGGACTCCGGTCAGTTGCAGTCCGATCTCCGAAGCCAGGATGGATAACAGTGCGACACCAGCAGCGGTCAGGAAGGTTCTTGCGCTTTTGCGAATCGCTTGCGTCCAGTCCGGGGTGAGTCGCGACCATTTCGCAAGTACAACCGTGGTCAGCAGGCTCAGAACAGAGACCGCCTCCTGCAGGCGAATCAGATGGTCGAGCCAGTAAAAGTTCCCTTTGACGGGTAACAAGGCCCAACTGAAATAAATGGATGCGGCTCCCAGTGCCAAAAGGGACCGGTGTTTGAACCGTTCGGATAGTTCAGTCAAATCACCCAGGGACAGCAGCGCCGGAACCGTGAGGAAGGTTCCCACCACCGACCACCAGCGGAGTGTCTGATCTTCAAATCGCAATACGCTGTGCAGCAATGCCAGGATTGTCGAGAGTGTCATCACGGAAACCGCTTGCGGGACCCAGCTGCGTGCCTGCTCCCAGATGCGGTCCGCGTTGGCAATCGCCAGACGGTTACCAGCCTGACCCAGCTGTGAACGCAGTCTCCACAGAATCCCGATCAGACAGGCATAGACAGACAACGCGATGCCCGACCGCTGTACCAGGATCTGCAATTCTGTCTCATTACTCAGGAAGGTGCCGATTGCACAGAATCCCATCATAAACAGTGGCGCCAGCCCATATCGGCTGTTCCGGTCCCAGAGCAGTGCCGTCAACAGTACGGTCACCGATGCCAGGGCAATCCACCCCTGAATGTCACGAATGACGGGAAGTCCTTCCACTGTCAGCATTGTCCGGGAAACGGTGATTGTCAGCGTGTAGAGCAGGACGACTCCGGACAGAGCCCCCGTTACGATGTGCTGCAACCTGAATTCAGACAGTCCGAGCTCTTCGTCAGTCGAGACACGCTGCCGATAGACGTCCACCGCCAGCCAGCAGGCAGCGATACCTGACGCGACTGTGATCAGCCACTTCAAGAGGTCCATCTGATTCTGAGTCGTCACGATCACATTGTTGTCGGTCCAGAACGCTGTGAAGCCCAGCACGGTGCCGACCAGCGCCGTTGCCAGTGAAGCCCAGGCCATGATCTGTTTTCGCAGACAGAGTCCCAGTGTGAAATACAGGGCCGTCCCTGTCCCTGCGGTCGTCAGTCCCGGCCAGGGGCGATAGAGGTCAGACCAGCCTCCCCGCAGTCCGAACAGCAGTAACAGGCCAAAGAGCAACTGAGACCAGTAGAGATGTCGTTGTGTGTCAGCCTGTTGTTCGATATCGCCGGCTGAGCGACGCCAGGTTTGCACAAAGCGGAACGCGTGAAAAGTAAGCACCAGAAGCAGGCCCCCTTCGAGCAACAGGTTGACCTGCCAGGCGTTCCAGTCCGTATGATGCCAGCCCAGGACCGCTGCCAGTCCAATCAGTGCCAGACTGAGGAAGCTCAGACCATTGACCTGCATACTGCTGGAGTACCTGCGGGCAAAATACTGAATGCAGATCGCAGAGACTCCGACCGCAGGCAGAGTCACCCACGGAGCTTGTGAGAAACGTGGCCCCCATGAGCCGGCGGGATCGAACAGATTGAACAGGAAGGGGAGCAGGTAGGGAGAGACTACCAGGCTGAGCATCGTCGCCAGATGAACCCGTAACGGTGGCCACTCGGACGACGTGAGCAGCTGGTGTTCCTGAAACTCGGGATGCATCCAGCGTTCGCACGCCAGCCAGAAGATCCCGAAACCGGCAGCCGCGAGTCCCAGCCAGGTAAGAGTCTGCAGGAATTCGGCGGTATCATACTGATCAAGGGGTATCGAAAACATCAGAATGGTTCCTGCCAGCGTTGCCGCCAGCAGAAGATGGGATGCGAGCAGCATCCACCCGCTGGAGCGGAACAGCATTGCATAACAGACGATCGTTCCCAGCAGTATCAGCAGCGGCAGACCGAATTGTGTGAAAGCGAGTAACCGGTCTGCAACATCAAGGGCAGCTACCTGTTCCAGCGCAGTTCCCAAGACCTGACAGATTGTCAGGAACAGGACAGGCAGACCGACCCCCAGCATGCTCAAGTCACGCCACGACGGTTTATCTTCCAGCAGACGCGTAAGGTACCCTAAGCGGACCTGCTGCGACTGGAAAGTCTGCAGCACCGATTCTGCTTTCCAGACTACAACAAGTATAACCACGGCATACAGGCTCAGGCACCAGCGGAGGGCCCCCGCCACATGCTGAGTCTGGTTGAAATACCCGGCGATCAGAAACGGAATCAGGTAGCTGATTAACAGCATGCCCAGCGAAGCGAGTTTCTGCAGGCGACTGTTCAGAAAGGGCAGACATCCCAGCATCAACAGGCCCAGACAGAGCCAGCTCCAGATACTGAAGGCTTCTGGTGCCAGTTGTAAGGGAAAACCAACCGAGAATTCTTTCAATGCGGAATTGAAAATAACAAACAGGGAGAACAGAACAACCAGCGTGCAGGAGAGGGCACCTTGTGTCCAGAGGCTGTGTTCCCGGGGCCGCGTGATGGTAATGGCCGACAGTCCCATCAGGTAGACGAACAGGCCGAACATTGCGGGAGCCAGATATTTCCAGACCGCACTCATCCGGTAGGCCTGGCTGAACTCGGCTCCGACCAGAGGTAACAGGGCAAATGCAAATACGAGACCTGTAGCAAGGATGGCACCGCCCAGTAGAATCGGTTGCAGATTCAGACGACTGGTGCGGGCCAGTGATCCCAGCATGTTGCGTGAGAACTTTTGGGACCGGATCAGCGAGTTCAGTCCATTCCAGAGGGCAATTGCCAGGATATGGAACAGCCAGTAACGGGGAGAATGGTAACCATTGCCCGTCCAGAGATCAAAACGCTGGCCGACCGCGGTCGCGGTGTAGAGCGTGCCGGCCGTCCCCGCGAACTGGGCACACAGAAACCAGACTTCGGAACGCAGAATTAACGCAATTCCCAGCCAGATCAACATCAGCCAGAACGAGTAAAACGCATGCATGTGGGCCGGCATGATCTGCAGCAGGGCATAAGGGATCATGAGGACCGACGTGATCATGGCACCTGCGGTGAGGGAGCTGGTAAACGAATTACCCTCAGCGGGCAGCAGCGACCAGCTGTTCTGTAACTTTTGACGATTTTGGGACCAGAATTGCAGGGCAAGTAAAAACAGCAGGCTGGTCGAAGCGTGGATCAGACAGCCCCAGGCGAAGGGACCATCGGGACGCAGATGCATGCTCTGCAGCAACCCGCGGATGGGGCCGTTAAGGCAGAGTGCGTGTTGCAGTGTCAGGAACCAGAGAAATGATCCGATGCTGGAAAGTATCGGACGACGAACGTGCCAGTTTGCTGTCAGGAACAGAACGGAGTTCAACAGTAAAGCCACCGTAGTCCACATCACATCCGTGCGGGTGTAAAAGCCCGCGTAGACTGCGATCAGGCTGGAGCCGCAGGCCAGCCCAACTGCGGCATACAGGTAGTATTGCGCTGCCTCCCGGTGCGATTTGTTTTTGAGGAGCATCGCTCCGATTCCCGCACCGATCGCCAAAGCCAGTAATACGATGGCAGAACGGCCCAGCAGCATCGCTTCCATCAGCATCCGCTGTGTGACGCCTTCCAGAGGCAGAGTGCCGCCCAGAACGTGAAATCCGAGCAGGACTGAAATCGTAAGCGATGCGAGTGCCGGTACGTGGCACAAAGGAAAACGTCCGCGAAAGGCGAGCAGTGTCAGGCTGATGGCGTTGACGATTCCCAGGGCGATCAGAATGTCGACGCGCGGCCAGGCGATCGCGAAGTTAACCAGCAGCATGATGGCAGCAAAGATCGCAAGCGAGGACCCCGTCAGGGACCAGTGCGGCGATTCGTCTTTCCCTTTCCGGTGATGGAGCAGCAGCCCGAATCCGACCAGTAGACTTTCCATCAGGCTGAACAGCGGCGTCAGTCGGGCAAAGGTTTCCAGGCGTTCGGGGGCATTCCAGATCATCAGCCAGCAGGGAGCTAGCACGGAAAAGACCGCCAGCCCGAGCAGCGTGACCAGTTCGCGGGCGCGGGAATCAGTTATTTCTTCCCAGTCGAACGTATTGCGCAGCACATACACCAATCCACCGACAAAGCAGCCGACCGGTAACAGTGCGAGAAAATTGATTTGCAGAAACGTCGTAGCGTGATCCCCGAGGCGGGAGATTAGAATCTGCCCGGCTGAGGTACCCAGGACGATCGCCAGTAAAGGCCAGCGTCCGAAACTGAGCAGGATGCGGCTGGACGAATGGACCATCCACCCGAACGCGGCAAAGCCGACACCGAGTGCCAGTATGAAGAGCGGGTCGGTTGCAGGCCTGTGATCGGAAAGTCGGATGGCCGCCAGGAAGTTGAGAGGCACCAGTAGCACCGTAATCAGTAACAGGCCGCGACTGGTGGCTTCCAGTTTCCAGCGTTTGAACGTGTAAAGCCCTGCACCATGGATGGCGGCGGTGGCCAGCAGGAAGAGCAGGGCAGGTAGATAGGGAATCTGATTTTTCAATGTCGACCAGAGACTGACCACAAGGCCAATGGCACTGCCGACAATCAGCAGACCGCTGACCAGTTCCCCCCAGCGAATGTTTTTCTCTTCCATGAACGCCTGCAGCAGTGAACCCAGCGGACGTTTCTGCTCTTCGACGGGCATCGCAGGACGTGGGGAAGTCCGTGCTGGAGAGACAGGTTCAATCTGTTCGGGCCTGGTTTCTGGTTCGAAGGCACTCTCGTCCAGAAAATCGGAGATTTCGAGAACTGGTTCTTTTTCAGGCGTCTTTTGCGGGCCTGGTTTCTGCGTCGGTGGTTCGGGGACAGGCTTGGGCTCGGGTGAGGGTTTTGGCTCGTGTTTCGGTGGCACGACTTCAGGAGGAGCGGGCGCCGGTTGCTTGGCTGCTGTATATTTGAAGAGGCGGACGAAATCTTCTTCCGGGATGACGCCCTGATTATATAGTCGGCGGAGGTAGCGTTCGGCTGTCTGACGCTCCTGCTCGCGAGTACTCTCTGTTGTCTTTCGTTCTTCGGCAACTTGATGCGCGGAATGGACGTCGTTTGGGGGCGCTTCCGGCGAGAACAGTTTGGTGAGGAAGTGACCAATCACCCAGATTCCATGGATGAAGGAAGCGAAGAGAATCAAAAGAATGAAAACCAGTACGAGTTCCATGGGGTTGGTCCCTGTTGCAGCGGAAGATCAAACATCCAGCCTTACCTCGGCTTCTTTACGGGCGGATTCTCTTAAGCGATATCACTCCTCAATTTGGAATTTTCATTCAAAAATTAAGATGTCATTTCTTAACTCTAATCCAGAAAATGGATTAGGGCAATGAAATTTAATAAACGGAGATGCGGGTGCCATCAGCGAACATCCGGGTCGGCTGACTGCTTCGGATCTCTTTACCCCAGCGACGCTTGACCGCGGGGGGCAGAAAAGTGAAGGCATACCAGCCATCCAGCAGGCGATTGCGGACTGTCTGTTGTTCCAGATTCTCGAGTTCCCAACTGGTCAGAATTGTTTTCCATAACAGGGCCCGTTGAGAGACACGGTAGTGGATGGGATCAAAGCCATACCACTCAGGCTGGGGAGCCACAATCCGGATGCGGGGATCTCCAGCCAGTGCGATGAGTCGCTGATTTAACTCACCGACTTTCTGAATCAGATCGGGAAGCGAGGCCGGATTTTTCGGGAAGAACAGCCGGCGTGTCATCTCGAAACGCAGATTCGACAGTTTCGCGAGTGTGAACTCGGGCAGCAGCGTGATCGTCACCCGGGCATCGATCGCCTGTAATTGATCCAGGCAGAGCCTGACCCAACTGAAGATGGCATCAACCGATTGACCATAAATCAGATCATTGCCGATATCAGTCAACAGCGCGAGGGGCTGTTCCGAAATTCGATCCGGTGTGGGTAATGCCTGCCACAAATCACAGCGGGAGATGCCGGGCAGGGCACGGTGCAGCAGACGACTCCAGGTTCCGTAAGAGCGTCCATGCCCAAGGGCGGTATAGATGTCACAGGGAGCCCCTATGCTCGGCTGCAGGAGACGCAGGATCAGAGGAAAGTCTCTGGTCAGGTTACTTGCTCCCAGCAGAATCACCGGACGTCCGCCGGTCTGTGGCTCTGGAGCAGTGAATTCAGGCATGGATAAAGCTGTCCCGGGTGTCGTGATGTATGTGAATGGAATCTTTCTATTTTAGCGAGATCGGGTATTTCAGAAAGAGAAATTTACACTCGCACTGATTGATAAGCAGAGGAATGCTCGCGCATAAAAAAAGGCACCATCGATATGATGGTGCCTTGATTCTATTCTGAATGAGAAGCGGGGCGATTATTCTTCGCCTTCTGCTTCTTCTTCCTCTTCAGCTTCCGCAGCGGAGCCGGCGAAGCTGGAGCAGACCGAGCGAGCGATAGCAGAGACTTTGTTTTCCTCTGGCTTCTTCATCTCGGTTTCTTTGTATTCAGCTTTTTCCAGGATGACGTCAACCGCTTTACGCTCACGCAGCTGAGCTTCCAGGTTTTCAATCATGCCGGATTTGACCATCCGAGCCCGAACGCGACGGGGGCTTTCACCCTGCTGCATCGCCATGTAGTAGATTTCCATGTCGATTTCAGAAGGATCGACCATCAGGTTTTCGGTCGTGGCAATCTTGTCCAGCACGAAGTGCTCTTTGAGTGCCTGACGTGTGCTGGAAATCGCCTGCTGACGCAGTTCGTTTTCACGAGCCTGGATATCCTGGCGGGAGAAGCCGGCCTGCTGCATTTCGAGGATTTCCCGACGCAGTGCGTTTTCCACCTGCTTGGAAACCAGTGTTTCCGGCAGATCCCAGTCGGCAGACTCGGTGATCTTTTCCAGAACCTGGGTACGGGTAGACTGACGCTGCTCGTAAGTCACCTGACGTTCCAGGATGTTTTTGATTTCTTCGCGGAGTTCTTCTTCCGATTCGGCACCGATTCGTTCCAGCAGCTCTTCGTTGATTTCCGGAGGCTGGATGAACTTGACGCTCTTCACGGTAAAAGTCGCTTTGACTTTTTCGCCACGCATTTCGATCTGGTCGGCTTCTGCAGAAACTTCGAGTTCGGTTTCACGAGTGTCGCCGGCTTTGACGTCAGCCATGACTTCGCCGAAGTCTTTGATTTCGGCATCACGCAGACGCAGGATCGGACGGAGCGGAACAACCAGTTCGGCGATTTCGCTGAGTGGCTTGCCATCGTGTTCGAACTTGATTGACAGTTCGAGGTAATCTTCTTTTTCAGCAGCACCTTTCCGTTCTTCCATTTCGCCGTACTGGCCGAGGAAGCGGTTCAGGTATTCTTCGATGTCTTTATCGCCGATTTCGCGGACAGGACGTTCCAGCGACAGCCCTTTGTATTCGGGCAGTTTGAAATCAGGACGAACTTCAACTTCAAATTCGAAGGTGAATTCGCCGTCTTCTGGAATTTCCAGGCTTTCGACATCAATGGTTGGCTCGTTGATCGGATCCAGATCGTTGTCTTCTGCGATCAGTTCCAGGCTTTCCATCAGGACCCGCTGTTTGACCTGATCGTTGAGTTCCTGGCGGAAACGTTTTTCGATCAGCTTCTTGGGAACATGGCCAACGCGGAAACCGGGAACTGTTGCCTGATCACCCAGTTCAGAGACAGACTCAGAGTAGAAGTGCTCAATGTCAGAACGGGGGACTGATACAGTCACATGTTTTTTACAGGGACCCACCTCTTTAATATCGGCGGTCGCAGACATTTTATACTCGCCTTCGGTGGAGACGGTTTCTTCTGTCGTTGCGAGATCGTCAGACACGGTCCAATCCTTTTCTTTTACGTTGTGTGGAAAACAGCAATAGGGGCTTTACCAAATCACTGCACTCAATCTGAGGGTGGCAGTTGCACACTGCGGAGCTGATTCTGATAGCGATACTACTTAAAGTATGAAAAGCCCCACATTCAAGAAGATGGGGGCTCTGATTCAATCCCTGAGATTTTGCATGCGAAAAAAAGAGCGGGTGAAGGGATTTGAACCCTCGACAGCCACGTTGGCAACGTGGTGCTCTACCACTGAGCTACACCCGCGAGCTGGCATGTATTGGACTGAGAGTGAAGATCACTTTCAGAAGCAACACGTGCTTGCTGTGTGTGAAGATTATGTAATCTTATCCTCTGAGGTCAAGGGTACGACAAGAAGTAAATCATGGATATCAGAGACTTTTTTCATTTTTTCTCTTCGTATCCTCTCTGAGCCTGCTGTTTACGGCTGACTCTACGGATTGACAGGATTTTACGGACGCTCTCACAATCCGGGTGGACTGTTTTTCGTCCCCGTTGCCGATTCGCCACGTGTTGCTTTGAAACAACATCGCACTAACTGAACTGATAACAATGGGTTAAGGCCTCTCTGCACCTCGCCCCTCAGATCGTGTTGATTTTTCACCACAGCCCGCTCAGACCGTGTGCCGCGTGCCGCAAGAATTCTTTCAACGGGCTGACTATTTTTAACTCCTTGTAAATCAACAGGTTGTGATCACTGCTGTGAACAGTTTGTAAAAACTTTTTTACGCTCCGGCACGTTTGGTATTCAGCTTGCTTTACATCCCAGTATCAACTTTGAAACGTTGACTCGATGCAAACAACTTTAAATCAAACAACTTTGGAGACCACAACTATGAAAAACATCCTCAACCAACTGATCAACGACGAAGCCGGTTTCATTGTTTCTGCAGAACTGGTTCTGATTTCTTCGATCGCCGTACTGGCCATGATCGTCGGACTGTCTGAAGTCGCTAATAACGTGAACCAGGAACTGGAAGATGTCGGATCCGCTTTCTCCAGCATCAACCAGACTTATAACCTCTGTGAAGTCTCAGGTCACAAAGGTGAACTCAGCGGCAGCAATTTCCGTGACTGCCCCGACTTCTGCTCAGGTCAGTGGGACATCTACTAAGCCTGACGCTCTGAAAACAACTCTATCCGAAACTGCTTTCTTTCCGAAGACGACCGCCTGCGGGGATTCACCACCCCTGCGGGCATCCGGTCACCCGAAACAAAACCAAAATCTCTTAATCTCTGGAGTCTGTGAACATGAATAGTGTGCTAATCCGTTTCATGAACGAGGAGGCGGGCTTTATTGTCTCTGCCGAACTGGTACTGATCTCAACGATCGCCGTCCTGGCGATGATTGTGGGGCTAAGCGAAGTTGCCCATGGTATTAACCAGGAACTGGAAGACGTCGGCTCGGCGTTTGGCCGCATCAATCAGAGTTTCTATGTCGCAGGGGCACATGGCCACAAGGCCTGCACGGACGGCAGCAGTTTCCGCGATCAGGCGGACTTCTGTGACGGCGAGAATGACATCGTCTGTGATCGTCCGCCCCGCAGCGAAGGGAACGGCTACTACAATTAAACTATCGCGGAACAGCAGTTCTGCTCACAGATAATGTTTCCTCAACGGGAAGCAGGCATGCATCGAGGCGGAGGTCTCCACCTCAGGCACCCTGATCAGCGAATCTGGTCAGGGTGCTTTTTTATGCGCGGTGCGGGAGCGTTTATTTGGGAAAGAAGTCGGCCAGGTTGACGACGGTTTCCGTACGTGCCGAGTAGTCCAGCGCGTTGAGTACCCGCTGGGTATTGATCCCCAGATCAGGCCACTGCTGCTCCAGTCGTCCCGAGCGAATAATGTCGCAGAAATGGTTGATCATGCACGTTTCCTGCAGGGGATTCGCCGTTTCGTGTCGGGTACGGTTTCCCTGCGAGTCTTTGATTTCAAAGGCGGGTTTGGTGTTTTCCCAGGGGCGGGTGAAGTCATCACAGATCAGTGAGGCTTTTGTGCCGGCCAGTTCAAACCACTTCCGCATGTTGACATCAAAACCACAATCAAAGGAGGCAATGCGATCTTTGCTGAACCACATGATTCCGGAGAAATTATAATCGACGTCATTATAAGGTCGTGCGGTGCCGAAGACTTTGGTAGGCAGTTCATTGAAAGCCCAGAGGGCGACTCCAATACAGTACCAGCCCAGGTCACCTAAGGAACCGCCTCCCAGATCGCGCTGCAGGCGGAGGTCTCCTTCGGGAACGGTATCCCAGTTGAAGGTGAAAGCGGAAGTCATCCTGCGGTGTTCGCCCAGCGCGTCGCTGCGAATCAGTTCGAGCATCTCATGCGCACGCGGATGGTGATACCACATCACGCCATCCATCAGCTGAACTTCGTTTTCCAGACAGACGCGTCGCATTTCGCGTGCCTGATTCACATTCAGTGCCAGGGGCTTTTCACATAATACGTGTTTGCCTGCGCGGGCGGCGCGAACGGTCCACTCACCATGCAGTGCCGGAGGGAGTGGAATGTAGACGGCATCGATATCGGGATCGTGGATCAATGCGTCATAGCTGGCAACGCTGCGTTTGACGTGATGCTTTTCTGCCCAGTCGGCAGCGCGGGTGGCATCGCGACTGGCGATGCAGGTCAGTTCGGCATTCTCTGCCTGATGAATTGCAATGCTGATTTTCTCGGCGATACGGGCCGTGCCCAGGATGCCCCAGCGCACAGTCCGGTTTGAGTCTTTCATAGTCGGCGGTCCAATGAATCCAGGTAGTAAGATTTATGAAAAAAAATTTGAAATCTTCAAACCAAGTCGTTATCGTTGAGGCAGAGCAGCTTTTTCTCTTATTTCATTTCTTTTCTATCTTTCGATGCCTGAGAAAGTTTTGCTCAATATCACAGAGTTTTTGGACTCTGTAAAGTGTTCGTCGTTCAGTTTACCTGTCAGTTTTCGTATCGCGCTCCAGACAACATCTCTATTTTGACGCTCAAAGAAGTGGACACGTTTCTTGTGTGCATTTCGTTGTACATATGCCTGCTAGCGATAGGCTAGCATTGAACACTATTCCGGGTTCAGGCGGGCAGAATCTGGTAGACAGGAGTTAAAATGACCAAACGGATACAGATGTTAGCAATTGCCTGCGCCTTACTGACCATCGGTGGCGCGACGGCTCCCTCGGTGGAAGGAACACCGCGGCGAGATATCATTACGAAACTCTCACTGAGTAAGGATGCCCCTCAGGTTGAACTGTTTGAGGGGTTGAAGAAACAGACCCTGTCGGCGCGGGTCTATCCCATCAGCGCCTATAATTCCTCAGTCTTCATTACGAATAAGACTTCCGAGCCACTGACGGTCAAAGTACCTCCCGCGGTTTCTTCCGTGCACATTCTGGCGCAGGCTGGTCCGGGACAACAACCGGGACTCGGTCAGGGATTATTACAGGACCTGCAGGGACTCAATCAACCGATGACGGGAGATTCCCAGGCGGTCGGTGGCAATCTGGCACCAATGAGCAACAATCAGAATTTTGATTTCCAGGGCTTCTTTACCATTCCGCCGGAAAAGACCGTGCGTCTGCGTCTGCGTTCTGTCTGCCTGGAACATGGGAAGCCGTGCCCTTCCAGCAGAAAAACATATGAGCTGCGGCCCATCGAATCGCAGGTGGAAGACAAAGCACTGGTGCTTCTGCTCAAGAAATTCAATCCCCGCCGCGACGACTGGGAAATGATGCAGGCCATCGCCTGGCACCTCTCCAGCCATCTGGACTGGCAGGACCTGGCCAGCAAAAGGAAACACAAAATCGTGGGCGGCGGCGTGCCTTACTTCAAACCGGAGCAGCTCATCGCTGCACGCAAAGTCGTGGAAGTGGCCCGTACCGAAGTGCATCGCCAGACAGTGGCAGATCGTAATACATTCTCGGATCAGGAAACGAAATCAACTCAGGAAGCAACTCTGAGTCGCGTTCGAGGCGAGCGCCGCTGATTCAACCCGGATAACAAAAAAGGGGCAGTCCTACTAAGACTGCCCCTTTTGTTTTTGATGTCTCAACTGTCAGTTGTTGTTTAACGTGATAGTGGTTTGTACTGAATCCGGTGCGGAGAGTCGGCATCGGCTCCCAGCTCTTCGTGGCGACGGGCTTCGTACATTTTGTAGTTGCCTTCAAAGAAGCGGACTTTGCTGTCACCTTCAAAGGCAATGATGTGTGTCGCCAGACGATCGAGGAACCAGCGGTCGTGGCTGACAACCAGGGCACAGCCACTGAAGTGCTCGAGCCCTTCTTCCAGCGAACGCAGGGTATCCACGTCGAGGTCGTTGGTCGGTTCGTCCAGCAGCAGCAGGTTACCACCCGAGCGGAGCAGTTTCGCCATATGCACTCGGTTGCGTTCCCCGCCAGAGAGTTCGCCAACCAGTTTCTGCTGATCGGGTCCTTTAAAGTTGAATCGGCCGACATACGTACGGGAATGCACGCTCGATTTACCGACGACCAGGTGATCGTGTCCCTGAGAAATTTCTTCGTAAACGGTTTTCTTCGGATCGAGGGCATCGCGGCTCTGGTCGACATAAGAGAGTTCAACCGATTCGCCGATTTCCAGGGTCCCGCTGTCCGGCTCTTCGAGTCCCATGATCATTTTAAAGAGCGTCGTTTTACCCGCGCCGTTCGGACCAATCACGCCGACAATCCCACCGGGGGGAAGTTCGAAGGTGAAATTCTCAAACAGCAGTTTGTCGCCGAAGCCTTTGGTAAGGTTATTCGCGATGAGCACCTTGCTGCCCAGCGACCGGGAAACAGGAATCTGAATATCGGAAGCATCGTCGCGTTTTTCGTATTCTTCCGCAGCCAGTTCCTGATAGCGTTGCACACGGGCCTTGTTTTTCGAAGCCTGTGCCTTGGGTGACATGCGGACCCACTCGAGTTCGCGTTTGAGGAACTTCTGCCGTTTCGATTCCTGTTTTTCTTCGACTTTCAGACGTGCCTGTTTCTGCTCCAGCCACGAAGAGTAGTTCCCTTCGAAGGGCAGACCACGGCCCCGTTCCAGTTCCAGAATCCAGCCGGCGACGTTATCGAGGAAGTAGCGGTCGTGGGTAATCGCCACAACGGTTCCCTGGAAGTCGTGCAGGTAACGTTCCAGCCAGGCTACCGATTCGGCGTCGAGGTGGTTCGTCGGTTCGTCCAGCAGCAGCAGGTCAGGGTTCTGCAGCAGGATTTTACAGAGGGCAACACGCCGCTGCTCACCCCCGGACAGACTGCCAATGATGGCGTCTCCCGGCGGAACACGCATGGCGTCCATGGCGATTTCCAGTGTGCGGTCCAGTTCCCAGAGGTTGGCTGCATCGATCTGGTCCTGCAGTGTCGCCTGTTCTTCGATCAACTTTTCCATCTCTTCAGGAGAAGGGTCTTCTCCGAACTTCATGTTGACTTCGTTATAGCGGTCGAGGATCGACTGGGATTCAGCCACCGCTTCAGCGATACATTCTTCCACGGTCTGTTCAGGATTCAGATCCGGTTCCTGCTTGAAGTAACCGATCTTGATGCCTTTGGCAGGGCGGACATCCCCCTGGAAGCTGGTGTCTTCCCCTGACATGATTTTCAGCAGGGTACTTTTACCAGCACCGTTGACCCCCAGAACACCAATTTTTGCGCCAGGGAAGAATGAGAGCCAAATGTCTTTCAGAATCTCTTTCTGTTCAAAGACTTTGGTAACGCCTTCCAGTTGCATGATGTATTGTTGTGCCATGTCTCCGTCTCTTGCCCTGTGGGACTTCTGCTAACAGTGACCAATGAAAATAGTGAGAACGCATTTGTGAGAATCAGGACCGCTTTCCTTAGTCGAAAACCGGTCTGCCACACGCGAGATACCATAGCTGGACCAGGTTCGCAAGTCACTCGAAACAGGGGCAGACTTGCGAAATATTCAAAAAACACCGCTCCTGAAGCGATTTATTGAAATTGGGAATGGGAATTCGGGAAAGTCGGATGACCTGGAACAGGTCAATTTTCGAGAGACTGGGAAACAGCCGCCTGACAGTCTCGCGGTGGGCTCACAGGCCATTATTACCGTTCATTTCACCGGGTGAAGCCCCCCTTTTTCCCGAATTTTGAGTGAAATCAGCGTCGATCACTCGCTGGCAGCAGGTTTCGGGGGCTGTTTTCGTTTCAGGACGATGAAATACCCGTCGGTTTTGTCCGGCAGCAGTTCCCATTCGTCAGGGTGATCGCGATATTCGGGAATCTGATCAGGGGTTTTGATCTCGCTGTAAGGGTGCTGGGTATCGATAACGATATAGTCGGTGTCCTCCGGAACCCCTGCTTCGTAGTCGTTTACTTTCCGCCGGTAGTTACTGTAATCGTAAGAGCGGGCATGGTGGGTATAGCGGGGGTGCACGAAATCGGTCGAGGCGACCCTGCTCTCCGGGGGAATCAGATCTGCGATTTTTTCAAACTGACGTGCCCGCTCTCCGGGTACGTACAGCCGTCCCCAGTACCAGCTGGAACCGGAGTCCCAGAAGACCAGGCCGGCGGGACCCAGGCTGAAAAAGAGTCCGGTCGCCAGGGAGGAACTCCAGAGGAAATGCGTTGCCCAGGTCTGAGCCTGTGCCAGGGATGCGGGTTCCGATTTCCAGCGACGCAGCACCGTCGTGACATTACCAACTCCGTAAGCCGCAGCCCAGCAGAGAATGGGAACGATGGGAGCGTGGAAATGATGTCGCGGATCGTGGGCCAGTTCGTTCAGACAGAGTAATCCGAACAGAGGCAGCCCCACCAGCAGGCGACCCGGTGAGAACAGGGGCAGCAGGCCGAGAGGGACGAGCAGTGCCAGGGCATAGATGAACGTATCGGCTTGAATCAGTTCGCCCAGCAGCAGTCCCGGATTGAACAGAATGTTGCTGACGACTTCGCCCAGGGAATTCCCGAATTTCTGAAAGTAACCGACGTAATGCACCTGTGTGCCGCCGCGGAACCAGGGGATCAGAACTTTCACAACCAGTGCCAGATAAACGACCGCAAACACAGACAGACCGATGCCCGGGGCGATGCTTTTCAACAGCACGGATTTCTGTGCTTTCGATTCCGGTTTCTTTTCCTGAAACGCGCGCCAGGCAATCCAGAGCCCCAAAGGCCCCAGGATAATCGCGTAGTCTTCCTTGGCAGCCAGGCAGAGCAGCAGCAGGACGATCGCAGATTTCCAGCGTTTACGTTCGATCGCCTCCAGGGCGAACAGCAGCAGGGGAACGCCGAAGGAGATCGGTCGGAATGTTTTGAGATCGATGGCGATGTCCAGAAACTGCAGGGGGAAGTAGCAGAGATAGGCTGCGACGATTGCAGTGCCCGCCGTTTTAGAACCGCTGTGTCGCGTCGCCATACGGTACAGCGGAATCGCACCGCAGGCCAGGGCCACGGTTTCACTTAGTTCCAGCAGCAGGTGGGATGGCCAGATCAGGTACAGCGGCGAGAGCAGCAGGTGAATGAATTGAATATGTTCTCCCCAGAACAGCCCCTGATCCAGATAACTGCGAAACCCTTTCCCATGCAGGACATTCCAGAGATGTTCTTCATACATGGCTGAATCGCCGTGGGGAATCAGCAGGCCCTGGTAAAGCCGCCAGTTCATCCAGGTAAAGATCAATACGAAAACACCCATCAGCAGCCAGACGGGGAAGGGCAGCGATGACTTTGGTTCTGTGGAAATTTCTTCGGTCGGGGCATCACTCAAAGAAGCAGGAAACAGCAGCGTCACCAGTGTGGCCAGCCAGCCCGCGATTGTGATCGCAAACCAGAACTGCGAGGTCGCCAGCAGCAGACCTTCCCCACTGCTCCAGCCGATAATAAACAACAGGATTCTGAGCAACTCCCAGATGCCGGGCAGAAACCACCAGCGATAACCCAGGCAGCCCCAGTCCGTCAGCGCAGCAGCGTACGCAGTCTTCTGCCGGCGGGAAATCAGGAAGCCCCCCGCCAGCCAGGTCAGTGCTGCGGTGAGGAGCAGATGTCCCATTAGCGGGAAAAAGGGAATGGCGACTGTTTGTGTGGTCGGATCAAGCGTCGCGCCCCAGCTTGAAAGTAGTGCTTCCCAGAGCGGAACACTGACATACATTCCAGCCAGGTCCTGACTGCTGAAGATCGTCTGCAGGGCGAGTGTCACCGCACCGGGGCCCAGCAGCACGCAGAGCAGCGCGTAAGTAAATCGGCGGCTGTCGATTGCGGGAGGAGTAGGGGCGCTGTGATTCATGAATTTGGAGCAGACTGTCTGGGTATGTTCTAACTGGCTTGCGACGATTCACGCAGCGCTGTTGAACGCTGCTCTGACAAATTTGGGAGATGCTGGCGGAAAAGAATCCGGTTTGGGTGAAAAAAAACAGGACGTTGTTACAATGAACTCCGAATCCCCTCTATCTCACTATTCTAAATGGTTTTCTTTCAGCAGGGAAGCATTACAGGTTTGACCATGAAACATTCTAACGAACAGATGCGCGTGTACTGCGCAGGTCCTCTGTTTAATCGGACCGAACGGGACGAGATGACAGAGATTGCAGATCTCTTAACCAAAACCGGCTATACCGTCTACCTGCCTCACCGCGATGGGATGGAATTTCGACTGATCCTGGATGTGCTGGTCGAACGCAACTGGGATGCACCCACGGCTGCTCAATTTCTGCATGAAGCCATTTTCTCGCTGGATGTCTACCAGCTGGTTGTGGAATGTGAGGCGATGGTCTGGAACCTCAACGGACGCGTTCCCGATGAAGGCGCTGTTTCCGAAGCAGCCATGGCCTGGATGCTGGGCAAGCCGCTGATCGCCTATAAAGATGATGTCCGCTCGCTGATTCAGGGACGCTACAATCCGCTGCTGGTGGGTATGGTCGAATTTGAATCGGTCGATGAAATCGAACAGATTCCGCATGCTCTCTCCACGGCGATCCTGAATCATGATCTGCGTCCTCCTTTGGAAGTGGACGCGTTGCCCGCCAAGGTTCAGAAAGCAGTGCAGGCCGGCCAGGTACTGTGGAAGGCCATGTGCTCCGAAGGGGCGCAGGAAGATAACGAAATGATCGCGTCTGTCGTCGAGGAGTTGTTTGCGCCGAACGATCGTTCTTCGCTGCTCGCCTGAACGGCTCACGAAATCGTAAAACGGAATTGACGTTTCATGAACCACCCGTATGTCGAGATTCCTGAACTCTCCAACCTGCAGTCAGGCAGTGGCCTGGTGCGGATTCCCTACCAGCAGGATGTGCCTTTTACCGGTCGCGTGCGGGCCCTGGTCGATACGCCCGAGTTCCGTCGCCTGTCGCACATCACCCAACTGGGTTTCACGGCGCTCGTTTATCCCGGAGCCACGCACACGCGTTTCGAACACGCGCTGGGCGTTTATCAGAATGCGCTGCAGTATCTCTGGCAACTGGGACGGGACGAGCGTTTCGCGGCGACCGTGGACGTGCATACGGCGGAAGTGCTGATTGCGGCGGCCCTGCTGCACGATCTGGGACACTGGCCGTTCTGTCATCTGATTGAAGATATGTCTCTCGAAGGTATTCCCCGGCACGAGCAGTTTGCCCGGGAGTTTCTCTCGGAAGGACACGAACTGCCAAAGATCCTGCGGGAAGAGTGGGGCATTGAACCTTCCGAAGTGCTGGATATTCTGGTGCCGAGTTCGGATACACCCCGCATGCGACTGGTGCGTTCGATTCTCTCCGGCCCGATTGATATCGACAAGATGGACTACCTCGATCGCGACAGTCTCCATGCCGGCGTGCCTTATGGTCGTAACTACGATAAAAAGCGACTGATCCAGTCGTTGATGGTTAACGAGTGCGGTGATGGACTGGCGATTGGTTCCAAGGGCAAAACGGCAGCCGAGTTGATGGTGTTTGCCCGTTATGTGATGTTCAGCGAAGTCTACTGGCATCACGCGGTTCGTGCGGCGAGTACGATGTTTGCCCGCGCATTTTATCATCTCTATCCCAGGCTGGATCTCGCTGAATATTTCCAGCTCACCGAGTCGGATTCCATTTCTGTACTCCGCAAGGAAGCACAGGGGACTGACTGCGAACGACTCGTGGAAGGCATTTTCAGTAACAAGCGTGTGCTCTATAAACGGGTGGCAGAATTCAGTTTCTACGAGTCGTCTGAAGTTTTCGAACTGATTGCGCATCGGCCGGTCTCTTCACTGGTCCACTGGAGCGAACAACTGGCAGCGCGGCTCACACAGCGGTTAAATCAGCAGGTCGATGCGACCGACGTTCTGATCGACGCACCCCCCACGCATCGGGAAGTGGAATTCAACGTGGAGATCTATTCGCCGCGTGAAGCACAATATCAGCCGCTGCACGTCGTCTCTCCTGTGGTAGATACACTGGCACGCAAGCAGTTTGATGATTTCGTCAAACGGGTTCGCGTTTTTGCGCATCCCCGGATTGCGACAGAATGCAAAACGATGAGTGATTTCAAATCGCTGCTGATCGACGCAGTCAGGGAAAACGGCTGAACGGCCTGAAAAGGGCTGTTAATCTGTCTCGTGGTTGTTAGAATCAGGATAGTCTGTCTCTTTTCATTTGACTCACTCTGCTTCCCTGGTACTGATCATGCCTCTGTTATCGAAGACCACTGGATTTCGCTTTTCTGTGTCATGTTGTCTGCTCGCACTGCTGCTGACCAGTTGTGGCGACGGTGGAGGCAAGGTGGGGAGCTTTACAGAAGAGGACAAAGCCAGGTCACCTTCCTCGAATCGTTCCAATATGCGGGCACCGCAGTTAAAGCCTCGTAAAGTGGAACCGCAACCGTCCCGCTCAAGACAACCGGCGGAACTGGAGGGAGACCCGGAAGATCATTTTGAGTTAGTCGATTATCTGCACAATTACCAGATTCAGAAGCCCGATCCCAGTCGCGCCCGCGGAGAAGAGTTCGCAGTGGTACCCCCTCCCGAACCGGGATTGAATGCCTCCACTTTTACCGTCATTCAGCCGGAGGCAACGGGAGAGACAACCCAGCCCAGTTCTACATTTAAACTTCCCAAGGGATTCACTGCGTTGCCAGAATATGGCTATTCTGCAGAAGGCTTTCCCCGGCGGATTCGCTGTGACCGCGATTACTCCGAGATGGCGCTGGTCCCTGCCGGCGTTTCGATTCAGGGAGTCGAATCCGGCGACCCGAATGCACAGCCGCAGTTTTCGATTTTTCAGAACGCATTTTATATCGATCTGCATGAAGTCACACTCGAACAATATCGCCGCTGGCGTTCGGAAATGATCGCCGCGAAAGGCAAAATTCCCGAACCGGCGGGCAATGATCAGGCGGAAGGGAACATCCCGGCGATGGGCATCGCGTATACCGACGCCATCAATTACGCGCGAACCATGGGCAAGCAGTTGCCCCTGGAAACGCAGTGGGAGAAAGCCGCGCGGGGCGAACTGGGATTTCAGTATCCCTGGGGCGACGGGCGCCCGCTCTGGCACAAGAATCGCCAGCCTGGTCAAATTGATCCGGTGAAAAGTTTTCCGGGAGACAAGAGTCCCTACGGAGTTTACGACATGGCGGGCAACGCCCGGGAATGGTGCGATGACTGGTATTCTCCAGATGCCTACAAAGCGGCGCTGGCCCGCTCTGATGCCGGCGTCGTCCGTGACTGGACCGGTCCCAAGCTGCCGGTTGTATCGGGGGAACGAGTGGCCCGTGGCGCGAAAGATTCCTGGAAAGCCTGGAAACGGGCTGGGGAAAACATGCGGACACCTGGCCCGGACATCGGTTTTCGCTGTGTCTTGAACCTCACTCCCGCAGGCCAGCAGCCCGACAGAAACACCCGCCCCGCGAACGCGTTTTAATTCTTTTCAGCAGTGTCTCCCGCCTGAAACTGTTAAGGGCATTGATAGATGCCCTTAATGTCCACTTTGAGCTACCCGCTCTGCCTCGCATTTTCCGCTTGATTTCAGCAGCAATCGGTCTAAAGCCCTTGTATCCCGGCGATTCGCTATTGCGACAGGGTATGCCTGAATATTATAACAGGGCTAATAATTAGCCTGGCTAATCAATCAGGGGCGTTCACTCCGAAGGAGGTGCTGATGTTGCAATACGATTTTGAAGAGAGCATCGGTTACTGGATTACGATGACTTCGCATTCCTATCAGGATGCGTTGAATCAGGAATTGATTCCTTACGGGATCACCTTCCGACAGTTTCAGGTGATTGGCTGGCTGGTTTATGCAGGTCCCCTGTCCCAGGTGGAACTCGCTGAGCGAATGATGATCGAACCTCCGACTCTCGTGCGGATTCTGGATCGGATGGAACGCGATCAGTGGATCAAACGCGAAAGTGATCCGGAAGACCGGCGGCGAAAAGTTCTGCAAGTCCTGCCGGAAGCGAAACCGATCTGGTCCAAGATGGTTTCCTGTCTGAAGCGGCTCAGAAAGAAAGCAACAAAAGGCATGACCGCCGAACAGGTGGAGACACTGAAATCCCTGTTGATGCAGGTACAGGAAAATCTGGGAGTCAAGCTCCCGGAGTTTGAGGCGGTCTGAAACAAGATTCAGGATGAAGCTGATTACTTACGACTACTTGATATGACGTTGAGGAAGTTTATGAGATTTGCAACCGTTATAGTCGCAGCACTCGCTGTGTTGATCATCAATGCACAGACTGTGTGTGCCCAGCGGGGGCCGGCCCCTGTTGCGGTGGCAGAAGTCGTCCAGAAGGATGTTGCTTCGGGACAGACGTTTGTCGGAACGGTACTCCCCATTAAACGCAGTGTGATCGGCAGTGCCGTCGGCGGGCGTGTGGCTGAGTTCCCCGTCAATGAAGGGGATTTTGTCAAAGCGAAACAACCGCTGGCCCAGTTGTTGACGAATACCATCAAGTTGGAAGTGGCTGCGGAAAAAGCAGAGCTGCAACTGCGAAAGCACGAACTGGAAGAGATGGAGAACGGTTCGCGTCCGGATGAAATCAAACGGGCCCGCGCACTGATGCAGGCGGCCCGGGCAGAGAGTGAATACCAGACGAAACGCCGTAAACGCCTGGAATCTTTGTATGCCCGTAAAGCAGTCAACGATGATGACATTCAGCAGGTTGTTTCCGAATCGATTCGTGCTGACGAAATGTTCGAAGAAGCACAGTCCGCCTATCAACTGGCTGTCGAGGGGCCTCGCAAAGAGAAAATTAATCAGGCTCGGGCTCGCGTAGCCATGCAGCAGGCGCTCGTCGACGAACTCGAAAGTAAAGTGGTCAAACACACGATCATTACTCCCTTCGATGGATACGTGGTCGCTGAACATACTGAAGTCGGTCAGTGGGTGAACTCTGGTGAACTTGTGGCTGAAGTCATCGCCCTGGATCAGGTCGATATCAGTGTGCAGGTGCTGGAAAATCACGTCCCCCACGTGCGGCTGGGAATGGAAGTCCGGGTGGAAGTCCCCGCGATTCCTAACCAGGTCTTTACGGGAAAAGTTGCCTTAATCGTACCGCAGGCTGATGTCCGCGCCCGTACGTTTCCCGTTAAAGTCCGTCTGAAAAATACAATTACCAAGGATGGTGGTCCCCTGTTGAAATCAGGGATGCTGGCCCGTGCGGTTCTGCCTACGGGACCTCAGCAGTCAGCGCTGCTGGTTTCCAAGGACGCCCTGGTTCTAGGCGGCCCGACACCAATGGTCTATGTCGTCGATCCTGCTGCAGATAACAAGAAGCAGGGTAAAGCCCGGCCAGTGCCGGTACAGGTTGGGGTGGCACAAGGCCGCCTGATTCAGGTTAAGGGAGATCTGAAGCCAGGTCAGCAGGTTGTGATCCGTGGTAACGAGCGTCTGCGACCCGGACAGGACGTGGTGATTTCTGAAGTTCTGTCACCCGATGCAGAACCCAAGTCCAAAGCTATCGACATTAAGGGTTAATGAGGAACCATCATGAATCTGATTACAGCCATTGTCCATAATCCGGTTAAAGTGACCGTTGGTGTGCTGCTGACGGTCCTCTTCGGTCTGGTCGCTCTGACTCGTATGCCGATGCAACTGACCCCCGAAGTTCAGCGACCCACCATTACCGTCGAAACACGCTGGCCCGGTGCCAGTCCCCAGGAAGTTGAACGCGAAATTGTGCTGGAACAGGAAGAACAGCTCAAGAGTGTGGAAGGCATCACCAAACTGAGTTCGGAAAGTGCCGACTCCAAGGGAACCATCACGCTGGAATTCCTGGTTGGTACCAACATGGATGAAGCCCTGCTTAAGGTTAACTCGCGACTGCAGCAGGTTCCCGAATACCCGGAAGACGCCGATCAGCCCATCATCAGTACCGCGAACGCTGCGGACCGTCCGATTGCCTGGTTCATTCTCAGCAGCCGTCTTCCCTCTGAAGAGAAAATTGTTGCGTTTGGAGATAAGCATCCGGAACTCAAGGATCGCTTGGAAGTGATTCGAAACACACCCAATCCCGGGTTGGCGATGTTGCGCCTGCGAATGCTGGCCGATGAATATCCTGATGTCCGCGGAGAAATTCTGCCCAAGGAAGATATTGAAGTCACCAAGCTGCGGCGTTTTGCGGAAGATGAAATTGAAGCCCGTTTCGAACGTGTGGCCGGCGTTTCTCAGTCAAACGTGCTGGGGGGACTGGAAGATGAACTGCAGGTGGTTGTCGACTCCGAACAACTCGCCGCCCGCCAGTTGACAATCGCCGATGTGCGTCGCGTGTTGCGCGGCCAGAATGAAGACACTTCTGCCGGTGATTTCTGGGAAGGTAAACGTCGCTGGGTAGTGCGTACTCTGGGGCAGTTCCGCAATATTGAAGAGGTGGAAAATCAGCTGCTGGCGGTCCGCGATGGCGCGCCAGTCTATGTACGGGACGTTGCAGAAGTCCGCCTGGGTTACAAAAAACCGGATGGTCTGGTACGTCGATTCGGCGAATCGAGTATCGCGGTGAACTGTATCCGTGAAACCGGTGCCAACGTGTTGGACATCATGCATGGTCTCCGCGAAGCCGCTCAAGAAATTGACGAAACAATTCTCAAAGCCCGTGGCTTACAGCTGGTGCAGGTTTATGATGAAACCGACTACATCTATTCCTCAGTCGACCTGGTAAAGAACAACATCTTTATCGGCGGTGCTTTGACGATGATCGTTCTGATGTCGTTTCTGCATCTGGGAATTCGCACCCTGATTGTGGTGCCATTTATTATTCTGTCAGCCGTCGCAGCTGCCTATATCTCCCCCTGGTTTTTCGCAGTCTGTCTGGCACTCATTATTGGAGCCGGCTTCTGGTTTGCCCGTGGGGCCCTGGTGGTGGGTCTGGCAATTCCCACCAGTATTATCGGCACCTTCCTGATTCTGGGACTGATGGGACGTTCGTTGAACGTGATCAGTCTGGCTGGTCTGGCGTTTGCCGTCGGGATGCTCGTGGATAACGCAGTGGTGGTTCTGGAAAACATTTTCCGCAGATACTCTTTGGGTGAGTCTCCGTTCCGGGCGGCCATCAAAGGAACCCAGGAAGTCTGGGGTGCGGTGCTGGCTTCCACGCTGACTACGATTGCCGTCTTCCTGCCGGTGGTCTTCATTCAGGAAGAAGCAGGGCAGCTGTTTCAGGATATTGCCCTGGCGATCAGTGCCGCAGTAGGACTCTCGCTGCTGGTCTCGATGACATTGATTTCCACCGCCTCGGCCCGTCTGTTACACAAACGGGAGGGACAGGACATTGAGGATATGCGGGTCGTCGACAATCCCGAACCTGAGGAACCTCAGAGAAAAGGCCGCTTGCAGAAAATGATCATCACTCCGATTGAATCTGCAGGGGCTCTGTTTGTGAAGTCCGTTGTGGGAATGAACAGCTGGATTCAGAAAGGATTGTTGAGACGCCTGGTAGTGACCGGCGTTCTGGTGGGAGCGGCCTTCGGTATCAGCTGGCAGCTCTGGCCTAAAGTGGAATACCTACCGACAGGAAACCGTAATCTGATTTTTTGTATTCTGCTTCCCCCTCCCGGCTACAACATGAACCAGTTGATGGAACTGGGGGAATCGGTCGAATCGGACCTGCGGCCTTACTGGGATATTGTTGACCCGGAGAGTGACGAAGTCAAAAAACTCGACTATCCGGTGATCGGCGATTTCTTTTTCGTGGCTCGCGGACGTATGGTTTTTATGGGGATTCGCGCCCATGATTCCCAACGCGTGGGCGAACTGATTCCTCTGGTCCAGCAGGCGGGGGCCAAGCTGGAAGGAACTTTCGCGGTTGCCAAGCAATCGAGTCTGTTCGAACAGGGCTTAACCGGTGGACGTACTGTCGAAGTTGAAATCATCGGGCCCGATCTGCAGAAATTGGTCGGCATGGGGGGGCAGATTCTGGGGAAAGTTAAGGGAATGATTCCCGATGCCCAGGTGCGTCCCGTTCCCAGTCTGGACCTGTCCAGTCCTGAAGTGCACATTCAGCCCAAACTGGTGCAGGCTGCAGAAATGGGAGTAAGCAGTGCCGATCTGGGATATACAGCGAACGCGCTGGTCGATGGCGCTTTTGCCGGTGACTATTACCTGGGAGGCGATAAAATTGACCTTTCGATCGTCGGGGAGTCTCGACACATTCAGAATACGCAGGACGTCAAAGCCCTTTCGGTCGCGACACCAATGGGGGCATTGGTGCCTCTGGAAGCATTAGCGAATGTGGAAATCACCAGCGGTCCGGAACAGGTGAATCACCGCGAACGACAACGGGCAATTACCATCGAAGTCTCTCCGCCTGAAGCAATGGCGCTGGAAGATGCGATGCAGAGAATCCAGGATGAAATTGTCCAGCCTATGCGGGACAGTGGTCAACTGGATGGCGGTTACCGGATTATGCTCTCGGGGACCGCAGATAAGCTCCGCGATACCTGGGCGGCACTGCAGTTCAACGTATTGCTGGCCTTGATGATTACTTATCTGTTGATGGCAGCGTTATTCGAATCGTGGCTGTATCCGTTTGTGATTATTTTCAGTGTGCCCCTGGGGGCTGTCGGCGGAATTCTGGGGCTCAGTATCTTGAACCTGTTCATGCTGCAGACTCTGGACGTACTGACAATGCTCGGCTTCGTGATCCTGATTGGTACCGTGGTGAATAACCCGATTCTGATCATTCACCAGTCATTGAACCATATCAATGAAGATGGGATGACGCCTCGCGAAGCGATTCTGGAAAGTATCCGCACACGTATCCGACCGATTTTCATGACGACGACCACTACTGTACTCGGGCTGCTGCCCCTGGTGCTGTTTCCCGGTGCCGGGAGTGAACTCTATCGCGGTCTGGGAAGCGTGGTATTGGGCGGCCTGATTGTTTCGACCCTGTTTACGCTGGTCCTTGTGCCGACGCTGTTCAGTCTGACGATGGATGCCAAGCATACGGTCATCAATCTGTTTAAGCCCAGTGTCGCTAAGCAGTTCAAAACCCAGCCTGCGACCGCTTCTGATGTCGACGCGCAGGAAAAGGAGAATGTCACGGTTTAAACAACGTGCCCATGGTGTCAGGTCAGACTCCCCTTTACAATGGGGGGCTGACCCTCTTACTGACACTTGCAGCCCACAACCCTGACGGTTGGTGGCACTGAAAAGGCACATCGAGTTGTTGCGACTTACTGTAATTCTCCTGGTTTTGATCACGATCGGGATGGCACTCTGGTTCTCCGGAGTGTTCGAACCTGATCCGTCCGCACAATTGAAACGAGGCGCGCATGCCTTTCGTGAGCAGCAGTATGACGATGCGAAGCGAGAACTGCTCCCGGTGCTGGAGTCTCCCTCACATGCTGACGACGCAGCGCTGCTGCTGGCGGAGATCGCCATTACTGAGGGAGATTTCTCGGCTGCCATTCAGTATTACGACCGGGTCCCCGATAATCAAAGCCGCGATTGTTACCAGGCGCGCACCCGTTCTGGAGAGTACTATCTGTTTCAGTTGAAGCAGCTGTCACTCGCCCTCGATCAGTTTGAGCGGGCCTACCAGTTTTTTCCCGAGGACGCGCTGATTCTCGAACGGCTCTCGTTCATTTACGGCTTGTCCACGCAGACCTGGAAAGCAGTGCCGATTCGCATCAAACTGCTCCAGCAGAAAGAACTGAACCCCGTCGTACTGTATCTGCTGTCGATGAGTGACCGTTCATTAGAGAACCCGCAGCTCTTTGCTGACTACGAACAGGCCGCACCACACGATCCGCTGGTGCAACTCATGCTGGCCCGACTCGATGTGGATGAACAGGAATACGTGGCTGCTCAACAGCGTCTGCTGAAACTGATTCAAACCCAGCCCGCGTTAAGCCAGGCACAGGTGCTGCTCGGTCAGACTCTGCTAAAGTTACAGGCTCCCAATGCCTTTCAAAAGTGGCAGTCTGAATTACCAGCACCAGTCCGTGAACACCCGGAAATCTGGAATGTCGAGGGGCAGTGGTACCAGCAGCAGGGAGATCAGCAGGCAGCGATTCGCTGCTTTGTGCAGACACTCAAACGGGATGCAACGAATCCCACCGCCTGTTATCAGCTGGGACAGCTGTTGAAGCAGACTGGAGACCCTAAAGCGGCAGAACAGCTGCTTGAATATTCCCAAACATTACAGACCTACGAAGGGCTGGTTAAAGTCGTTTACGGTGACAAAGAATTA
Organism: Gimesia benthica; assembly: GCF_009720525.1. NCBI lineage: Bacteria > Pseudomonadati > Planctomycetota > Planctomycetia > Planctomycetales > Planctomycetaceae > Gimesia > Gimesia benthica. The sequence continues at coordinate 7,211,036 of NZ_CP043930.1, forward strand.
CCCGCCGCTGAGAAAACAGTACAACTGGCCCGGGAACTGGGGCTGGTCTGGGAAGCCTATGGCTGGAGCCGGGCCGCATTACTGCTTGATCCCTATCTCAGCTGGGCGAAACAGACCAGAGATGAACTCCAGGGAGAACTCAAAGAACTGCCTCTGGTGAGAACGGACCCCAGACTGAATCCCATTCGTGATCTGTCCCTGCCGGAATCATCAAAAACAACTCCGGACATGGCAGCTCAAAATTCCGGGAAGAAAGCTGCTAAAACTGATTCACAGATCGCGTTTGCCGATGTCACCACGGACGCGGGGATTGACTTTCAATATTTTAACGGACATCCCTGGCCCGAGACGCAGCATAAGATGTACGAGTTCACCGGTGGTGGAGTGGGAGTGTTCGATTTGAATGGGGACGGCTGGCCCGATCTGTACCTGACGCAGGGTACGCGGTGGCCCGTTGATGAGCGGGCCACCGAATTCCTCGATCAGATCTACCTGAATCAGGGCGATGGCACTTTCCGCGATGTGACAAAACAAACGGGTATCCAGGAAAACGGGTTCAGCCAGGGAGTGACAATCGGCGATCTGAACCAGGATGGTTTTGATGATGTTTACATCGGTAACATTGGTCAGAACCGACTCTACCTGAATAACGGTGACGGCACGTTCTCCGAGGTTGAAGAGGCACGTGGTTCTGCGGATGCCTGGACCACGAGTTGTCTAATGGCGGATCTGAATGGCGATGCAGCTCCTGAAATCTATGCGGTCAATTATCTCTCGGGCGCCGATGTCTTTGATAGAGTCTGTCAGAATGCAGATGGGAGCAGTCGCTCCTGCATGCCCTTGAATTTTCCTGCTGCCCAGGATCAGCTCTATCTGAATTCAAAAGATGATAGCCTGAAAAATGTCACCGCCAACTCAGGGATTGAAGTACCTGCCGGGAAAGGTCTGGGAATTATTGCTGCCGACTTTACCGGTAACGGCTATCCCAGTCTGTTCATTGCCAATGATGCAGTAGCGAATTTCTTCTTCGTGAATCAAGGCACTGAAAAACTTCACTTTACTGAGCAGGCACTTTTGTCGGGCCTGGCTCTGAATGCCCAGGGACGTACTGAAGCCTGCATGGGCATTGCCGCCGGGGATGCGGACGCGGATGGACTGCTGGATCTGTTCATCACAAACTATTATCGGGAGACGAATACGCTCTATCGGCAGATCGGCCCGGATGAATTCGTAGATGCAACCCAGTCCGCGAATCTGGCGGAATCGAGTTTGTACCTGCTCGGGTTCGGCACACAGTTCCTGGATGCCGATCTCGATGGCTTGCAGGATCTGGTCGTCGTTAACGGGCATGTCGAAGATCTGCGCAAAATGGAGACACCCTGGCAGATGCGGCCCCAGTTTCTGAAAAATCAGGGGCAGGGGAGATTTGAAGAACTGAAGGCAGACGAACTGGGCGCGTTCTTTCAAAAACCACGACTGGGACGGGGCATGGCGCGGCTGGACTGGAACCGGGATGGTCGCGAGGAAGTCGCGGTGTCCAGTCTCGATCAACCGCTCGTATTACTGGAGAACCAGACAAAGGACACGGGGAATCGACTGGTAGTGCGATTAACGGGGACCGAATCGAATCGGGATGCCATCGGCACAACAGTCCGCCTGAAAGCAAGCGGGCAGACGCTGATGCGTCAGTTGACCGCGGGAGACGGATACCAGGCGAGTAATCAGCGATCGCTGGTATTTGGTCTGGGGCCTGACCAGCAGGTCTCAGAGCTGGAGGTCAGCTGGCCATCCGGACTCAAACAACGCTTTACCGGAATCGCTGCGAATCAGGAACTGCATCTGATTGAAGGACAGGCAGAACCATTTCGGATCCGCAGCTATGAATAAGATCGCTTATTCAAAATCAATGCCGAGACGGTACTTCAACTGATCAAGTTCTTCAATCGCTTCATCGCTGGAAGAGTGGACGTGTTCTGCTTCGGTGATAAATTTAAGTTCCGGATCGTGGGGAATCCCGTATTCATCCAGAATGCTCTCAAACTGATCAATTCCCTGACCGTACATGATGAGCAGCTTATGCTCGTCGAATTGCACTTCCAGAGGGATCAATGGATTGAGCACAGCAATGCCGGCACAGCCATCGTTGAGCAGCAGATCTTCGTAATCGTAGAGTGTACTTTTCAGGACGGGCAGATCCATGTGTTCCCGGTAGAGGTCCTGATGCTGGTTGTGGGCACCATCGTGACTGGTTTCCAGTACGACATCGACTTCATGACCCAGCGGATCGAGCAGATCGATAAACAGGTCGAACAGAACTTCACGGGAAGCGGAAGCCATCAGAACCGGAATTTTGATTCCGGATTCCTTGTCGGTGTAAACGTCATGTCGGTAACCGGCCTGCGGCACTACTTCCAGGTCGTAGGAAGGACGGATCGCATCGGTCAGCATGAAATCACCGTACTTGGCGATATTTAAATGCGTTTCCAGCTGGTCTTCTGAAAGACTTTCGAAACTGCTGCGCGATTTCCCCGCAGTATTGTCTCGATAGGTCGTCTTCAAAAATCGTTTCAAGAATCCCATGATTAAATCTTCTCCCCCTCACGAGAGGCGATTCTGTGATCGCCGTTGGCTTGAAGTGCCGTTTTATACTCTTTGATATGAATTGATGTTTGCTTTTAACTTGATCCGCTGCTCGCTCTTGCAGGCCCGAAACGAGCGGGAATCAAAAAAACTCTAGCATGCGAAATGAGGGGAGGTCCGAAGTAGTCCTGATCTGATCTGCTTTTTCAGCGAGTCGAAGCCAAAAGAGCGGGCAGCAGGAAATAAGGAAAGAGTTCCAGACAGGGAAAAGATCCGTTTATAGCGATCAGGTAATTTTCAGATCCGTTTTGTGGGATCGAGAATCGCTAAAATCGATCAGACGGGCTCGATCGTCAGGACAGGGGGCGGCTTGAAAAAATTCAGACAATGTAATCAGGTATTGTTTATATAAATGTCTGTTTTAAAAGGAGTTAGATGCAAAAAAACAACCTGTGATACATCGGGGATTCGCTCTGGTGATCAAATGAACGTACTCAGAGATACATATTGCACTGATTTGCCGTCCTAACTAAAATCCCGCTCCCTTCTTAACTCCTTTCGCGCGAATCTACACCAAACTCCAACTAATTATCACTGAGTAATCCAGCCATGGATGGTCTAATGGGTTGTTTCCACCTCATTACAGGAAGAAAATATCGCTGGTACAGCCTGCGAATAATGATGCTCTGGCTGATGGTCTGTAGCCTGGGTAATGTGCTGTCTGCTGCAGAGCCGGTACCGGCAGAAACGCTCTATCTTAAGAGTGGGGAGTTCCTGGCGGGAGAAAGCGTCGGTTTTGAGTCGGGTAAGATCCTGTTTCAGCTGCCTGATGGGAGTGTCCGTAAGATTTCGCTGGAAGACGTGGATCGGCTCGAATACGCCGAGCTGGCGACCGACCCCGATGCTCCTCCTCCGGGTGAAGAACTGCTGGTCAGTAACGAGAACGTGGAACTTCCCCCGCTACCGGCCATGATCAATCAGACACCGGTTCCGCAGCCGATCGGCGTTTCACCGGAGTTCGGTGATGTCGAAGATGAGAATACGTCTCCCTGGGATCGGGTGGAAAACTATTATGACACCTGCTGGGAATACGCTGAAATCTGGACCAAGCGGATGGAAATTGGCGGAACCTTCCTGGCAGGGAATACGCAGCGGGATTACGTTACCACCGCACTGCAACTGGAGAAGTCCGATGATGATAACCGGTTTCTGTTCGAGATTGGTGGACGCTGGGGACAGTCCAATGGTATTCGCGATGCCAACCGCTGGTACGGCAATACAACACTGGACGTGGCGCGTACCACGAAGTGGATCGTCTTCGTAACCAACAAGAACGTTTATGACGAGTTTGAAAATCTGGACTGGCGGGGTACGATTTCCAGCGGTCTGGGTTACCGCTTTATCAATGAAAAAGATCGTCGATTGATCGTGCGTGTTGGTCCTGGTGGTACGCACGAAATTTATAACGATCCCAGTATGCGACGAACCACGCTCGACGTCTTTGCCGAAATCGAATTCCACTGGCCCTTAGGGGACCATGCGAAACTCGAGCACAAACAGACCTGGACTCCCAGTGTGGACAATATCCAGATTCTCCGTCTGACAAGCGAAACGGGGATCCTGTTCAAGCTGGACAACAAAGACCGCTGGAACCTGCGGCTGGGACTGCTGCAGGTCTACAACTCTTATCCCAACGCGGGCCGTAAGAAGAACGATTTTACCGGAACGGTCTCCCTGGTTTACACGCGAAAATAAACAGATAACGCTTATTTGGGTTTACCCAGCTTCACGGTCAGTTTGACTCGCTTTCCGTCCCGCAGGACAGTGACCTCTACCTCCTCGCCGGCGGAAAACATCCGCAGGGCCAGGTCGAAGTCATCCAGACCATCGATTTTCGTCTTGCCCATCTTGATGATGGCGTCGCCGGCTTTGAGACCCGCTTTGTCAGCCGGACTGCCGGGAGAAGCTCCCGAAATGTGATAGCCGGGGCCTTCGCCACCGAAGTCCGGAATACTGCCGAAGTAAGGCCGGTTCCCGGAACGCATGGTCGCGGCAGGACGCTCGATCTTCACGTATTGAGGACGGTCGGGGTTTTTTGCAGTCGCGATAGCGATCTCTTCCAGAAACCCGATGATCCGTTCCATGCCCGGGATATTGATTTTGTCCCAGTCATCAGAGGGACGGTGGTAGTCGCTGTGAGTTCCCGTAAAGAGGTGCAGTACCGGAATCTGCTTGCCGTAAAAAGAGCTGTGATCACTGGGACCGAACCCTTCCGGCTTGAGTGAGAGTTTCAGGTCGTAGGCTTTCGCAGTATTTTCTACCAGTTTTTCCCAGCGGGGGGCGGTGCCGGTACCGAATACGGTCAATTTGTCGTCAGTTAAACGTCCGACCATATCCATGTTGAGCATCGCCACGGTGTTCTTCAGGTCAAACACGGGATTTTTGACGTAATGTGCTGAGCCGATCAGTCCCCGTTCTTCACCAGTAAAGGCGATAAAGACCAGGCGGCGAGGCAGGGGCTCCTTGCGAGCTGCCAGCTTGCGGGCCAGCTCGATCAGGGCCACGGTCCCCGAGGCATTGTCGTCAGCACCGTTGTGGACATCAGTCGAACCGGGGGCCAGCGAACCTTCACCGCCATAACCAACATGATCATAGTGTGCGCCGATGACGATGGTTTCATCAGCGTGAGGCCCTTTACCTTCCAGCACGCCAATCACATTTTTGACTTCTGTGCGAATCTGTTCGACCGAAATTTCGCCCTGGGCTTTCCACTGGGGTAACGCGAAGCTTTCCGGCTTGAAAGTTTCGTCGATTTTACCTTCCAGTTCCTGCAGCGTTGGTTTCCCGGCGTCCTTGAAGAGTTCGTTACACTTTTCGATGGTGATGTGAGCGATTGGAATTGAACGGCCATCTCCGCTGCCGGCATACCCAAATTCCATCAGCCGGTCGAAATGCGCCTCTTTCAGATTCTTACGTGCCTGCTGCACGTCGTGCAGAGCTTTTTTCAGGGTGACTGCACTGCTTTCCTCTTTATCCTTCGCTGCTTTTTCCCATTTTTCGGTAGCGAGAATCAGTTCTTCAATCGCGTCCTGTTCCAGTTCGCGGGCCTCTTTTTTGTGTTCCTGCGTAGAATAGTAATCGTTGACGAACAGGATCGCTTTGGCACCTTTGCCGAACGCGGTGCTCACTTTGTAGCGGAGTGCTGCATAACGTGAAATGCCGTGTGCCCCTGCGAACGGGCTCTCTTTATCGCCCTGCTGGGGAGTGCGACGCATGATGATGACGACCTTGTCTTTCACATCGACGTTGGCATAGTCATTGTATTTCGCGTCCTGGGCATCGATGCCGTATCCGCAGAAGACTACTTCCGCATCAAATTTTCCCGAGCCGCCGAACGAGCAGGAGCGGAAATCCTTGTTGTAGGCGAGGGGAATTGTTTTACCGTCCGGTCCGGTCAACTGCAGTTCGTTGGTCGGTCCCAGTTTGCTGCCCGTGTTGATGGTGAATTTCTGAAAGGCACTTTCTTCGACCGTTGTCACATCCAGGCCGGCTGCTTTGAATTCTTTGACGATATAATCCGCAGCGAGGTTGATGCCCTGAGTGTCGACCCCACGCCCTTCGAGTTCATCGGAGGCCAGGTATTTGATCGCGTCCAGCATCCGTTTACCGCTGGCGGAATTGACTTCCGTTTTGGCTTTTGCGCTGGCGGGTTTGGTCGGAGTTTCGGCCCGCAGGCTGGCAGGGCCGGTAATCAGTGAGAGGCTGACGCCACATACGAAAAGCAGACCGTATCCGGTTGCGAGTAATCTGGAAATCCGGTTCGAGTTCAGAACAGACATATAACCTCTTTCTCCACAGGTTTTTGAAAAGGGGGCCTGTTGTCTTTACGCGTTCGTCTGGAAGACTGTTGGAAGCGGGACGCACTACTATCAAGCGCGCCTCCGATATTATCATTTTCGCAATTCCCGTGCTGAATGGAAGCCTGTTAATAAAGATAAATCAAAAAACATATTTGTTCCCAACTCTTTTTTGCTGTTGCGTTTACGAAGCAGCGGCCTGAACTGGCGAATTGCCGGCGGAACGGGTAGAGTCTAAAAGAGAACCCCACCGTGAGCACATGGACTATGTCGCTTACGGGATGCACAATTGAACTGGGAATCACTCATGGACATCACAGCGGCAGCGCTCGAAAACTGTGGTCTCTCGCCTGAAACAGCGGTTCAGCTGCAACAGAGACTACAGGCACTACCTTCACAGCACGAAAATGAACTCTGGCAGACGCTGGTCACAGATTTCCTCACTCCCGAACTCCCGTTCGCCGTCCATCAGCTGTTGTATCAGAGCGTCTATCAGAGACAGCTCGAAAGTGGTACGCCCGCCCCGGCCTGGTTTCCAGGGGAGCGGGAATTGTCGGAATCCAATCTGGCCGGCTGGCTGAATGAGTTGAATCTGCACAGTATGGAAGATCTGCACTCCTGGTCGGTGCACGATCGAAGCCATTTTACGCAGAAGCTGATCGATTCCCTGCGGATCCGGTATCAGGAGCCGCCGCGTGAGATCATGAACGTTGAGGCAGGTATCGAACAGGTCCAGTGGCTGACCGGGGCGCGTTTGAATATCGTCGAGAGTTGTTTTCGCGATAAATCCGACGAGACAGCCGTCTGCTTCCAGAAAGGAAGTTCGGAACTGCAGCAACTCAGCTACACTGAATTGAAACAGCTGACCGCGCAGGTGGCCAATGGACTGCGGGAAGCGGGTTACGAACCCGGAAGCCGGATTGCCGTCATGATGCCGATGACGGTGGAATCGGTGGCAATTTTTCTGGGAATCATCGCCGCCGGTTGTGTGGTGGTGACCATTGCCGACAGCTTCTCCGCCGAGGAGATGCAGGTGCGGCTGAAGATTACCAAGCCGGAACTCATCTTCATCCAAGATGTTATCTCCCGCGGCAGCAGGCAGTTACCCCTCTATACCAAGCTGGGGGCGGAACAACGGCTCCCCGCGATCGTGCTACCCGAACAGGGGACATTACAGGTGCCGCTCCGCGCAGGTGACCGACCCTGGTCGGAGTTTCTTTCGGAGAACCGGGAGCTGACCTGTGAGCCCCGCAATCCGCACGATGAGACCACGATTCTCTTTTCTTCCGGAACGACGGGAAATCCGAAAGGGATTCCCTGGGATCAGACCACGCCGATCAAATCCGCCGGCGATGGCTTTCTGCATCACGACATTCAGGCCGGAGATGTCGTCTGCTGGCCGACCAACCTGGGCTGGATGATGGGCCCCTGGCTGGTCTATGCCACGTTGATCAACGACGCCACTCTCGCGTTGAGCGATGCGGTGCCCACCAGCCGTTCGTTTTGTGAGTTCGTACAGAACGCCCGCGTGACCATGCTGGGGCTGGTACCCAGTATTGTCTCTGCCTGGCGGAGCCAGGATAGTGTCGCCGGGCTGGACTGGACGCAGATCAAGGTTTTCAGTTCGACCGGGGAATGTTCGAATCCGGACGACATGCTCTGGCTGATGTCGCGGGCCGGTTATCGCCCCGTGATTGAATACTGTGGCGGAACCGAGACCGGCGGCGGTTACATTACGGGCACAGTCTTGAAGCCGGGTGTGCCCGGCCTGTTTGCCTGCCCGGCGGTCGGTTTCGACTGGCTGCTGCTGGATGAAACAGGGCACCTGACCGAAAACGGCGAAGTCTTCTTTGTGCCTCCCGTGATTGGCTTGTCGACCCGCCTGATCAACCGCGATCATCATGAGGTCTACTTTGCCGATATCCCCCCGGGACCGGAGGGCGAATTGTTGCGTCGGCACGGCGATCAGATTGAAGCATTGCCCGACGGTTATTTCCGGGCGCAGGGCCGGATTGACGATGCGATGAACCTGGGAGGGATCAAAGTCAGCTCCGTGCAGATTGAGGAACTGCTCACCCAGGCAGAGGGCGTACGGGAAGTGGCTGCGATTGCGGTCCCACCGGCGGGCGGCGGTCCGAGTCTACTGGTGATTTATGTCGTCATGCAGCCGGAAGCGAACTTCGAGGCAGAGGCACTGCAGTCCAGCATGCAGCAGATCATTCGCAGTCAGCTCAATCCACTGTTTAAAATACAGGCGGTGCGCGAGATCGAACAGTTGCCCCGCACGGCATCCAACAAAGTGATGCGGCGGAAATTACGGGATTTATTTCAAGGTTCAGAAACATGAGTCAGCAGGGAGAACAGCGGGTTGCCATTCTGGGAGCCGTCCGCACACCCATTGGTGCCTTCAACGGTGCCTTTCAGAATCTGTCGGCAGTCCAGTTGGGCACGACGGCCATCAAAGAGACACTCAAGCGAAGTCATTTGACTGCACTGCAGGTGGATGAAGTCATCCTGGGGCAGGTCTTCACCGCCGGCTGTGGTATGAACCCGGCGCGACAGGCGGCCGTGCACGCGGGCATTCCTTATCATGTCCCGGCGACGACCGTGAACATGGTTTGCGGGTCCGGACTGAAGTCGGTCGCTCTGGGAATGCAGTCCATTCTGTGTGGCAAGTCGCGTGTCGTTCTGGCGGGCGGGATGGAGAGCATGAGCAACACTCCCTATCTGTTAAAAGGGGCTCGCAGCGGATTCAAGATGGGGGATCAACAGCTCGTCGATTCCATGATCCACGATGCCTTGTGGGACGCCTTTTATGATTGCCATATGGGCATTACCGCCGAGAACCTGGCAGAGAAATACGAGGTGACGCGCGAAGACCAGGACCGTTTTGCGGTACAGAGCCAGCAGCGTTACCAGGCAGCCCTGGAAGCGGGGAAATTCGACGAGGAAATCGTGGGCGTCTCGGTGCCACAGCGTAAAGGGGAACCGCAGCTGGTTTCCGTCGACGAACACCCGCGGAAAGAAACGAGCCTGGAAACAATCTCGTGTCTGCGTCCGTCCTTCAAAAAAGAGGGAGGGACCGTGACCGCTGCGAATTCCTCGGGGATCAACGACGGTGCTGCAACCCTGGTGATTGCCTCGGAAGCATTCGTTGAAGAACAGAAGCTGCAACCGCTGGCCTGGATTCGCAGCTTTTCGAATGTGGGACTGGATCCACAGTTTATGGGGATGGGGCCGGCCAATGCGATTGAAGATCTGTTGCAGGACGCGGGGTTGAAACTCGCGGACATCGATCTGCTGGAAGTGAATGAAGCCTTTGCCGCACAGGCCCTGGCGGTCGGCAAGAAACTGGGCTGGGATGAAGCCCGTGTGAACGTCAACGGCGGGGCGATTGCCCTGGGACATCCCCTGGGGGCCAGCGGAGCCCGCGTGGCAGTAACACTGCTGCATGAGATGCGGAAACAGCAGGCGGCCCGCGGCATTGCCTCGCTCTGCATTGGGGGCGGCATGGGAATCGCGATGTTATTTGAGTCCGCTTGAAGTGACTATCTAAGAAAGAGGACGTTACAGCATGCAGGAAATTGGGATTCTGGGAGCAGGTTTGATCGGGGCGAGCTGGGCCTCTTTTTTCGCGGCGCAGGGGCTGAATGTCCGCATCTATGATGTGAACGAGGAAGTGAAACAGCAGGCCCTCGGCGTGGCGGAGAACAATCTGCAGCGGCTGGTCAAACTGGAACTGCTCAGCGAGGAAGCGAAAGCCGTCGGTCTCCAGAATCTGCAACTGGTTGACTCCATGCAGGAGTTGTTAACTGATGTAGAATACGTTCAGGAATCGGTGATTGAAGATTACGAGATCAAAGCCGACGTCTATCGGCAGTTCGAGCAATCTGCTCCCGAGACCGCCATTCTGGCCAGCAGTTCTTCGGGACTGTTGATGACGCGAATGCAGTCGGTGCTGCAGCACCCCGGGCGGGCATTGATTGCGCATCCCTTCAATCCGCCGCACCTGATCCCACTGGTGGAACTGGTGCCCGGCGAACAGACAGCGCCAGAGACCGTCGAACGGGTGCGCGACTTTTTCCAGCAACTGGGCAAGTATCCCGTGATCCTCAATAAGGAAGTGCCTGGTCACATCGCCAACCGACTGGCGGCGGCGATCTGGCGCGAGTCGCTGGCCTTACTGGATGAAGGGGTCGCCAGCGTCGAAGACATTGATGCGGCCCTCTGCCAGGGACCGGGTCTGCGCTGGGCGCTGATGGGACAGCACCTGATTTATGAACTGGGGGGCGGCGAGGGCGGCTACGAGAAGTTCTTCGATACCATCGGGGCTTCGTTCGAAGCGTACTGGGAAGACATGCAGACCTGGACCCGGATTCCCGAGTCAGCCAAAGAGAAAGCAGTGGCGGGCACGCAGAAGTACCTCGAACAACAGGGGCGAGCCGAGCGGGCTGCCTGGCGCGATGAGAAGCTGGCGCGGATTCAGCAGATTCTGAAAGAGGAATAAATCATGACACAAGCCAAAGTCGCTTTGATCACCGGCGCTGCCAGCGGCATCGGGGCGGAAATTGCCCGAACGCTGTATAAACAAGGCTGTGATGTGGTGATCGCCGATCTGCACGAGCCTGAATATCTCACGGAGCTGTCTGCGGAAGGACAGCGGACGCTGTTTGTCCCCACCGATCTGTCGCAGGTAGAGCAGTGTCAGTCGCTGGTGGAACGGGTGACCCGGGAGCGGGGTGGCGTGGATATCCTGGTCAACAATGCGGGCTTTCAGCATGTCTCGCCATTGGAAGATTTTCCGGAAGTGGTCTGGGAGAAAATGCTGCAGGTGATGCTGACAGCGCCCTTTCTGCTGACAAAGTATGTCCTGCCCGGAATGAAACAGCGGCAGTGGGGACGCATCATCAACATGGGCTCGATTCATTCCCAAGTGGCCTCGCTCAATAAAGCGGGTTACATTGCCGCCAAGCATGGACTGGTGGGATTGACGAAAACGACGGCCCTGGAAGGGGGAGCGTTTCAGATCACTGCCAATGTGATCTGTCCCGCTTATGTGCGGACGCCCCTGGTCGAACAGCAGATTGCCGCCCAGGCGGAGACCCTGGGGATCAGCATTGAAGAGGTGGAAAGCCAGGTCTTCCTGAAAGCTTCTGCGACGGGTCGCATGATTGAGCCTGCCGAGGTGGCGTCGATGGTGAGTTATCTCTGTTCGGAGCAGGCCAAATCCATCACGGGTGCCTGCTGGACCATTGATGGAGGCTGGACGGCCCAATAGTCCGGTTAATGGCCTGATCTTCGTTTTTCCGGGCGGGCAATTATTTAACATTGCTAACAGGGACGCGACGTATTAGAGTGTGCTTATGTAAGCGGCTCACAGAACACTTTACCCGACTTGTGTGATGAGGTGAAGTATGCGCGTTCCACGTCCGATCAGATCCTTGTGGCTGTTATTTTTGCTGCTACCGCTGCAGGTGGTTGCAGCGGAAACAGACGCTCCCGTTGTGGCGCAGACGCCTGAGGAGCTCGCCATCAGGGAACTGCGTGGGATTTATACGAATCTCCAGCAGAACAAAGATGGCACGGTCCGCCTCGTACGGTTCAGTAAGCCGCACGTCACCGCCGAAAAGCTGGCTCACCTCGAACAGTTTCATCAGCTCGATTATCTGGCCCTGGTCTGCCCCCACCTGGGGGATGAAGTACTGCCCCATCTCCAGGACCTGACCAACCTGGATACCTTGTTACTTTCGGAATCGAAGGTCACGGATGCAGGGTTGCAGCACCTCCAGAAGTTGAATCGTCTGGAGCGACTTTACCTCGACAATACGCAGCTCACCGATGCGGGACTGAAACAGCTCTCACAACTGACGCAGCTCAAAGTGCTCTCACTGCGCAATACAAAGATTACCGACCAGGGACTGGTTTCTCTGAAAAAACTGCAGAAACTGGAAGTTCTGCTGCTCTCGGGAACCCAGGTCAGCGATGCAGGTTTGTCTGCGCTCAACGCATTTCCGCAGTTGAAGACGCTCTACCTCGCGCGAACGAAGGTCAGGGGCACACAGCTGGCAGAATTGAAGCTGCCCGCGCTGGAATACCTCTGTCTCAATCGTTGCACACTGGCTCCTGATGCGGCAGACGCACTTTCAAAACTTTCACATCTGAAAGGCCTGGAAGTCTATCACACGGGGCTGACATCGAAGGCTCTGTCAGAACTGAAAACTCAACTTTCGAAGACAGCCCTGTTCACTGAAGATTTAACCGCCCCAGAGACACTGGCTGCATTGACTGAGCAGAAGCAACAGGTTCCAACCACAGAGCAACCACTGCTGAAACCGATTCAAGAACGGATTTCAGCGGGGGAGAAGCTGGTCCCCGATTTTCAAAAACATGTAATCCCGCTGCTGGGGCGACTGGGTTGCAACAGTCGCAACTGTCACGGCTCGTTTCAGGGGCGGGGCGGATTTCAATTGTCGATGTTCGGCTATGACTTCAAGCTGGACCATGACAACCTGCTGGAACGGATCGACAAACAGCATCCTAAGAAAAGCCTGGTATTGAACAAGCCGACTTCGGAAGACGAACATGAAGGGGGCCTGCGACTGCCTCCCGGCGGTTGGGAACAACAGCTGCTGCACGACTGGATTGCTGCGGGAGCCGCGCCGGTCTCTCCAAAGGGCCCCCGCTTTGTACGGCTGGATGTGACACCCCGTCAGATCGTCTTTAAGAAAAAGGGAGAATCGGCGACGTTGAAGGCGATTGCCGTCTGGTCGGATGGGACGCGAGAAGATGTGACCTGCCTGACCCGCTTTGAATCCAAAGACGACAGTGTGGCGGAAGTCACGACGGAAGGTGTGATTCAGGCGAAAGCTCCCGGCGATACTTATGTCATTTCGTATTACGATAACGGAATCTTTTCCACGCAGGTCCTGCAGCCGGTGCGGGAGTATCAGCCGGGTGAATATCCCGAAGTCCCCACGCCGACTGTTGTGGATCGGCATGTGCTTAACAAACTGCAGAAGCTGGGAATCCAGCCTTCCGGTGTTTGTACCGACGAAGAATTTCTCAGACGCGTCAGCCTGGATATGACGGGCACGCTGCCGACTCCAGACGAGATTCGGGATTTTCTCAAAGATCCATCTACCGAGAAACGGAGCCAGAAGATCGAGGAACTGCTCGCGCGACCCGGCTACGTGGCCTGGTGGAGTTTGAAGCTGTCTGACCTGACGGGCAGTAACGCAGGCTACCTCGGCGGGACCGAAATGGCACAGCCTGTGGCCGGTCAGTGGAATGCCTGGATCCGGCGTCGGGTGGAAGATAATATCGGCTGGGATAAGATTGTCTCGGGGATTATCCTGGGAACGAGTCGTTTGCCGGGACAGACTTTCGAAGAGTTCATGGCGCAGCAGAGTGAATTCACCAGCATTAAAGATCGGGCCGACTTCACTGCCCTGGATAATACGATGCCCCACTACTGGGCGCGTTCGAATATGACGGTGCCTTCCGATAAGGCGCTCGCCTTTGGTTATACGTTTCTGGGCATGCGGTTGGATTGTGCCCAGTGCCACAAGCATCCCTTCGATGAATGGTCGCAGCAGGATTTCAAGCTGTTTACCGAGTTTTTTACGCGCATCAAATTCGGTGTGCCCCCCGATGCCCGCGTTCTGCATGAAGAGACGCGGAACATGCTGGGCGTGCCGGTGAAGCTCAATACCGCAGCCCTGCGCAGACAGAGTTATCTGCGGATTGCGGCTGAGGGACGGTCGATTCCCTGGCGGGAAGTTTATATTGAACCCGCGCAGGGGGATCTGCAGCTTGCCAAACTGCTGGGGGGAGAAGAGATCAACATCAGTCAGATTCATGATCCGCGTGAAGTGCTGATGACGTGGATGCTGAATGAGCCCAATCATTATTTTGCGAAAGCATTCGTGAACCGGATCTGGGCGCATTACTTCAACGTGGGAATTATCAATCCACCGGATGATCTGAATCAGGCGAATCCTCCCAGTAACAAGGCGCTGCTGGACTACCTCGTCCAGGGTTTCATCGAGAGCGGTTACGATATGAAATGGCTACATCGGACCATTGCCAACAGTCGGACGTATCAGCTCAGCTGGCGACCCAATGAGAGCAATCGGAAAGATACCCGCAATTTCAGTCATGCTGTGCTGCGGAGACTCCCGGCGGAAGTGGCCATCGATGCAATTCAACAGGCAACTGCGGGAGACAAGAAGTTACTACAGCACGTCAGCAAAATGGACGGTCGTAAGATTACACAGCACCCGCTTTCGTTCCAGGCACGTTCGATTGATTTTTCTTTGCTGGTTTTCGGCAAACCTTTGCGGACAACCAACTGTGACTGTGAACGCCAGGATCAGCCGACGCTGTTACAGTCGCTCTATGTGCGGAACGATGCCGAGATGCTGAGTCAACTGACCCGCCCGGATGGCTGGTTATCAGAAATGAAACAACAGACATTGGATACTGCGGCTCGGAAAGAGCTTATTCAGGAAGCTTACCTGCGGACACTCTCCCGTCTGCCGGAAGAGTCAGAACTGCAAGACAGCCTGGAGTACCTTCAGACGACGAAAACGATTCAGGAAGGACTTCAGGACCTGATGTGGGCGCTGCTCAACACGCAGGAGTTCATTACGAATCATTAGTTCCTGCGGATTGGGATAATTTGCGATCGACAGAGCGCATGAGGACGGAATTATGAAACAACGGAAACAGATTAAGCGGCGAGATGTCCTGCAGGCGGGGTTCCTGGGAGGACTGGGACTGTCATTGCCCGGGTTCCTGAAACTGTCAGCCGCCCAGGCAGAGGCTCCCGCCCGGAAAAAATCGTCGGCAGATGCGGTCCTGTTTCTGAATCTGGCGGGTGGGGTTTCGCATCTTGATACGCTGGACATGAAGCCCGAAGCGCCGGTGGAAACGCAGGGGGAGTTCAAGTCCATTCAAACCTGCATGCCGGGGCATCAGGTATGTGAGTATCTGCCGAAATACGCGAAAGTGGCCGATCAGTTCACACTGCTGCGCGGGATTTCGCATTCCGCGGGAGCACATCCCCAGGGGCAGTCCTGGATTTCGACCGGAAATCGACCTGTGCCTGCGCTGATCTATCCTTCGCTGGGATCAGTGATTACCAAAGAGATTCCCAGCCGCCCCGATCTGCCCGGCTATGTTGCGATTCCCAAAACGGAGTGGAACGCCGGCTATATGGGAGATGCCTTTGCGCCTTTCAAAACGAACACGGTGCCTCAACCTGGAAAGCCCTTCCAGGTACGGGGGATTTCGCTGCCGGAAGGTCTGACGCTGGAAAAAGTGAATCAGCGGCAGCAGCTGCTCAACAAGCTGGACCGCCGGTTCAAAGGGCAACAGACCGAGAGTCAGTTACTGGACGCACTCGATCAGTTTGGTTCTCAGGCCTATCACATGATTACTTCCAAACGGGCCCGGGCTGCCTTTGATGTCGAGCAGGAATCACCCAGATTACGCCAGATGTTTGGTGCCGATGAATTCAGCCAGTCTGTCTTTCTGGGCTGTCGCCTGATCGAATATGGCGTGCCTTTTGTGACTGTGACCTACCAGGGGTGGGACACGCATACCGAAAACTTTGCCGGGCATCGCCGCCTGATACCGCCGTTGGATGCGGGGATGACCGCGGGACTGGAAATGCTCAAGCAGAAGGGGCTCTGGGAACGGACGCTGGTCGTGATCATGGGCGAATTCGGTCGGACGCCGAAGATCAATGAGAATGCGGGCCGCGATCACTATCCTCGTGTGAACTGGTGCCTGCTGACTGGCGGGGGAGTGCAACCGGGACAGATGATCGGCGGGACGACCAAAGCCGGGGATGCACCGGATGATCAGACTGAGATCTCACCGGATGACATTGCCGCCACGATCTATCACGCACTGGGCATCGATCCACTCAAAGAGTATTACACGAACACCGGCCGACCGACGATGCTGGTGCCCCACGGTCGGATTATGCATGAACTCTTTGCCTGAAGCGTGCGGCACCGCGATGTGAGATTGATTTCAGTCACTCACTCCAGTCTAATAAAGCGATGGTAAAGTCTGTGTAGTTGCTGTCGATCTTCCCTGGCGTTGAACGAATTCGGTAACAGAAAAACGACTTTGCTGATTCAAACTCGCTTTGACTGATTGAGAGGTACGCTCTTGCTGAAATCATTGCTGATTCTAATCACGTTACTCATTCCTGCGCTGGCAATCGCTGAGGAAACATCGCAGCGGCCCAATATTGTATTGATCATGGCCGATGATCTGGGGTATGGCGATCTGAGTTGTTACGGCAGTATGAACTGTCAGACACCCCATCTGGACCAGCTGGCAGCACGTGGGATGAAGTTTACCGATTTTCATTCCAGCGGTGCGGTCTGCAGTCCGACACGCGCAGGACTTTTGACGGGCCGCTATCAGCAGCGGGCCGGCATTGATGGCGTGGTGTATGCCGATCCCAAAAAGAATCGCCACCATGGTCTGCAGAAGAATGAGGTTACCCTGGGGCAGTGCCTGCTGGATGCCGGATACCGGACAGCCATGTTCGGCAAATGGCACCTGGGTTATCAGCGACAGTACAATCCGACCTTTCGCGGTTTTCAGCAGTTTGTGGGGTACGTCAGCGGCAATGTGGATTACGTCGCCCATCTCGATCAGACCGGTGTGTTTGACTGGTGGCATGGTGCCGAGCTCAACCGGGAAGAGCAGGGGTATTCGACGCATCTGATTACCGAGCATGCGGTCAAGTTTATCCGCGAGCAGCATCAGCAACCTTTCTTTGTCTATATTGCACATGAAGCGGTGCACTATCCCTATCAGGGACCGCACGACCCGGCGATGCGTAAGGAGGGGGGCGGCGAAATTAAATCGGCCAAGCGCGAGGATATCGCGAATGCCTACCGGGAAATGAATACCGAAATGGACAAGGGCATCGGCAAAGTGGTCGCCGTTCTCAAGGAACTGGATCTGACTGACAACACCCTGATCTTCTTCCTGTCGGACAATGGAGCGAATAATAAAGGATCCAACGGGACGCTGCGCGGTTTTAAGGGCAGCGTCTGGGAGGGCGGACACCGCGTGCCGGCGATTGCGTGCTGGCCGGGCAAGATTTCCCCGGGAACGGTTTGTGATCAGACCACGATCAGTATCGATGTCATGCCCACAATTCTGGAACTGACCCGGGCCCGTGTTCCCCAGGGACATCAACTGGACGGCGTGAGTCTGGCGGGATTGTTAACCGCACAAAAGCAACTACCGTCACGAAAAATATACTGGGACTACCGTGGTAATTCGGCGGTACGGCAGGGACCCTGGAAACTGGTTCTGAATCAGAATCGGAAATCGCCAGTGGAACTGTTTAACCTCAGTGAAGACCTATCCGAATCAATGAATCTGGCTGAGCAGCAGCCAGAACGTGTAAACAGCCTGCGGGCAGCTTTCGAGGTCTGGAAAAAGGATGTCACCCAGACCGCAACACCACAACCGGCTAAATAAACGATCCTCTTACTGGAGTCTCTGATGTATCGACTGATTTTGTGTTTCACTCTGCTGCTTACCTGCTCGCTGACTGTATCTGCAGAGGCAGATGATCTGCTCCAGGCAGGAGCGGCGAAAGTGAATATCAACCCGCCGAAGTATCCGGTTTCGATGGTAGGCAGTTTTCAGGATCGACAGGCGACAGGGGCCCATGACACATTGCATGCACGGGCACTGGTCTTAAAAAATGGTGACACGCGGGTGGCGTTTGTGGTCTGTGATATCTGTCTGATTTCGCGGGAGATCTTTGATGCTGCGAAAGCAATCGCCTCTCAGAAAACCGGGATCCCCACCAGCCACATGCTGACCTCCGCGACACACACGCACACCGCTCCCGCAGTGACGCCACTGGCACAATGCAAGCCGAGTCCCGAATACGTGCAGTTCCTGACGGAAAGTATTGCCCAGTCGATTATTGAAGCCAATTCACGCCTCACGTCCGCGCAGATAGCCTGGGCCGTGGTGCCGGAACCGGCTGAGGTGAATAATCGACGCTGGTATGTCAAAGAGGGGGGAATCAGGCCGAATCCGTTCGGTAATACGACCGATAAGGTGCGGATGAATCCGCCCCGGGGCAGTGACTTGTTGATCAAACCGGCGGGGCCGACCGACCCGGATATCTCGATCTTGTCGGTACAACACGCCGACGGGCGTCCGCTGGCTCTGCTGGCGAATTACTCGCTGCATTATGTAGGAGGACTGCCGCCGAATCAGGTGTCGGCTGACTATTTCGGTGAATTCGCCCGTCAGATCAAGGAACGACTGGGGGGCGATGAGACCTTTGTCGGCATTATGTCCAACGGTTCCAGTGGCGATATCAATAACATCAATTTCAGAGAACCGCGTCCACGGGCCGGCGTGTTTGAACGCATCACCGCCGTTGCGAAAGTGATCGCGGATCGAACGTATCGGGCGGTCAAGGATCTCAAGTACCGCCGGGATGTACCGCTGGCGATGGAAGAACGCACACTGGATCTGGGAATTCGGAAGCCGAATGCGGAAGAAGTGAAATATGCGAAATCGCTGCTGGCGGCTGCGAAAGACCCAGAGAAGTTGACGACCAATGAAGTCTATGCTCAGGAGACAGTGAATATTGATCAGTGGCCCGGGAGTGTGAATCTGAAACTACAGGCCTTGCAGATTGGCGATTTGGGGATCGTCGCGATTCCCTGCGAAGTATTTGCAGAGATCGGGCTGGAAATCAAACAGAAAAGTCCGCTCAAGCCAACCTTTGTGATTGCCCTGGCCAACGGCTATAACGGTTATCTGCCGACGCCGGAACAACACATCCTGCAAGGCTATGAAACCTGGCGGTCGAGCTGGAGCTATCTCGAAGTGGATGCTTCGGTCAAAATCACCGAACAGGTACTGTCGATGTTGAAACAAGTGGATCAGAAACAAGAATAATCAGTTTGAGGAATCGAGATGAATTTATTGCAATCCAGTGCGATCTTAACCTGTTTGTGCCTCTTTCAGTTTTGTACCTGGGGGTGTGCAGCAGAGCCCGGTTCACCCAATCAACTGACAAAGCAGGAACAGGAGCAGGGCTTTGAGTTACTGTTCAATGGCAAAGATCTGAAGAACTGGGACCAGAGTGGCAACTGGGAAGTTCAGGAAGGGGTGATTGCCCGAACCGGCAAAGGGGGAAGCCTGACTTTGAAGCAGCAACCTCTGCCGGACGACTTCGAACTTAAGTTTGAGTGGAAAGTCGGCGAAGGAAGTAACAGCGGCGTGTACTATCGCCCTGGACAGTATGAGTATCAGATTCTGGATAATCAGAAACACGCAGATGGGAAAAATCCCCGCACGAGTGCCGCCTCACTTTACTTCTGTATGCCCCCCTCACAGGATGCGACGCGTCCGGTTGGCGAGTGGAACCAGGGGCGGATTGTCTGTAAAGGAACCGTTATTCAGCACTGGTTGAACGGGAAGAAAGTGATCGACTTCGATTACACCGATCCCCGTTATGCCTGGCATGTGGAACTGCTTGCTAACCGGGGTGCCCAACTGACAGACAGGGGAGGTGTACTTTATCTGCAGGATCATGGTGATCCGGTCTGGTATCGCGGTATCAAACTCCGTACGATTCCCGGAGATGAATCGCTGGATCGTAGTCCGGTCAAGCCGGCCACCGTTTCTGATGAGGCCCTGGCGGCTGAGCAGCGGAAACTGCAGCGGATCATGGAGAACCGGGCCCGGCAACAGCAGAAGCAGAAGTAAGCAGATCTTGCTGCAACCTTCTGGTTGCTCCCGGTGGAAACGTATTCTTAATTGCTGAAGTGAATGGTTAACGAAATGAGTTTGAGATCAATTTGTGGAATCGTGCTGGCGCTGCTGCTCCTGTCTGAAGTGAGCGTTGCCCGAGAGCCGGTGCGGGTCATTTTTGATACCGATATTTCTGGAGACGTGGATGATGTGCTGGCCCTGGCCATGCTGCATACACTGGCCGATCGAGGGGAATGCGAACTGCTGGCTGTCACAATCTCCAAGATCAACCCGTTGACCGGTCCCTTCACAGATGCTGTGAATACGTTTTACGGGCGGGGAGAGATTCCGATTGGAGTGACCCGGGATGCACAACGTCGCGAGAGCCGTTACCTCAAGCTGGTAAATGAAAAGGACGGAGAGGAGTGGCGCTATCCACATGATGTTCGCTCCAATGAAGATTTACCTGATGCGGTGACAGTGCTGCGTAAGACACTGATGGCACAGCCGGATCATTCGGTGGTCTTGATTCAGGTCGGGTTGGCAGCGAATCTCGCAGATCTGGTGGAATCGAAGGCCGATGAGATCAGCCCTCTGAGCGGAAAGGAACTGATCCGCCAGAAAGTGAGTCTCGTGTCCGTGATGGCCGGTGCGTTTGAACCGATTGACGGCAATCAGCACTTCCTGGAAGCCAATATTCGCAACGGAATCAAGTCGATGCAGCGGTTCGTCAACCAGTGGCCCCGGGAAGTCCCCGTGATCTGGAGCGGTTTTGAAATTGGCATCGCGGTTCGATATCCACGGGAGAGCATTGCGCGGGATTTCAGCTACCGTTCACATCATATCGTGCGCGAAGCCTATCTGTTGCACAGTGGTCCCGAGCATGATCGTCCCAGCTGGGATCTGACCAGTGTGCTCTACGCGGTTCGGCCGGATGACGGATATTTCACGTTGTCACAGCCGGGACGGGTGACCGTGGAGGACGACGGTTTTCTGAAATTCCAGCCGGAAGAACTGGGGCGCGACCGTTATCTGGAAATGAATTCCGAACAGGCGATTCGCGTACGCGAAGTACTGCGGGATCTGGTCAGCCAGCCTCCTGCCCGTTGTGCGCCTTGATGTCTGAACCAGAGTGCCGGAAGCAGAGATTCCAGACACTCCTCACGTCATTTGCTGACTTTGCGGTTCACTTCTTCCAGTAGAATATCGATGGACTCACACATCTCCTTTTTCAGCGCATGCAGACTGTTCTGCATGACGGCCAGGCCGTCAATGCGCTGCGTGCTCTGTTGAATCTCTTCTGTTGTGCTGGCGGCAACAACTGGTTCCGGCTCTTCTATTTCCGGCGGTGGTTCGGACGAGCGCATGGAACCACGCAATTTGTTGACGAGTAGTTCCGTGTCAATGGGTTTAATTAATAGATCTTTAAACCCGATCGCCAGTGCGTCCCTGGTCATTTCTTTCATGCGGGGAGAGGAGGTTCCATGCTCCCGGGTTACCATCAGAAAGAAGTTAAGCGGGGGGATGATCCCTTCATCATTGAAACGTTCAATTTTGGAGGCGGCTTTGTAGAGATCGATGGCATTCATGGAGGGCAGGAAGAGGCTGGTGAGCACGGCGTCGACGGAAAAATCTGTTTTGAGAATGGTGAGCGCTTCTTCCCCACTCTCTGCAGATACCGTGTCAAAATTGTGGCGGGAGAGTTTCTGGTTCAAACTCTGACGTATGAACCCGATTTCATCGACAATCAGTATTTTCATTTTCGATTCCTGCTGTGAATTAAAATCATTCGCTGTCAGCTACTTGATTTGGGGGTCTTTCACTTAATCATCTATCGCCTTCTCGAAATAAAATAAAAATGGGGGATATTACCCAATTCCAGGTAGAGTATTCACCTCCTTATTGTATTTGAAGGCCGGGATAGGTAGAACAGGTGAAATGGGATGTGTCCAGGTGCTATATTTATACGTAATTGGGCCTGTTTCACTCCTGAATCTTACTCCAAGAAAAATCAATTCTGAAGACAGCTAAATTGAGCCGGTCATACCTGTTTTAGCCAGCATTCCTGTTATCAGGGCTACTCTCAAGCTCATTATCAGCGTGCTCGCGAACGATAGACGCTGTATTTCAGCCGCATTTTGAAAAGAACTGAAGTTCGAGACGACGGATCGTTTCTTCGGTACTCCTCCCCTCTACATTCAGTTGGCTCTCTTTGTGTTCTTCAATACCCAGATACAGAACCACACTGGAAATCGGTACTACTTGATCTAAAAAAAAAAACTGACAAGTATTTAAAACTAAATAACTTGAAGAAAACACAGTCGACCTGCTGCCAGCTATCACGTATTTAATATAGACAAAGAGATAGATAAGTAAGGAAGGCGGACTCATGTGTTTACAGCGGGGGAGTCTATTAATTCGCTCCGTCTGTGAAAGCACTTTTGCTTTCTTAATGGATTAAACAGAGTAACTGAGATCTGTGGCTTGCGTATGAGAGTCTTTGACGGGAACGCGTTCCACGTTCAGGTTGAAATTGAACGACGTAATTCTATGACTCTTTATTAGATGCTTGGACAACTTTGAACAGACACACTTTTAGAGGCCCGAATGAGCGATTTTGTCGTGTATGTGATCGATGATGATCTCGACGTGCTGGATTCTATTGCAACACTACTTTCCACATCAGGTTATGAAGTAAAAACGTATCACAACGTCTACGAATTTCTGGAATCGAAAGAGAATTCCACTCCGGGTTGTGTGCTGATCGATCTGGTCATGCCTGAAATCTGTGGCATTGAATCAATGGAACTGATTCGCAAACAGCGGTTATTTTATCCGGTCGTGATGATGAGTGCCTACGGAGATATTGAAAAAGCAGTTTCAGCAGTCAAACTCGGGGCCTGCGATTACCTGGAAAAGCCGTTTGAGAAAGAGAAGTGCATCAAAGCGATCGAATACGCGAGATCACAACTCAATGAGGAAGGCGGTCCTGCCGATGCGGACAGTCAGGAATATCTGGAACTCTACGACAACTTAACCCGTCGCGAAAAACAGGTCTTTCACCTGATTGCAGATGGTCAGGCGGGAAAACAAATTGCGAATGCGATGTCCATCAGCTATCGCACCATGGAAAAACATAAAGCCAACGTGTTGAACAAGCTGGGCATTTCGAGTGCAACGGATATCGTGCATATCCTGTATAAAAATCAAAGACCTGCCCGGTTTTCAGAAAGACGGGAACGACGCCTGAGTTCCATTCTGTCATACTCAAACAGCCACTGAGCGGCAGGATAATCTGCCTGACCGTTCAGGCTTAACTGAGCTTTTCAATCGCTTAACCACGCTGGTTTTAAACTGTTGCCCTCGATTAGTGAGGCACGATCTGCCTGTCCCGAAGCTGGATTGGGGGGATTCCCCCATCGATTTTGACTGATCGAAAGTCGATAAACCGAACATCAGCATATTTTAACTCTCTCAGTGAGTGACAAGAAATCGGGGTCTTTCACAAGCTGAATTATCTGAAGGGGAAAAGTCTAATCAAAGCGTATTATTATTCTGCCAGACAGAAGGGCCTGTCATGACATCCAGACAAAGTCGATCCGTTGAGGATCAATTTGCCAGTCAGCTGTTACAACTGAGTATTGATGTCTCCATCGCAGTCGATGAGCGGGGCGTCATTTTAGCGGCGACGAATTCAATCAGCGATCTCTTCGGCTGGAGTCGCGAAGACGCGAGCGGGCGGAATATTCGAGAACTGATTTCTGAATCCAGTCTTGAACAGTTCGATCATTATGTTGTCGAATCACTGGGAACGGCATCCGGTGCTGCCCGGAATATGATGGCCAGGCGGAAGGATGGCTCCTGTTTCGCCACCGAGCTGACTCTGAAGCCCGTTGATGACCCTGCAGACCAGATTCAATTCATCGGTGTTTTCCGAGACTGCAGCGAGCAACGCAAGTCGCAGAATAAACTGGATGAGTACGTCGAGCGGCTCAAACAGTCTCGCAGAGAGATGAAACGCAAGGATTTTCAGCTCAAATCCGCCATGAGCATCGTTGATCGGGCCAATCAGGCTAAGAGTGAATTTCTGGCGAACATGAGTCACGAAATACGCACTCCGATGACGGCCATTCTGGGGTACTCTGATCTCCTGAAAGAGCATTCCAACGGTCAGGAGCAGCAGGAACTGATTGAGATTATTCAAAATAATGGTGCGCATCTGCTGCAGGTCATCAACGATATCCTGGACCTCTCCAAGATCGAAATGGGGGACTTCGCCATCCGGAAAGTCCACTGTTCTCCGCTGCGGGTCCTGAGGGAAGTGATTGATGAATATCAGCCCCAGGCATCTCAGAAGGGGCTCAGTCTCCAGACGCGGTACCAGAAATCAATACCCGAGTCGATTCAGACTGATCCGGCGCGATTAAAACAGGTCCTGTCGAACCTGATCAGTAACGCCATCAAGTTTACCAATACAGGGCATATTGAACTGGATGTGCGGATGTCTGCTCAGTCTCCCCTGGATCGGATTCTGCAGTTCAGTTTGAGTGATACAGGGATCGGGATCCCTGCTGAGAAACTGAAAACCATCTTCGATCCGTTTACCCAGGCTGACAGTTCTACATCGCGAAATTATGGTGGCACTGGACTGGGGCTGACGCTGAGTCGCAAGCTGGTACAGATTCTGGGCGGCAATCTGACCGTGCAGTCTACACTCGATCGGGGCAGTGTCTTCACGGTCACCTTGCATCTGGAACCGGATGAAGATCAGCTCTTGTCCCACGGACTGGGATTCCAGTTCGAAACTGCTGACTCAAACAGGAAGGACATCACTAGCCCTGAAATGGACCAGCGGTCCTGTGGCAATGCGGAGAAGATTCTGCTGGTCGATGATACGCCGGAGATCCGTCGTCTGTTTACATATTTGTTAAACAAGATGGGGTTGAATGTCAAAACGGCATCAAATGGAAAAGAGGCCGTGGATCAGATTCAAACCGCTGTGGCACAGAATGCTGCATTCGATCTGATTCTGATGGATATGCAGATGCCTGTGATGAGCGGTTATGAGGCGGTACGGCTTTTACGGGAACAGGAAATACCGGTGCCCGTCATTGCGATCACAGCGCATGCCCTGGTTGCCGACCGGGAAAAATGCCTTGCTGCCGGCTGCACAGACTATCTCAGCAAACCGGTCAAATTCGATGTCCTGTATGAGATGGTGCAACGCTACCTTCCCGCCCGGGCGATGCTGCAACTGAATCATAACTGAGCGGGAAGTCGCTTCAGTCGTGAGCAGCGTCGGCTCTGATGTGCCGATTGAGCTCACTACGAGGACGTTCGAGGGGCTTCTGACAGGCAGGCAACTGGATACAGAAGGTTGCCCCTCTGCGAGGGTTGGGAAGAAACCACATTTTTCCCTCAGCGGACTGGATCAGTGAGCGGCTGAGTGACAGGCCGATTCCCAGCCCGGACTGTTTACTTGTCGCGAAAGGAGTAAACAGCTTACTGCGGAAGCTTTCGGGAACACCGCAGCCGGTATCTGAGACGGAGATCTGAATCATTCTGTCGGGCGTGGAAGCCGTCGAAATGGTCAACGTGCGGGGAGCCGGGGAATGTTCCATGGCTTCTACCGCGTTTTTAAAGAGGTTGACCAGCACCTGTTCAATCTGCACGCGGTCAGCATAGACGGTCGTAAACTTATGCTTGTAGCAGGTTTTGACTTCGATCTGTTTCAGGCGGATCTGGTAGTTGATGATCTGCAGAGCGCTGCGGATGCTGTCGTGAATATTAAACAGGAACCTTTGTTGCGGCTGTTTTTGAGTAAATGCTTTCAGTCTACGGATAATCTCACCGGAACGCAGTGCCTGTCTTTCAATTTTTTCGCGGAGTTGGCTGACATCTTCTCCCTGCTCCATCAGAGTTTTCATCGCACCGCAGTAGTTGGCGATCGCTGTAAGAGGTTGATTCAGTTCATGTGACAGCCCCGCGATGAGTTCACCTTTCACGACCAGACGGGAGACATGGGCCAGCTCATCACGATATTCCTGGGCAATTCTGCTGGCCTCAACTTTTTCGGTGATGTCCTGAATGGTGCCGTACATGAGTTGGCTTTCTCCTGTGGCATCCGGCTTGAATCCTGCCTGCAGATGGACGTGTCGAATCTCTCCCTGGGGCCGCACGATACGATGTTCAAAACTAAACGGCAGCCTGTTATCAAGAGTGTTGGTGATCACCCGGGAGACCAGCTTCCGGTCCTCAGCATGTACCATTTCCATGAAGGTCTGGGTTGTGGGATGGAAATCGAGGTCTCCCAGACCTAGGATGCGATAGATCTCTTCCGACCACCAGAGTGTGTTTTCCCGGGTATCCCATTCCCAGCTGCCGATGTGGGCCTGCCGCTGCGCTTCTGACAGACGGGCATGCACGTGTTGTAATTTAATTTCTGCGGTTTTTCTTTGTGTGATGTCCTGGATAATCACCAGCGTCTCTTCTGGCTGGTAAGGGAGCAGCCGGGCCTGGAACCAGCGCATTTCCTGAGTGATTTCCAGCGCGTATTCAAAAGTGACTGGTGCCTGTGACTGGACCAGTTCCTGCTGTGCCATTTCAAACTGGCTGGCAACAGACGGTGGGAAGATTTCGTGCAGATGTCTCTGGTGTACCGTTTCGACCGGCAGAAAGTGATGTTGATTCTTTTCATTCACGAAGCGGGTAATGACACCTCGTGAATTCAGATGAAAATAGAGATCCGGATTCACATCCAGAATCATTTTTAACTGGGCAGACCGCTCTGTCTCCCGTTGTTCCAGCATCTCCTGTCGCAGTTTTTCATTGATCTGTAAGCGAGTGGAAGGCTGAAGCAGTTCGGGGAGAAAATTGAGATCCTGAATCGTGGTCAAAGCAACATCCATGTGCTGATCTCGCATTCTGTGCTGTACTGAGGGGCTGACCGACCAGGTCCTTGTGCCGATGTGAAGGGAGCTGGAGTACAGGCCAGGAAATGTTCAAGTCTGTATGAAGTGTCTCTATCAGGAGGATTATGTCTGATTATGGTTTTTAGAGAAACCCCGATTTATGTAGGGGGTTTCGCTGTCAGATAGAAACAGGGAGGGCAGGAGTATCTGTAACCGGCAGAGGTCAGATATTGCGCAGGCAAATTCAAAAGCGAATCACCTGAGGTGGGGGAAGCAGAAAGCAGTTCTGCAAAGAGAAACAGTAATAGCCGAGGCGGGACTCGAACCCGCACGCCCTTTACGGACCCGGGATTTTAAGTCCCGTGCGTCTGCCAATTCCGCCACTCGGCCATGACTTTAAGAGTATATAGATTATTAGGTTATGTATTGCAAGCGAGAACCGGAAAAACAGGGAGCCTGAATCCCCGCCAAGAACCAGACTGATTGGTCTGGTCAGGTTCAGCTGCTTTTCTACTCAATCAAAAAAAGAGGTTAACCACCGTCCTGGTTTTTCCTGATGCGTCGTCTGCGGCGTTGCAAAGCCGAATCGGGAGAGGAGGATGTGCCGGTTGATGCTCGTTTTTTTTTCTTCTTTTTCTTCGGTTGGCTCAAGCGGGAACGCAGAAAAATATAGTTGTCATAGGCGGAATAACCGCCCGCGATCAATAGCACGAGAGGGATCAATGGGCTCAGGTTGACGAGCCAGTTCGACCCTTTTTCCAGGACCGCCTTGGAATGATCTTCCGGAGAATAATAGACCGGGTGCTTTGAGCCCACGGGGTATTTATCGACGACCTCTTCGGCGTGGGAGGGAATGGGAGTCGAATAACCGCGAAAGGCAATCTCTGAACTCGTATAGTTTTTTCCATCTACCGAATAGCGATAAGAAACGACGGGATCCCAGGAAGGTCTGCCACGATTTTGACCTGTCTTGACCTCAGATCGTGTGATTTCCGCTTCCGTTTGCGGCCAGTTCGCGCTTTGCCTGGCTTCGCTGATTTTCTTGAATGTCGGTTTGATCAGAAACGGTGCCCCGATGACCATGGCGGCACCAATCAGGGCTTTCGCCAGTAGAAACCAGTTGGAATCTCCTGGGTGGGGAGATAAGAATCTCATGAATCGTCCTCAGCTGAGTAGCCTCTCGTCAGCCCGCTCGCGATCAAAGGGACTGAGCAGACGTCAGCTTACGATTCTGGTGGACATTCGTGTATTTGTCAATGCGTTTCACTCTATCAGATGAGTGAATCAGCATGCTGGTCAGGTGGGGACGTATTCTCAGAACTACCTTCGCGAGCAGATAGCAGGAAGGGGGCAGCGTCGATGGCTGATCGAGCAGATTTGCCCCGGTTTAATAGGTCTCGTCAGCCAGGCCACGGGCACGACGTCGTCTGCGACGACGGTGCAACCACCGTTCACCATCTTCGGCTTCAGCGAAAAAGGAACCGGAGAGCAGGCGATAGAAAAACAGCAGAATGAAGGCACCACCGGTGGCTGCCAGGAAACCGATCGAACTGATCGGCGTGACGCGGGCCCCGTCCCAGAAAAACATCAAGGTTCCACAACCGACGACACTGCCGCCGATCCCCATCAGCATGGTACTGACGGCACCACCTGGATCTTTCCCAGGCATGATCGCCTTGGCTGCCAGACCTACCAGAGTGCCAAAACCAACCCAGACTAACATCTCGTTGACTGCTTCCTGCAGAATCCGAGTCATATTCTCATCAAACATGAAGACGGTCCTTCGTCGCTAAATGCTTTTTTATCTTGTGTTTAGGGGAGATTGTGTCTGTGAGCAGGTTGGCCCGGTGAGGAGAGGCTCTTCTTACCCGACATAGTTATTATCGTCAAGACCGATCTGAAACTTGGGTTTCGAACCGTTTTACCGGAATTTGACTCAAGTTATTTGGCTTTTTGAGACGCATGGAGTGATTGGATTTAACGGAGCTCAACCACTGAGCCAGTCATCCAGATGCTCCGCCACGAAGGCATCGTCATTCAGATGGGGGTAAGCTTCGTAGATCCGATCGATCTCAGCCAACTGTCCGGGCCCCAGGGTTTCCTGGGGATTCAGGCACCAGGTTCCCTCGAGTAGTCCCTGACGACGCAGCACTTCATGAATGCCGGGGATGCAACCCTGGAACCGGTTGGCTACGTCAAAGAAGACCGCGTTGCAGTCCGTCACTTCGGTGTTCAACTGCAGGATCGAAAGCGGAATGGCTTCGCCACGGGAGGCGATCTGCTGACATTCATCGAGAATCTCTACAGCCCGGCTGGTCCAGACGGCCCAGTGTCCAAGCAGGCCGCCCCGGATGCGGCGTTCGAGGACATTCTCACCCGAACGAAAACGGAACGGCGTGACCAGGTCGAGCACGATGTTGTCATCGTTCCCCGTATACAGGGCGATATCTTCGCGGCCCGATTCTGCCACCGCGCGGATTACGTCCAGAGTGTGATAGCGGTTGAAGGGGGCCATTTTAATCGCGGCCACGTTTTCAATCTCACAGAACCGCCGCCAGAAGGAGTAAGGGAGTAGTCGTCCGCCCACGTCGGGTTGCAGATAGAATCCGAAGACAGGAATGATCTCAGCCACGGCGCGACAGTGCTGTATCAGCGTATCTTCATCGGCTTCCTTCAGAGCGGATAGACTGAGCAGACCATAGAGGTAGCCGGCCTCGCGGGCGATACTGGCTTCGCGGGTGGCCTGATCGGTGGGACCACAAATCCCCGCGACGCGAATCAGGGGGACGCGCCGCGTCGCATCGGCCCGGTCCATCTCTTCACTGGCCAGTTCCAGAACGGGCTGAAACAGGTCGATTCCCGGTTCGCGTATTTCAAACTGTGTGGTATGCACGCCGACTGCCAGTCCGCCCACACCACTGGCGATATAATAGCGCGAGAGCGCCCTTTGCCGGCGTTCATCCAGTTGGCGGGAGGCATTCAGGGCCAGGGGATGTGCCGGGATGGCGGTTCCCTGTTGGAGCGTTTTCGTAATGATGGACGGGGTCACAGTTCGTTTGCATCCTGATTCAAAGCGAGGAAGTGATAGTCAGCTGTCTTTAGAATTTGCCGCTACGCGATTCAAAGTGAGTCGGCTTGCCCAGCAGGGGGCCGTCGGTTTGAATCCAGTGTGCGATCCAGTCGAATATCTGTTCGACATCCACCAGCGGTGCTCCGTACTTCTGATGACCGTACTGGCCGTTATTCAGCAGGGCGTCCCGGGCTTCACTGCCTGTGAAGTGAACCGGTTTTCCAAAGAGTTCCCCAAACCGTTCGCAGACCTCGCGCACTTTGAGGATCTGCGGACCGGCGACATTCAGGTAAGCCGGTGGGGTGGTGGCATCGGGTAGCGAGCAGAGCGTCATCGCATTCGCGTCTCCCTGCCAGATCACGTTGACGTAACCCATGGAAACATCAATCGTCTGTTCCTGGTAGACCTGAAGTGCCAGATCGACGAGTACACCGTAGCGGCACTCGGTGGCGTAGTTCAGGCGGATGATCGTCATCGGAATATCCAGTGTGCGGCTGAAATGCTCGAACATTCGTTCGCGACCCAGGCAGCTCATCGCATACTCACCCACGGGATCGGGCTGATCGGTTTCGACTGACCCCGAACCGCTCGCAGGGACGAGTCCGTAGATATTGCCCGTGGAAAATGCGGTAATGCGGCTGTTTCGATACTTGTTACAGACCAGGGCAGGAAGATAGGTATTCATGGCCCAGGTCAGCGATTCGTTGCCCGTGGCGCCGAATTTCATGCCCGCCATGTAGATCACATTGGGAACGTCGGGCAGACTCTGGATGAAATCGCTATCGAGCAGATCTCCTTTGATCGTTTCAATGCCGAGGTCTTCCAGAGGCTGGCGGCTCGATTCATCCGAAAAGCGGCTGACACCGATCACGCGGCGGGTGATTCCAGCGGCTTCATCCGCACGGAGGATCATCTGTGCCAGTGTTGGTCCCATTTTGCCTGCGATGCCCAGCAGAATCAGATCGCCGGGAGTCTGTTGCAATGCTTCAATCACGCCGGGGGTGGGGCGGCTGAGTAGTTCTTCGAGTTGTGCGACGTTCTCAATTGATTTGGGAAATTCCTGAGGCATGGTGTCCCTGGGCGTTTGTGGTCGTATGGGAGCGATATGAAATCGAGTTCAATAACTTAAGGTTCCTAAGCATTATGGCAGGTTTCTCCCTGAAATGGAAACGTACCGGAAATGCTTACAAATCAAAGCTCAATGCGGGGGAAGTTCACAGGCCAGCAGCTGATCCCAGTCAGGTTGATCAGCCGAGTTCTGGGAAAAATGGCTGGCGACGATCTGCCCCTTGTCAAGAATCAGAGCTGCTCCCAACTGTTGCACATCTTTACCGGGGATGCCTGGCAGATGGCCGGAGAGGATCGTGGTCTTGAAGCCGGACCACCAGATCGCAGGTCCGGCGACTTCAGAAAGCGTGCCGCGTTTGACCTGGAAGAGTTCATAGAGTTTGCGTTCCGGGTCACTGAAAGCGTGGACGTCCTGCAGTTGATAGCGAGCCAGCAACTGGCTCGCCTGTTGAGGTTCCATCATATGGACGATGGCGAGTTGCAGGCCGCGTTTGGTGAGTTCAGCGGACAGGGACTGCAGTTGGGCCAGAACCTCGCGACAGAAGGGACAGCCGCCGTGCCTGAGGAACACGACGAGTACGGGGGCCTCATTGGAGAGGTCTGCCAGCGTCCTGCCGCGCGAGGAAGGGAACGCCGCGAGTGCTTCCTGAAAGGGGATCTGATCCATGATGCGCTCTTTTATTTGACACTGAGTGGTATTAATTAACTGCTGAGTGCCAGTTTACCATAACGCGTTCGGATGTTCGCGGTGAAAGTCGTGGATTTGCTGTACCGTGTCTTCGACTTTTTCCAGATCGGTGTAGTACATCGCACTGGGATCGATCTGGTGTGCTTCCAGGTGTTCTATTTTCGCACGGATCTGCGGGACCCGGGCGATGCGGGGGAGTGCCACGAACCAGACCAGGCCAAGGGCACCGGTCACCAGTAAAAAGCTTGACCAGCGCCGGCGCAGACCGGCAGAGCAGTCTGGGGAATCAGATTTTGGACAATCGTGAGGCACTGGTACGCTGACTGGTAGAGACACTAAAAGAGTTCGCTGATCACTTCACCATGATCTACGGCAATCGTAGGTCTTCCAGAGTGATCCGGGAAGTGCATTTCCGGATCCATGCCTAATACACGGTAAATCGTATGATGAATATGACCGGGACGGACAGGACGGTCCGCAGGGGCATCGCCCAGACGATTGGTGGCGCCGACAATCCGGCCCCCTTTGACACCTCCGCCGCCCAGCAGGCAGAACATGGAGTTGCCCCAGTGGTCGCGGCCGGGCGTTCCCTGGCTTAATGGAGGTCCACCGTTGCCGCCATCGTTCATGCGGGGAGTGCGGCTGAATTCACCACACAACACCACGAGTACCTTTTCACTGAGACCACGTTGTGCGAGGTCTTCAAACAGAGCACTCACGGCCTGGTCGACGCGGGGGAGATAGCTTTCCATTCCGCTCTGCAGGTTCCAGTGATGGTCCCAGCCACCAAAGTGCACGGTGACGAAGGTGGTTCCCGCTTCCACCAGACGGCGGGCCAGCAGGACACTCTGTCCCCAAGTGTGGCGTCCGTATTGATCGCGGAGCTTTTCATCTTCGGATTTCAGATCAAATGCGCGGCGGGCTTTTTCGCCGGTGACCATGTCATAAGCTTTCTGGTCCAGGCGATCCATGGAATCGAGCATGCCCGACTGGTCGACATCTCTGCGGAGGCGATCGAATGTTTTGAGCAGGTCTTTGCGGTCTTTGAGCCGCTGGAGTGAGAGCCCGTTAATGGGGCTCAGGTTCTGGACCTGGAAATTCTGGTTGTTGGGATCCGAGCCGGTTTCGAAGGGATCGTATTGCACACCCAGGAAGTTGCCGCCGAAGTAACCGGGACGCAATCCGATGCTCGATGCGTATGGGACGGAGACATAGGCCGGCATTCCCGGATCACGCGGACCGAGAACCTTGGTGGCCATTGAGGCGATGGACGGATTCCGACCGGGGGTGCTGCCACCGCTGACGCCTCCCCGTCCGGTGAGCATCCAGTGTCCGCCGGTAAAGTGGTCACCGGTATTGTGATGCAGCGAACGAACGACCGAGAACTTGTCTGCACATTTCGCCTGGAGCGGAAACAGCTCGGTGATGTCCATGCCGGGGACATTGGTGTGAATCGGATTCCAGATGCCCCTGTATTCGCTGGGGGCTTCTGGCTTCATGTCATAGGTGTCGAGGTGACTTGGTCCGCCATCGAGCCAGAGCAGAATGACGGAGGTGTCTTTCTTTGGGATGCCGTTTTGAGCTGCGTTTGCTTTCGCATGCAGGATCTGTGAGAGGCTGGCCGAGCCCATGCCTGCCATACCGACCTGTAGAAAGTGACGACGGCTGAGACCGTCACAATATTTGCCGCTTTTGCCAAACTCGACACGGAACATAATTGCGCTCCAGAACGCGACTAAGAAATAAGTGAACTTTGATGTATTTTAGAATCCTCTCTCTGGTTTCGTCAATAAGGAAGCGCTCTGTTTCAGGTGAGAGAGCGGGAATCAGGGGAGAGAGCAAACAGGGAAGCAGGTCGGTCACCTGATGGCTTCGGACTTCTCTTTCGCCGCCCGATAAATGACGCCGTTGATTTCGCCACCCATCATCAGAATGGCTCCGGTCATATACAACCAGACGAGTAACACAATGAATCCCCCCAGGGTCCCATAAGTTTCGTTGTAGTGTGCAAAATTTTCGACATACTCGCGAAAGCCCAGCAACATGACCACCCAGCTGACGACAACAAACAGGCTGCCCGGCGTGATGATGTTCCAGGGAAGTTTGACACTGGGAACGGCCCAGTAAATGACCGAGGTCGAAATCAGCATGAAGCCACAGGCGACCGACCAGCGTGTGCCGGCTGAGAGCAGGACGTGCAGCCAGGGGGCTTCAAAATTGGACAGCAGCAGGCGGGCAATCGCGGGGCCGACGACCAGCAGAATCATGGCCATAAACAACAGGAACAGCACAAAAAACGTCAGCAACAGGGAGAGTCCGCCTGCTTTGAGGAAATTTCGCCGATGATCGACTTCAAACACGGCATCCAGTCCTTTGCCCATCGTGAGGAACAGGCGCATGCCCCCCAGGATAACAGTACCACGCCCCCCATGATCAGACTGAAGGTCGTTTTCTTCTGGATGTCGGCGATCTGATCGAACAGGATTTGGGAGAGATCATGTGGCAGACCCATATTGATGGCATTCTCCATGCTGCGAATCAGGCCCTCGATGGGGAGTTGAGCCACAATGCCGATCAGGACCATCAGCAGTGGGAAGAGCGTGAAAATCGCGTAATAGGCGAACTGTGCGCTCTGGGCGCTGAGGCGGTGCTGGTTGTAGCCGATAAAGGCGCGACGGACGAGATCCCATGGAGTCAGGCCTCCCAGTTTCCACATCGCGAGAAAGCCGATTTTGCTCAGATCAAGTTGTTCGGATTTGTTCATGTCTATTTAATCTGTTCTATCACAACGGCTTACGGCAACGCGAACCTCTGGCAGCTGAACGACAATAAAAATCGTTAAAATTCCTATAATCATTAAAGGTTAACATTGGGAAATGACGATCTCAGAGATAGAGGGTTCTCTCTGCAGGGGATCCTGCGACTGTCACTCCGCGAGTGACGACCACTTTTAAGAACTGAGATTGACCGGATTTTCCAAATGAATTCGTTACTGAAATTAAGTGTGGGTATTTTACTCTGTCTTCCTCTGACCGGCTGCGCCGGACCAGGTTATTACGATCCGTCGACCGGCATGGTCTGCGGTGGTGAGATGTACGGACCCACCAACTTCATGGATGATATCAGATGTTCGCTGTCAAAGCACCGCGCACAGCGGATGCAAAAGCTTTGCTGCAATTCCTGTGATCCGTGCAATACCTGTGATCCCTGTGGTGGCTGCAATACCTGCGGTCCTTTTAAGAAGCATGGTTTTGGTAAGAAGTTCCCTTCCACACTGGCTTCGGGAACCTTCAGCTATGGTGGCTGGGATGAAGGCCCCATGGAAACCTATCCCATGGAATCGTACCCCACGCCGAACTTCTCTTCCCAGTCCAACTGCCCGACCTGTGGTCCGCAGGGGGGACAGGGACAGTACTATGAATCTCCGCAAACCTACGAAGGTGAGTATCAAGGTGATTACCACGGCGGATTCGTTCCGGAAGGGCACGGTACTCCCTCTGGTCCTGCAACTGTTGTCCCTCAGAAGATTGCCCCTACGCCCGATCACGGACCTAAGGGAGCCATCCAGAAACCAGCGCCTGCACCTGCTGCCGAAGAGCCCATGTCTTCCGTACCTCCTTCCATGCTGTACGCTCCGACCAACATTCCCAGCTCGGCCCAGCCCGGTCAGGGAGCCCGTCCGGTACGGTGGGTACCAGCTCAGGTTCACTAAGCAGCCGCGGAGTGGAGCAGATATCTCAGGTCGTCGATCAACAATGAACTTGCCGGCCTGAGTTGAGAACAGATCCGAAAGGGAAGGGACCCTGCCGTGCAGCGAACTGAAACTCCAATGCAGGGAACCGGTTCTCTGTCTGTTCGTCTTCTGAACTGTCTGCTGACTCTCTCCATCGTAGTTCTGGTTTCTGCCAGGGCAACAGAGTGTCAGGCGGAACTTTACGAAGTGGGCCCCGATAAAAAGTATACTCTGCTCGAAAAAGTTCCCTGGGAGAGTCTCTCGCCGGGGGATGAGGTCCAGATTCACTGGCGGGCGCAGCCTTATCGGAGTAAATGGGTACTCTGCCGAAGGGGGACCCAGGCGAAGCCGATCGTGATCAAAGGCGTTCCTTCCGAGAAAGGGGATCTGCCTGTCATCGATGGTCGGCGGGCCGTCACGCGACCGCAGCTCCGCTATTGGGGCGAACAGCGGGGGATCATCAAAATTGGTGGTGCCCGCGATCCTGCCGATACGATGCCCGCGCACATTGTGATCGAAAACCTCGATATCCGCAGTGCGCGTCCCTCCTTCTTCTATTTCAGTTCGGACGGACTGCAGAAGTATTTTCAGAATGCCGCGGCGATCTTCATTGAAAAAGGAGAACACATTACGATCCGCAACTGCTTCCTGCACGATTGCGGCAACGGTCTGTTTATCGCCCCCGACTCAAAAGAGATCCTCGTTGAGAACTGTGCGATCTATCATAACGGGATCGCCGACAGCTATTACGAACACAACGTTTATACTGAAGCCGCCGGGATGATCTTCCAGGGGAACTACCTCGGTCCGCTTCGCGAAAACTGTCTGGGGAACAATCTCAAAGATCGTTCTGCCGGACTGGTCGTGCGCTACAACTGGATTGAAAGCGGCAACCGACAGCTCGATTTGGTCGATGCCGAGGGAAGTGATACGATTCGCTTTGATCCACGCTACCGCTCTACCTATGTGTACGGCAATGTGCTGGTGAAACGTAAGGAAGATTCAAACACGCAGATGATTCACTACGGTGGCGACAGTGGCGACGAAGAAAATTATCGCAAGGGAACATTATTTCTCTACAACAACACGATGGTTTCCCGGCGGGCTTCCACTACGCTGGTGCGACTGTCGACCGCGAGCGAACACCTGGACTGCCGGAATAACATTCTTTATACCTCACACGATGGCAGCAGTCTGGCGATTCTCGATGAAGCGGGGACGGCGAGTCTGAGTCATAACTGGATCAAACGGGGCTGGAAAGCCGCGCACTCCACTCGCTTCGGCAAGGTCAGTGCGGAAGACGAAATCCATTCCGGTGCCGATCCGGGATTTCAGGACGAAGAGAAAAATCTGTTCTTTCTCACTGCCAAGTCTGCCTGCCTGAATAAAGCGGGAGCTCTGCCGGAAGCCGTGAAAGCCAACTTCCCCGTAAAACAGGAATTCAAAGGTCCTCGGGGAATGAAACAACGCCCCGCAGCATCATTGAATGACCTGGGGGCGCTGGAACGAGAATCCGAAGAGTAGACTCTGCTATCTTTCGCTTAGCCTTTGTACTCGCGGGCAACTTCTACCAGGGTGCGAACCATGCAGCCGGTAGCGCCCCCTTCACGGTGAGGCAAATTGGCCGAAGCGAAAGCCGGGCCTGCGATATCGAGGTGGACCCACGGGGTTTCGCTGACGAAGTTTTCCAGGAACTTGGCGGCGGTGATGGCACCACCCCAGCGAAGACCGACGTTTTTCAGGTCTGCCACATCGCTTTTGAGCTGCTCACCAAACTCAGGGAACATGGGCATTTCCCAGACCGATTCGCCGGTGGTTTTGGCGGCGTCCTGAACCGCCTGCGACCAGGCCGGGGTGTTAGAGAAGACGCCGGTGACATCTTCACCCAGAGCGACGACACAGGCACCGGTCAGGGTGGCGAGGTCGATCAGGTTCGAGGCCCCGCGGTCGACAGCCAGCGTGAGGACGTCGGCCAGAACCAGGCGTCCTTCGGCATCGGTGTTGAGAACTTCGATGGTCTTGCCGTTCCGGGCTTTAAGGACGTCACCCAGCTTGTAAGACGATCCGTTGACCATGTTTTCCACGAGTCCCATGTAGCCCACGACATTCACGGGCAGCTTGAGGCGGGCAATCGCCGTCATCGCACCGAGGACCGCGGCTGCGCCACCCATGTCGCATTTCATGGTCTTCATGCCGTCACTGGGCTTGAGTGAAAGTCCGCCGCTGTCGAAGGTGACCCCTTTGCCGACCAGGGCCAGCGTGGGAGCGGAGGCAGCGCCGCCCTGATGTTTCAGAATCGCCAGGCGGGGAGGCTGATCACTTCCCTGGGCGACGGCCAGCATGGAGCCCATCTTTTCATCTGCCAGTTGTTTTTCGTCGAGGATCTCTGCTTCCAGACCACATTCCTTCGCGACTTCCACAACCTTGTCGGCAAAGCTGACCGGAAAGATATCGCCGGCGGGACGGTTGACCACTTCACGTGCCAGATTAACGGCTTCACCCAGGATCGATCCCTCTGAGATTGCCTGTTGAATTTCAGCAGAGTCCGCACCCGCGATCGACACTTCCTGGAAGGGGAAGCGGCCGGGTTCCGCCCGGTACAGGTCCTGTCCCACCGAACCGACGGTCATGGCGGTGCTGATCTGACGGGCGATCTGGGCTGCAGAGAGAGAGCTTTCTGAAACTTCGGGGAGCAGGACTGCGGCGCGGATCTCTTTCTTGGTTGAGATGGCGCGGGCGGCGGTCATCAGGGATTTTTCCAGCGCTGCCAGCGAGAGGTCTTTCGCGGGTCCCAGTCCAGCCAGCAGGATGCGTGGTGTTTTGATGCCGCTTAATCCGAGCAGGGTGGCGGTCGACGCCAGTTTGCCGGTGAAGTCTTCAGCTTCGATCAGGCGGCTGATCTGACCACCGATCGCTTCGTCCAGTTGTGATACGTCAGCGGGGAGCGGGGCTGCCTCGGCCAGGGGGATAATCAGCCAGTCTGCTTCGATTGCGGAGAGTGCGTCATTCGTCAATTGTGTCGCCATCAGTTTTAAAATCCCTTTATCGTTGGAAAACATCAGATTAAGATGGGTGAATTCACAGCATATCAAATCGGAAGGAAAAACCCAATGAGAGACATCAGGATCGCTGCCGTCCAGTTTGAACATCGTAACGGAGACAAGGCATATAATCTGCAGCGCATCCGTGAGCTGGCTCAACAGGCGGTGGCCCAGGGGGCTGAGATTGTCAGCTTTCATGAATGTTGTATCCCCGCTTACACATTCGTGCAATCGTTCTCCAAAGAAGAACTGCTGGCCCTGGCCGAGCCGGTGCCTTCCGGACCGAGTACACAGGAACTGATGTCAATCTCCCGGGAAGTCGGCGTGCCCATCCTCGCCGGCCTGTTCGAAGAGGATCAGGGGGACGTGTATAACACGTACGTCTGTGTCGATGGGGATGAACTGGTGGCCCGCTTTCGCAAGCTGCATGCGTTTGTGAATTCGCATCTTTCTTCGGGAAGTGAATACGCGGTCTTCGATCTGCGTGGCTGTCGTTGTGGGATCTTGATCTGCTACGACAACAACCTGATCGAAAACGTGCGGATGACAGCCATGCTGGGGGCCGAGATCATCTTTATGCCACATGTGACCTGCTGCCTCCCGTCGGTGATGCCCGGGCGGGGACTCGTGGATCCAAAACTGTGGGAGAACCGGGACCGGGATCCGGTACGGCTGCGACAGGAATTTCAGGGACCCAAGGGGAAAGGCTGGCTGATGCGCTGGCTGCCTGCGCGGGCTTATGATAACGGCGTGTATGCGATCTTCACGAACCCGGTCGGCATGGATGACCAGGAAGTCAAACCGGGGCTGTCGATGATCCTCGATCCGTTTGGAGAGATCATCGCCGAGTGTACGAACCTGGGAGATGAAATCGCGATCGCGCTATGCACCGAGGAAAAACTGTCGCAGGCCAGTGGGCGACGTTATATCCGCGCCCGGCGTCCCGATCTGTATGGCAAGCTCGTGGAGCCCCCGGCGGAACCTCCCGTGACACAACCGGGGTGGGAGTTGAAGCCCTCCAGTTGAGCGAGGATTATTTTTTCAGGGCCGGATCATCAAAGCCGGCTTCCGCGAAGCCTTTGGCGCGGAGCTGGCAGGAGTCACAGTGACCGCAGGGCGTGCCATCGGGCAGCGGGTCGTAGCAGCTGTGGGTCAGGCCGTAATCGACGCCGAGTTCCATCCCCTTTTGGATGATCTCTGCTTTGGTGAGTGAAATCAAAGGGGTATGCACCTTCCAGGTACCGCTGTGTTCTACTCCCGATTTGGTCGCGAGGTTAGCCATTTTCTCGAAGGACTCGATGAACTCGGGTCGACAGTCGGGATAGCCACTGTAATCGACGGCATTCACGCCGATGAACAGGTCGAAGGCATTCAATGTTTCGGCCCAGGCGAGTGCCAGCGAGAGGAAAACCGTGTTCCGGGCCGGGACGTAGGTGATGGGGATGCCGGCTTCCAGGTCATCATCTGAGCGGTCCTTGGGGACTTCGATGTCGGCAGTGAGGGCCGAGCCACCGAAGACACGCAGATCCAGCGGGAAAGTGACGAAGTGTTGCGCATCGAATGCCTGACAGACTTTTTTCGCGGCGTCCAGCTCGTGGCGGTGCCGCTGTCCGTAGTCGAAGGAGAGAGCATACAGTTCAAAACCGGCATCGGCGGCGATGGCCAGCGTGGTCGCGGAATCGAGACCGCCACTGACGAGCACAACGGCGCGGGGGGCAGCGGAAGACATAAGAAAAACACTCCTGCAGGGATCGTGCGCTTAAAAAGTGAAACCTAGCAGGAGTGGTAGACGGATGCAATCGCTGGGCTGAAATCCACGCCTGATTTCTGGATCCCGGGCTGAATTTCAGGAATCCGACTTAGAACAGGCCTTCGATCAGTTCACCGGCAGCGACCGGCGTGGGGCGGGCGAGCCGGGGGAAATAGGTCTGGTGGGCGTCGATGCCCAGCGCGTGATAAATGGAGGTGGCAAAGTCTTCGGGACGCCAGGGACGCGTGCTGGGCAGACTTCCTTTGCGGTCGGTGGCACCAATCACAGTTCCTCGTTTCACGGGGCCGCCTGCCATGAGGACACTACCTGCATTGGGATAGTGATCGCGGCCAGCGGTGGCGTTGATTTTCGGTGTGCGTCCGAATTCACCCATCGCGACAACCAGAGTTGTGTCGAGTAGTCCCCGCTCATCCAGGTCGTCCAGCAGAGCAGAGAGCGACATGTCCAGTTGAGGAACGTTTCCGGGGCCGGAGTAGCTGTGCCAGCGTTTGCCTTTGGGCAGGTCTGCGGGCGGTTTGGAGAAGGTCATCATTGAATCGAAGAGCCAGCCGTGGTTGTCCCAGGTGCCATTGGTTTTGGCATTCCCGAACAGGCCGCCCTGGACAGCCTGGTTGATCGTTACGAAGCGGGCTCCCGCTTCCACCAGGCGACGGGCCAGCAGGACGCGTCGCCCGTAAATGTTATCGCCGTAGCGCTCGCGGGTCTGTATCGGTTCTTCTTCGAGGTTAACCGCTTTCTGCATTGCGCCGCTGGTCAGCATGGCGATGGCTTCGTTGGTGAATTTGTCGACCGATTCGAACTGCGAGTTCTGAATCTCCTGCAGGCGGCTCAGATTTTCCAGCTGCGCGAGCATTTCCAGGCGGTTTTCGAAACGGACCTGTGACAGGTTCAGGCCCCCCAGTTCCATTTCCGGTTTGCTGGGATCCCCCTTGAGGTCGAATGCGGAAAAAGCGGTGCCCAGGTAGCCGGGAGGATCGGTATATCGAGCGGCGACCGGCAGGCCCAGATGGGGAGGCACGCCGGGAACACGGCTGCCATACAGGGCCGAAACCAGACAGCCAAAGTTGGGGAAATACTGTTTGCCCGTCGGTTTGAAACCGCTGGCGACATGCTGTGAACCGGTGCTGTGTGAGCCGCTCTTTCCCTGCCAGGAACGGATCAGCGCGACCTTGTCCATCCGTTGCGCCAACAGGGGGAGCTTCTCACAGATTTGAATACCGGGGACGTTGGTGTCGATCGGTTTCCACTGCCCACGGATCTCGGCAGGGGCTTCGGGTTTGGGATCGAATGTCTCAAAATGACTCGGCCCGCCTGCCAGGAAGATGAAGATACAGGAGATGTCCTGCTTACCCGATTCTTTGGCCTGAAGTAACTGCGGCAGATTCAGGCCGAACAGACCGACGCCGATCTGCATCGCCTGTCGTCGATTCAGCAGATGTGGCGCACACATGCCACCCGTAGTCATTTCAGTCATCACGCGGGCCCCCTGGAATGGCTGGGAGTGACGGAGAACTCAATCGCTGCGGGCTGATTATATCAACGAAAATGCATGTAATCCAGAGCAGTCGTGCTGTTGCCTGAAAATCAGATCAATCAGGGAAGGTTGGCCAGCATCGATGTCAGGGCCAGAATCCGGTAGTAATCGCGGGCGCCGGAATACTGATATCCGAAGGGGATGACCCGCGGGTTATACATGCGGTCATAATTTCCGAAGCCACGGTATTGCAGTGAGCCGAAGCGGAACGAGGGACGATAGCCGTTGTAGTAGAAGGAATGACCGTGATAAGGAGAGCCGAACCAGTTGGAGCGAATCAGGTCACTATACATGTAGAGGGCTGGCACGGATTGCAGATTGGCAAAATAGCCGTTGGTGGCCAGCGGCCAGCTGCGGAAACCGTATTGAGCTGCCATTCGCTGAATCGAACGGTGTGTTGCCTGACAGTGCTCGCATTCCTGAACAGGAATCTGGGGGATGTCACGAGGCACAATCACGATGGTATCAGCAGCGTTCTCGGCTGAGGCTGTCTGAGTTTGATGCAGGGGAACCTGAACCTGTTTTGTCGCGTAGGAATTCAAACCCGGGGCAGGAGTGATCTCGATGGTCCAGGTATCGGCCGAGGCGGATTTGGCTGGCGCTTTGAGTTGCGGAGTCTTTTCTGTGTCCGTCAGTTTGGGTTTCGGGGCTTCAATCGCGGCCCGGGTGGATTGCAACTGGCTGCTACTCAGCAGGGCGGCGCAGACGAGGGTCAGTATCAGGTTCAGTTTCATGGCTCTTCGGAGGACTTCAGGTTGTTGACTC
Organism: Gimesia benthica; assembly: GCF_009720525.1. Lineage (NCBI taxonomy): Bacteria > Pseudomonadati > Planctomycetota > Planctomycetia > Planctomycetales > Planctomycetaceae > Gimesia > Gimesia benthica. The sequence goes on from NZ_CP043930.1 coordinate 7,253,818, forward strand.
GTGTTCAAAAGAGAGTGATTCAATATTTCATCCTAGAGGGGCCTTTGGACCATTTACCAACATATTTCCCGGTCCGATGCGGAAAAAGGGATAAATTATGGCGTCATTCGGGCTCCGGGCGCGTGGGCGGCTTGATGGATGCTGTCTGGCAGATTACTCTGCCTATGCAGGGCTCTTTGAGAATGTGGCGCCCGAGCGAAACCGAACTATTTTAACGACTTGCAGTGGAGACAGACCGTGGCCGCAAAAGCCTGGGGAGGACGATTTCAACAGCAGACTGATGCCCGCGTTGAAGCGTTTACGGAATCAATCAGTTTTGACAGTCGGCTGGCGGCTGTCGATATCCAGGGCTCGCAGGCGCACGCCCAGATGCTGGCCAAGGTGGGACTGATCACGGTTGACGAAAGCCGACAGATCGTGGAGACGCTGGATCAGATCGGTGCCGAGATCGCTGATGGGAAATTCGAATTCCGCTTTGAGCTCGAAGACATCCACATGCATATCGAAAGTGCGTTGATCGAACGGATCGGCGACATCGGTCGCAAGCTGCACACTGGTCGCAGCCGGAACGATCAGGTATCGACCGACCTCAAGCTTTATACCCGGGGGGCCATCGAACGCGTTGACAGCCTGCTCAAGGATCTGCAGGTCGCGTTCGTCGAACGTTGTGAGCGTGACGCCGACCAGGTGCTGCCCGGCTTTACTCACCTGCAGCGGGCACAGCCGGTCAAAGCCGCTCATTACTGGCTCGCTTACTGCGAGAAGTTCGACCGGGATCGTCAGCGACTGGCCGACTGTCTCGCCCGCGTGAATGTTTCTCCACTGGGCGGGGCGGCACTGGCGGGGAGCTCGCTGCCGATTGACCGGCACTTCACCGCGGAATTGCTGGAGTTCACCGACGTAGCCCGCAACAGTCTGGATATCTCCAGTGACCGCGACTACCTGGCTGAATTCTGTTTCTGCATGGCGATGATCGCCACTCATCTGAGTAACTGGGCCGAAGAATGGATCGCCTGGTTCTCGACTGAGTTCGGTTTTATCAAACTGCCTGATGCCTTCACCACTGGTTCGTCCATCATGCCACAAAAGCGGAACCCGGATGTGCTGGAACTGATCCGCGGTAAGTCGGCCCGACCGATTGCCGATGTGCAGCAGACGCTGGTGCTGTTGAAGGGCCTGCCGATGGCCTACAACCGGGACATGCAGGAAGACAAGCTGGCAATGTTCGACGCTTACGACACAGTCGCCGCCTGTCTGGAACTGGCGGCTGCGATGGTCGAAGGGGCGGAACTGCAGGTCGAGACAATCAATGCCAAACTGGAAGACGGCTTCCTCGATGCGACTGCCCTGATGGAGTACCTGATCAAGAAAGGGACGCCGATGCGGACCGGGCACGGGATCGTCGGGAAACTGGTGTCGCTGTGTGAATCGCGGAGTATCCGGCTGGCAGATCTCTCTCTGGAAGAACTGCAGCAGGCGTGTCCCGAGATCGAAGAGGACATCTACCAGGTGCTGGGCGCCCGGAACGCGATGGCGGCACTCTGCAGTTTCGGTTCGGGGGGCGAAAAGCCGGTGCAGGAGCAGACCGCTTACTGGAAAGAGAAGCTCGGTCTCTAAGTCAAACTGACTGGTGCCGACGAAGCAATGGTCATGAGAAATATCAAACTGACACTGGCTTATGACGGATCGGAATATGCGGGCTGGCAGGTCCAGCCGAACGGTGTTTCGGTACAGAGCTGCGTGGAAGCGGCAATCGAAAAGCTGACACAGCAGAAAACCGGAGTACTGGTCGCGGGTCGTACCGATGCCGGCGTGCATGCGCTGGGGCAGGTGGCCAGTTTTCAGACCGAGTCGAAGATTCCCTGCAAGAATATCCAGACGGGGCTGCAGCGGTTTCTGCCGGACAGCATTTGCGTTCGGGAGGTGGCTGAGGTTGCCCCCGACTTTCATGCAACATACTCGGCGGTACAAAAGCGGTATCGCTATGTGATTCATAACAGCAGCGTCAATTTTCCGTTTCTGAAGCGGTATGTTTGTGAATTCGGGCGGCCGCTGGATGCGGAGCAGATGCATGTCGGGGGCCAGCATTTATTAGGCAAACATGATTTCCGCTGCTTTGAATCGCATTTCCCGAACAAGGCGACCAGCGTACGGACGGTGAAGGAACTGACGGTACAGCGGACTTCAGTCTGGCCCGTGTGGGGCGCGGATCCAGGGCTGTCACACAGCACCTCGAGTTCGCCGGCGGAGTTCATCACGGTCGATATTGTCGCGGACGGCTTTCTGTACAATATGGTGCGGGCGATTGTAGGGACCCTATTCGAAGTGGGTGTGGGACGCTGGTCTCCCGAGAAAGTGCGGGAGATTGTCGAGTCGATGGATCGTTCCCAGGCGGGAGCCACAGCGCCGGCGAGCGGTCTCTATCTGGTTCAGGTTGACTACGGCGACTGATTTTTTCAAAGTAGATTAATCCAGACGTCCTGAATTGACGTTGAACCTTTGACCGGTGATCGCCAACACGAGTTTTAATCAGACCAAAAGGGAATTATGAGTCCGCAACCACCGCCTCTGCCTCCGCATGATGCTGATGAGCCGATCTTTCTCGAAGAGCCGTTCGGGGAAGAAGGAGAGCGGATTGATGGCGAAAAGGGGCATATCTTCCCCTGCGAAGGCTGCGGGTCTGATCTGATCTTCGATATCCATACCCAGAAGCTGAAGTGCCAGCATTGCGGGTTTGAAAAAGTGATCGGCATCGATCCTGATAAGGAAATCGAAGAGCAGGATTTCTACGGGATGCTGGCCCATCTGCAGGAGCTGCGCGAGCAGCAATTGGATGTGGAAAACGAGGAAGAGCAGGAGGTCCGCTGCGAAAGTTGTGGGGCAACACTCCGCTTTGTCGGAACGCTGACCAGTTCGGAATGTCCCTACTGTGCCTCGCCGATTCAGTTGGATAAAGTGCATACTTCGGAGAAGCGGGTGCCCGTGGATGCGGTGTTGCCGTTCCAGGTGGATGAAGATCGATCGCGGCTGAATCTCAAGGCCTGGGTGAAGTCGCTCTGGTTTGCACCGAATGATTTTGTGGAGAAGGGGGCCGAGGGACAGTTTCATGGCGTCTATCTGCCTTACTTTACTTTTGACAGCCTGACGAGCACGTATTACTCCGGACAACGGGGCGAATATTATTACGTGACGGTCGGGACCGGGAAGAATCGACGGCGCGAACGCCGGACCCGCTGGTATCCCGCCTCCGGCAACTTCCAGAGATTCTTTGACGATGTGGTGATTCTCGCTTCCTGGGGACTGCCGCGACCGCTGATTCGGGCGCTGGAACCGTTCCCCATGCATCTGCTGGTCCCTTTCAAACACGCGTACCTGGCGGGCTTTACGGCCCGGACATACGATGTCGAGCTCAAAGACGGTTTTGTGCTGGGGAAGCAGCGGATGGACGATGCCCTGTATTCGGAAGTCTGCAGCAGGATCGGAGGAGACACCCAGCGGGTGGATACGGTGCAGAGCCAGTATGATGCGATTACCTATAAACATCTGCTGTTGCCTCTCTGGCTGATGAGCTACAAGTATAAAGGCAAACTGTACCAGGTGGCCGTCAATGCAGCGACAGGGGAAGTGAACGGAGAGCGGCCTTACAGCTGGATCAAAATCACGCTGGCCTGCCTGGCGGCTGCCCTGGGCATTGGCGGAGGCGCGTATCTGTTCAATCAATGATCACCCGCGTCTAGCAATGATCGCGTGCGTCGGGGGTCAGAACGAGTAGAAATCGTCTATTTTCACAGGCTGTGACGCACTGGAGCATCGCATTTGCGACGAGTCTTCAGAAATTGGAAACTGATGCCCCCAGTCGGTTGCCGATCCAGCGGTGTGGAGGTACAAAAAACAGAATAAATCTGCGAAATTCCACCTGGAGACAGGTTCACTGAGCCACATTCATAAGTTAAGGAGCGATAAAGAGATGAATCATCCGATTCGAGTTGCAGTTACCGGGGCAGCTGGCCAGATTGGTTACGCCATGTTATTCCGCCTGGCTTCCGGGCAGATCTTTGGCCCCGATCAGCCGGTAATCCTGCATCTGGTCGAAGTTCCTCCGGTTCTGTCCGCTCTGGACGGGGTGGAAATGGAACTGGAAGACTGTGCTTTCCCGACCCTGGCCGGTGTCGTCAAAGCAGACAGTGATCATCTGGAAGACGCTTTCGCTGACTGTAACTTCGTGATCTGCGTGGGGAGTGTACCTCGTAAAGCAGGCATGGAGCGGGGCGATCTGATCCGCGTTAACGGTCCGATCTTCACCAGCACCGGACAGGCGATTCAGAATGCTGCTGCCGATGACGTACGGGTTCTGGTTGTCGGAAACCCCTGTAACACGAACTGCCTGATCGCGATGGCCAATGCTCCCAAGGTTCCCCGGGATCGCTGGTACGCGATGACCCGTCTGGACGAAAACCGGGCCGTCACCCAGATTGCCAAGAAATCCGGTCAGCCTGTGACCGCAATCAAGAACATGAACATCTGGGGTAACCACTCCGCGACTCAGTTCCCGGACTTCTACCACGCCACCATTCACGGCACACCAGTTCCGGAAATCATCGAAGATCACGACTGGCTGCGGGGCGAGTTCATCGAAACCGTCCAGAAGCGTGGTGCGGCTGTGATCCAGGCCCGTGGTGCTTCCAGTGCCGCTTCCGCTGCGAATGCTGCCCTGGATACGATCAAGAGCATTATCACTCCTACCCCGTTGGGCGAAAGCTTCAGTGCTGCTGTCTGCAGCGATGGCAGCTACGGTGTGGATGAAGGTCTGATCTTCGGTTACCCGCTGACCAGCGACGGCAACACCTGGAAGATCGTCGAAGGCATCGAGCACGATGACTTCGCTATGGAGAAATTCAACGCGACCCTGCAGGAACTGCGGGAAGAGCGGGACGTCGTTCGCGACCTGCTGCCGGAGTAATTCGGTTCCGCGTTTCAGTCTTAGTGAAAGAGTCACGATCTCCCGGCGTGGCTCTTTCTCTTTTTACACTTACTGTTTTTTCTGAATTCTCGATGTGAGACGCTCATGCAGCCTGAAGAATTACGCCAAATCGACAACGAACATCTCTGGCATCCGTTTACCCAGATGCGGGGGCATCGTGCAGAAAACGTCCCCCTGATTGAATCCGGGGACGGGTTTTACCTGATCGACGTCGAAGGACGACGCTACCTGGATGGCGTCTCTTCACTGTGGTGTAACGTGCACGGGCATCGTGTGCCGGAACTGGATCAGGCTGTGCGGGATCAACTCGACCGCATCGCCCATTCCACGCTATTGGGGCTGGGCAGTGTGCCCTCCATCGAACTGGCGGGAGAGCTGGTTAAACGGGCGCCGGAAGGGCTGACCAAAGTCTTTTACTCGGACAGTGGCTCCACTGCAGTGGAGATCGCCCTCAAGATGGCGTTTCAGTATCACAATCAGAAGCCGAACCCTGATGCCCAGTCGCGGGATCTGTTCGCCTGCATGCAGCACGCTTATCACGGCGACACAATCGGTTCGGTGAGTGTGGGTGGGATTTCGATCTTCCACGAGATCTTCGGTAAACTGCTGTTCCATTCGGTGCAGATGCCCTGTCCGGCGGCCTATCATCGTCCTGAAGGGATGAGCGAAGCTGATTATCACGCACACTGTTATGCGGAGCTGGAACGACTGCTGGCCGAAAACCATACACGACTGGCGGCGTTTGTGATCGAGCCGCTGGTGCAGGGAGCCGCCGGCATGCAGATGCATCCGCCCGGTTATCTGAAACGGGTGCGGGAGCTGACGACTCGCTATGGTGTTCCGCTGATTGCAGACGAAGTGGCAGTCGGGCTGGGACGCACGGGGACCATGTTCGCCTGCGAACAGGAAGGGGTGACGCCCGATTTCCTCTGCCTGGCCAAAGGGATTACAGGCGGCTATCTGCCTCTGGCAGTGACAATGACTACCGACGAAGTCGCGGCTGCCTTTGAAGGTGAGCATACCGACTACAACGCATTTTACCACGGGCATACTTATACGGGGAACGCCCTGGCCTGTGCGGCCGCTCTGGCGACGCTGGAGCTCTTCGATTCTCAGAACACGCTGGCGAATGTGAAAGCGAACGAACAGATCCTCGCAGAACGGCTGGCGGAGTTGAAAGATCATCCGCACGTAGGAGAAGTTCGTCACAAAGGAACGATGGTGGGGATCGAACTGGTGGCGAACCGGGAAACCCGGGAAGCCTTTCCTGCCGACCGCCGTATGGGACACCAGGTGACCCTGGCAGCACGCGAGCAGGGTGTCATCATCCGGCCGCTGGGAGACGTGGTGATTCTGATGCCCGCGCCGGGCATGCCGGGCGCACAGATTCACGAGTTGTGCGATGTGGTGTTCGCGGCCATCGATAAAGCAATCAGCCTGCAGGTGGCCTGATCAGGGCTTATCAGAGTCGGGGGCGGGTTTGCCGGGCTTATCGGTTGCATCTGAGTCCGCCTGCTCTCCCAGCTGTTTGAGTACCTCGCCGATATCGACGGTCTTGATGTTCTTCAGATCGTCCATCGACATGTCGGGACGTTCCATCAGTTTGGCGGTCTTGCTGCGGGCAAATTCCTGATCGTTGATGGTGAATCGCCAGATCAGAAAAGCGAGGGTGATGCTGATCACCAGGAACAGAACGACGATGTATTTCACGGCCCCGGAAGAGCTGGGAGCTTGTGGCGTCTCGGATGCAGGGAACCAGCGGATCTGGCCTGCAATCAACAGGGGCGCCGTCTGCAGCTTGCCTGCCTGTGAGGGGTAGCCGTACTTCTTGAAGTAATAGCCCGTGATCTGGACGGCAGGCATCTCCTGGAGATCGGCTCCAGTGGGGAGCCCCTCGGGTAACTGCGTGCACAGAAATCGCCAGGGATGGGTGCCCGAATCTTTGGAAAAGAACCAGCCTTCGTAGAGGGTTGTGATGCCGAACTTATTGTCTTCCGGCTTGAGAGGCACCAGGCGTTTGAGTTGTCCTTTGACGGTCATCAGCTCGCCCCGGTATTTACTGGACTCATTCATGACCACGACGAACGGCGGTGCGGGTTCGGCGGAGCGTTCGAGAATGTTCTGCGGAATCGACGCTGCTTTCGCCAGGAGATAATACAGTGCGTTGGCTTCATAAGGGCGAATGCCTGAAACACTGTCGGTGACCTGTTTGAGCAGACGGGGATCGACGCGGACGTCGTATTCGCCGTTCTCCAGCTGCGGATTGACCGACTCGGGGATATCCACTTCGGGTTCCGGCTGAGAGCGGAACTCGCCCGGTCTGAGGCCCGAATCTTCTTTGACGTTGTAATCGACGTCGCGATCGGGGTCGAGCTGTTGCTCTCCCTGACGCTGTTCTGTCGGGGGACCGGTGAGCCAGTACCAGGTTGATTCGCGGGAAGCGTATAGAATCGCCAGCAGGATCACCCCAAGGGCGGCCACCAGGCGAAAGAGCCGGACCTGATCCCGGCGACTGAAGTAAGAGGGCGTTGAAGATCGATTGTGAAATCGCATGCAGAAACGCCCTTTCTTCAGATAGGTTTCCGTTGGCAGGCAGGCATTCGACCGTCAGAGTCTGCAGTGTCGAATGCTGCCCTGTTCGATGTTTACTTTCGTTTCGGTCGGTACATGTGAGTCGCCTGGCCGAGGAAGCTTTCTGCGGCCTCCATCAGGGTTTCCGAGAGAGTCGGGTGAGCGTGAATGCTCTCGGCGACATCTTCGGCGACAGCAGCCATCTCGACGGCCATCACACCTTCGGCGATCAGTTCGCCTGCGCCCAGACCGACAATGCCGACACCGAGTACGCGTCCTTTTTTCTTATCGAAAATGATTTTGGTGAGCCCTTCCGTGCGGGCCAGGGTCTGAGCACGACCGGAGGCGGCCCAGGGGAAGCGGGTGATTTCGACATCCAGTCCCTGATCTTTCGCTTCCTGCTCAGTGACGCCACACCAGGCCAGTTCCGGGTCGGTGAAGACGACCGCGGGAATCGCGATGTTATCGAATTCAGCCGGTTCACCGGCAATGGTTTCCACGGCGACTTTGGCTTCGCGGGTTGCTTTGTGAGCCAGCATCGGTTCGCCGGCGATATCACCGATGGCGAAGATGTGGGATTCGGCGGTCCGCTGATTGGAATCGTTCTTGATGAAACCACGCTCGTCGAGTTCGAGCTTTGTGTGTTCCAGTCCGATGCCTTTGTTGTTCGGACGTCGGCCGATCGAGATCAGCACGCGGTCGAAAGTCTGTTGTGGTTCGACTCCTTCACCACTCAGGTCGGCGACGATGCCGTCATCGGTGGGAGTCAGTTTTTCGACCTTGGTATTCAGGTGAATGGCAGCGAAACTTTCCTGGAGTCGTTTCTGCAACGGTTTGACCAGATCGCGGTCGGCACCGGGGAGCAGGCCGCCTGTCATTTCGACGACTGTGACTTCTGAACCCAGGGCGGCGTAGACGCTGCCCATTTCCAGGCCGATGTAGCCGCCGCCAACGACCAGCAGTTTTTCGGGGATGTCGGCGAGTTCCAGGGCACCGGTGGAATCCATGATCCGGGGATCATCGAGATCGAAGACCGGGGGTACCGCGGGGGAAGAACCAGTGGCAACGATGGCATACTTGAAGCCGATTGCTTCCGTGGTGCCGTCGTGTTTGGTGACTTCGACGGTGTGAGAATCTTTGAAACGACCGAAGCCTTTGACGATTTCGACATTGCGGGCTCCCGCGAGCTGCCCGATGCCGCCGGTCAGCTGGGTGACGACTTTCTCTTTGAATTCGCGGAGCTTGTCGAGGTCGATCTTCGGTTTTTCGAAGGTGACGCCCCAGTCAGAGGATTCTCTGGTTTCGTTGATCAGCTTGGCCACGTGCAGCAGTGCCTTGGAAGGGATGCAGCCCCGGTTCAGGCAGACGCCGCCGGGGGCTACGTCGTCGTTGACCATGATGACTTTGAACCCTTTGTCGGCTGCGTCAAACGCTGCCGGGTAACCGCCGGGACCACCGCCGATGACAACAATATCGGTTTCTCTGGTTGCAGATCCAGACATAATGTGCATTAACTTTCTTTGTCTATTGATGCTTTAACGTGGTAGCAATGTCTCTGGGCTTAGCAGTCGACCAGCAGGTTGAACGGATCAGACAGCAGGCCGGAGAGTCGCACGATGAAGCGTGCAGCGTCGGCACCGTTGATCACCCGGTGATCGTAGGAAAGCGACAGAGGCAGCATGAGCCGCGAAACCGGTTTGTCGTCGATCAGCTGGAATTCATGGCGTGAGCGGGACATGCCCAGGATGGCGACTTCGGGATAGTTCACAATCGGTGTGAACGAGGTACCACCCAGACCACCCAGGTTGGTGATGGTGAAGGTGCCGCCCTGCATGTCACTCATTTCCAGTTTACGATCGCGGGCCTTGACGGCCAGTTCGTTCATTTCATTGGCGATGGTGATGATGTTTTTCTTATCAACATCTTTGACCACGGGAACAACCAGTCCGTTTTCGGTATCGACGGCGACGCCGATATTGATGTACTGCTTGTAGATGATCTCTTCTGTTTCCGTATCGAAGCTGGAGTTGAAGACGGGGAACTCGTGCAGCGCGATGGCGATGGCTTTCATCGCCAGGGCGGTCATGGTGACCTTGGGACCGGAGTACTTGGGTTTGGAGATAAAGAGCTTACGGGCCGTTTCCAGATCGGTGATGTCCGCCAGGTCATGTTGAGTGACATGGGGCACGACCTGCCAGGATAGACTCAGGTTCTGGGCAGAAACGCGTGAGAGCTTGTTGAGCTTCTTGCGTTCGATTTCGCCGAACTGACTGAAGTCGGGCAGGGGTGGTACGGCAATGCCACCGCCGCCACCTGAGGAACCGCCGTTGGCGATCAGGTTCTTGACGTAGTTTTCCACGTCTTCCTGAGTGATACGACCACCGGGGCCGGAACCAGCGACCTTATAGAGATCGACACCCAGTTTGCGGGCCATTTTCCGGGTCGCAGGACCTGCAGGAGCAGGAGCTTTGTCGTCGGAAGATCCGGCAGCTGGTTGAGGCTGCGACTTGGGAGGTGCAGACAGTGTGGGTTCCGGTTTGCTTTCCGCTGCGGGAGCCGATTTGGATTCTGCCGGTTCTGGCTTTTCCTCTTTCGCTTCAGCTGGCGCTTCTGCTTTGGCTTCTTCCTTCGCAGGAGCTGCGCCATTGGATTCATCAATGGAGAGCAGTACGGTGCCGATCGCGACGGAATCCCCTTCGGAGACATTCAGTTCTTTGATCACACCTGCATAGGGAGATTCAAGAGGGACGACCGCTTTATCGGTCTCGATGTCCATCAGGAGCTGTCCCTGTTCGACGGTATCGCCGACGGCAACAGAGATCTGTCCGACATCGGCGGTTTCCACGCCCTCGCTTACTTCTGGAAGTTTAAATTCAGTAGCCATGTCTTATCGTTCTATCTGATGATGGTAATGTTTGGTTTGAACCGTTGTCACTGGGTCAGGTGCACCGGGATCAGGCCAGCCGGGGATTGACTTTCTCCGGATCGATACCCAGGTCCTGGATGATGGCGGCTAACTTCGATTTATCGAACTTGCCTTCGTCGGCCAGTTCGACGAGTGTTGCCAGCACCACGTTCTCTGCGTCAATTTCGAAGTGACGCCGGAGTGATTCACGGGTTTCGCTGCGACCAAAGCCATCGGTTCCCAGGACACAGTAGTTACCGGGGATGCCTTCACGGATCTGGTCGGCGACAACTTTGATATTGTCGCTGGAAGCGATGAAGGGGCCTGCGACGCCTTCAAAGGTCGTTTCCAGGAAGGATTTCTGTGGTTCTGCATCGGGGTGCAGACGGTTGTAACGTTCCGCATCTTTGACGTCGCGGGCCAGCTCGTTGTAGCTGGTGACGCTCCAGACATCGGTAGCGATCTGGTATTTCTCGGCCAGGATTTCCTGGGCCCGCAGTACTTCGCGGAGAATCGGACCACTGCCGAACAGCTGCGGACGGGCGTCGACGGCTGGTTTGTCGGCTTCCAGGGAACGGAATTTGTAAATCCCTTTGATGATGCCATCGACGACGTCGTCGCCTTCGGGCATCGGAGCCATTTCGTAGTTTTCGTTGTAGACGGAGAGATAGTAGAAGATCTCTTCGCCTTCCTGATACATGCGTCGCATACCGTCCTGAATAATGACCGCCAACTCGTAAGCGTAAGCGGGATCGTAGGCGTGCAGGGTGGGAACGGTAGAAGCCATGATGTGGCTGTGACCATCCTGGTGCTGCAGACCTTCCCCGTTCAGGGTGGTGCGGCCGGAAGTACCACCGAGCAGGAAGCCCTTGGTACGGGAATCAGCGGCAGCCCAGACGAGATCGCCGACCCGCTGGAAGCCGAACATCGAGTAGTAGACGTAGAACGGAATCATGTTCACGCCCTGGTTCGAGTAGGCGGTTCCTGCAGCGATGAAGGAAGAAATCGCACCGGCTTCGTTGATCCCCTCTTCGAGGATCTGGCCGTCTTTGGCTTCCTTGTAGTACATCAGCTGATCGCGGTCGACCGGCTCGTACAACTGTCCCTGGCTGGCGTAAATACCGCACTGCTTAAAGAGGCCTTCCATACCGAAGGTACGGGCTTCGTCGGGGATGATCGGCACAATACGTTTGCCGACGACTTTGTCACGCAGCAGGGTGGCCAGCAGGATGCCCAGGGCACCGGTGGTCGAACCTTTCTTGCCGGCCATGGAGTCCATGAACTTGCCCAGCGATTCCAGTGTGGGTGTTTCCAGACGTTCTTCCGTTGGTTTCCGCTCGGGCAGGTAACCGCCGAGTTCTTGTCGCCGTGCCTGCAGATACTGCATTTCGGGGCTGCCTTCTTCGGGACGGTAGAACGGTGTGTTCTTAACGTCTTCGTCGCGAATCGGAATGCCGAAGCGGGAGCGGAAGTCACGCAGTTCTTCTTCGTTGGCTTTTTTCACGTTGTGAGCCACGTTGCGGCCTTCGCCGGCTTCACCCAGACCGTAACCCTTGATGGTTTTGGCGAGGATGACTGTCGGCGAACCGGTGTGTTCGGTGGCTGCTTTGAAGGCGGCGTAGACTTTTTCCGGATCGTGTCCGCCGCGGTTCATCTTCTTGATCTGATCATCAGAGAGATGCTCGGCCATCTTGAGCAGTTCGGGGTTTTCGCCGAAGAAGTGGTCGCGGATGTACGATCCGGATTCGACGACGTATTTCTGATACTGACCGTCAACGACTTCACCCATGCGTTTGACGAGCAGGCCGTCTTCGTCTTCGGAGAGCAGGGGATCCCAGTCGCTGCCCCAGATGACTTTGAGACAGTTCCAGCCGGCACCGCGGAAGGCGGCTTCGAGTTCCTGGATGATCTTGCCGTTCCCGCGAACCGGTCCGTCCAGACGCTGCAGGTTACAGTTAATAACGAAGATCAGGTTGTCCAGATGCTCGCGGGAAGCGAGGGTAATCGCACCCAGTGTTTCGGGTTCATCGGTTTCCCCGTCACCAACGAAACACCAGACTTTCGACTGTGATGTATCCATAATGCCGCGGTTGTGCAGGTAACGCAGGAAGCGGGCATGGTAGATGGACATGATCGGACCGAGGCCCATCGATACGGTGGGGAACTGCCAGAAATCAGGCATCAGCCAGGGGTGCGGATAGGAAGAGAGTCCACCACCGCGAGGGAGTTCCTGACGGAACCGCTGCAGGTTTTCTTCGGTCAGTCGTCCTTCGACAAAGGCACGGGCATAGACGCCGGGTGAGGCGTGGCCCTGGAAGTAGACGACGTCTCCTGAATGGTCTGCTGTCCGTGAGTGGAAGAAGTGGTTGAACCCGATTTCCCAGAGTGTGGCTGCAGACGCGTAGGTGGAGATGTGACCGCCGATGCCGTCATGATCTTTGTTGGCACGAACGACCATCGCCATCGCATTCCAGCGGATGATACTTTTAATCCGCCGCTCGATTTCCCGATTGCCGGGGAAGAGAGGCTGTTCATCCTGAGGAATGGTGTTGATGTAAGGAGTATTGGCAGTGAAAGGCATCGTCACGCCCTGACGATAAGCACGTTCCTGGAGAGTAGCCAGAACGTGTTGTACGCGTTCCTTTCCATAGCGGATGATGAGATCATCCAGTGACTCAAACCATTCTTCCAGTTCTGCCGGATCGACTCCAGGCACTGCACCTGTAACTGTCTGTTCTGCCATGAGATAAGGTTCTTTCAACCTGACTGAGTATATTCGTTCGTTGAGCGTAACTTCTCTCAGATCACTAACCAGTTCACGATCTGGAAGAAATCACGCAGCTGAGTAATAAAACAATTCTAGGAATGCACCGCTGTTAAGGGAACTAAACCGGGGCTTTTTTGAGGCCATCCCGCCGCAGATTCAGATTGGAATACATCGCGAAAGCGGTGACTGATCTCGTTAATCGAAATGTTAGCCGATTTCCCTTGGTTTTGCGAGTGATAGCAACCGGTCTAAACTCTTTAATAGACATAGCAAACGTCATATATAGCTGAGACGGCGCCGGAGACAGGCTTTTTGAAGGAAATGAGGCAGGTTTTTCGTGGGTTTTCAGGCGGGCCGGGAAGAGTTTCCCTGTTGATATGATCGGCTTTTGAGGTGAGAGGGCGTGAGTCTGACTGGAATTTCCCGTGGTGTTCCTCTGTGCTGGTGCGAATGTGTTCTCAGGCTGGAGATGAAGATCCATCGGTAATGGTCGCTGTGGAACGTCTGTATAAAAATTGTCCAATTTAAGCAATTTAGATTGTTAAAATTGTTTTATTGGATCTGATTCTCTAAGATAGGACCCACAGGTTCTATTTTACAGAATCAATATGCCACAAATTTTCTCTCAGTGAGTCTCGGATATATGTCATACGAACCAAGTTATCCCGCATCAGAATTGGACTCCTTTTCCGATCTGGGCGAACGTGCCATGCACCTGGATCATTCACAGTCCTGCCAGTGCGAACTGCTGGCGGTCAAAAAGGCGGCACGGATGCGAAAAGTCTGTGTGACACGCGAATTACAGGCTCGCGCGGAGCGTCTGTGTTCGAAAGAAATCGAATACGTTCACAGCGAACGCTTCGATCAGCCCGACGCCATGGATCAGGTACTGATCCCGTTGCAGCAACTCTGCGCGGAGCTCAAGCCGGATACCGAGGATGACCTGACCAGCGATGCGGGTCTGCTGCAGACGCGTCTGTATGCGGTTCCCCTGTTGAGCAAAGAGCAGGAAATCATTCTCTTCCGCGGGATGAATTATCTGAAGTATCGCGCGGCGATGCTGCAGAAGCAGGTTGATCTCAAGGCACCCTGCGTCGGTGCACTGGACCGGATCGAGCAGAAACTGAAAGATGCGAACAGCCTGCGGGACTACATTATCCAGGCGAATTTGAGACTGGTGGTCTCGATTGCCAAAAATCTGACCGACCGGGCGAATTCCTTCGAAGATATTGTCAGCGACGGCTACATGCCGTTGATTCGGGCAGTGGAGATTTTCGATATCGATCGCGGTAACCGGTTCAGTACTTACGGAACCTGGGCAGTGCGTAATTATCTGTTTCGCACTACGAAAAAGGGGCGTAAGTACCGTAAGAACTTTGTCAACGGTGCCGAAACCCTCGCGTTGGGCCTCAGTGATATCCGTTCGACAATGCGCTCGCAGGAAACCTATCATCGGTCGATTGAACAGGTCCTCGAACATGTACTGTGTTCCCTGGGCCAGCGCGAGCAGCAGATTCTCAAACGACGTTTTGGACTGCCGCCGGCTGAAGTGCCGGAAAAGTTCCGTGAAATTGCGGAAGACTTTGGCGTGAGTACCGAACGGGTGCGTCAGTTGACCATCCGCTCGCTGCAGCGGATGCGGGACGTGATTGAGGAGCAGAGTCTGGAAATACCGGATATTTCCGAAATCCTTTGAGTTCCCTGCCAAGAAATCGGTTCTGCATAATTGGTATCATCTCTCCGCTGTGGTATAAGGTACGCGGCCAGCAGGCCTGCTTTGACCTGAAAATTTTACCATAGTTGAAAGATCATGAGTTCCGATAACCCCACCCCGTCCGAATCCGATTCCCCCACAGACGACAGCCACCTGATTCGTTTGCAGAAATATCTGGCAGCGACCGGTCTGGGGTCCCGTCGTCATTGTGAAGAATACATCGAAACCGGACGCGTGACCGTCGACGGGGAGATCGTGACCGAACTGGGCGCCCGCATCGATCCCGAAACGCAGGTCATCACCGTGGATGGCGAGCGGGCCCGCATGGAACCCCGTCGATATTTTCTGTTGAACAAACCGTCCGGTTTTCTCTGTACGAACCAGGATCCGGCGGGAAGGCGACGGGTGATTGACCTGTTTCCCGGCGAAGGGCAGCGGCTGTTTACCGTCGGTCGGCTGGATGAAAACAGTGAAGGTCTGCTGCTGGTGACCAATGACGGTGCGATGGCTCAGCGTCTTGCACATCCACGTTATCGCGTCGCACGAACCTATCATGTGCAGGTCGCCGGTCATCCGACTCGGGAAAAGCTGGACGAACTGCGAAAAGGGGTGCGGTTCAAAGAAGGTGTCTTCCGCGTTTCCGGTTTAAAACCGTTGAAAAAGCAGGGGAAAAGTACCTTTCTGGAAATGACGCTGCACGAAGGACAGAACCGTGAGATCCGGCGAATGATGGCCCGCATCGGCCATAAAGTCATGCAGCTGATTCGCGTCCGCTTTGGTCCGCTGAACCTGGGAAAACTCAAATCGGGCGAATACCGACGGCTGTCGGATACCGAACTTAAAAAACTGCGGGAGATGCTGAATGAGCAGCATTCCCCCGATCTCCGCAAGCGTAAAAGCAAGAAGAAAGCGGCTCCCAGTCGCGGAAAACCGGCCCGGCGTGGTGCGGGAAAAAATATTTCAGACAAAGAGACAGGTGGAAAAAAACGGTCTGTCGGCAATAAAGGAAAACGAGGGGCCTCTGCGGTTCCGAAGAAACCCGCTCAGAAGAAGTCCACAGGACGTCGCATTATCGGCGATTAACGAGCGGGAACCACTGAGCGCCGGCAAGGAAAGCAAACATGACAGAGACTCACGCATTCAGCGATTGTGCAACCCCCCAGTATTTGGCAGCAACAGTCACCGAACAGGTCCAGATGGCAAAGGATACCTGGCGGCTGCGAATTCACTGTCCCGAAATCGCGCGGGTGATTCTGCCTGGCCAGTTCTTCATGGTCCGCGAGCCGGGCGTAAACGATCCGCTGCTGGGGCGTCCCTTCGCACTCTACGATACCTGCCTGGACGAAGCGGGACAGCCGATCGGGCTGGACTTTGGTTACGTGGTGGTCGGAAAACTGACCTCCCGCATGACGCACTGGCAACCCGGTGATCAGGTCGAAATCTGGGGACCGCTGGGGAATGGCTTCCCGCAGCCCGGTCCCGGTTCGCTGGTCATGGTGGCGGGCGGGATCGGACAGACGCCGTTTCTGGCGACCGCCCGGGAAGCACTGGGGCAACGTACTTATGGTGAGCCGGTGCGGAAACTGGAAGCGTTTCCCGAGCGAGTGAGCCTGCTGTACGGGGCTCGTTCGGAAGCATACCTGGCAGGGCTGGATGATTTTCGCCTCGATGGGCTGGAAGTCGAAGTAGCTACCGATGATGGCTCGTTTGGACATGCCGGCTATGTCACCGAACTGCTCAAGCAGCGGATTGAAAGCGATGCACCTCCCGAGACCATCTTCTGTTGTGGTCCGGAACCGATGATGGAAGCGGTCAGTAAGCTCGCCCAGGAAGCAGGGATTTCCTGCTGGCTGTCACTGGAGACACCGATGGCCTGTGGCTTTGGCGCCTGTTTCAGTTGTGTCGCGAAAGTCCGCGTCGGTGCTGACGACTGGGACTATCGGCGAACCTGCGTAGAAGGGCCCGTGTTTAACGCCGAACAGCTGATATTTTAGACGCGGAACGCGACCTCGTATTGACAGTTTTGAACGGAAAACCCTATAGTTCAGGCTGATTTCAGGTCGGGACATGAACGTGCAGGATGATGAACACAACCAGACAGGGGCAGCGGCTTTCGCGGATTTCGCAGAAAGACAGTCTCGGTCTCCGCAGTCAGACCGACTTTCGCCGACAGATGACTCTCAAGCCTCCTCTGAGCAAAATCATTCTTCCGTGATTCCGCCCCGCTTTCGTTTGCTGTTTGTGAGCAATCAGCGCCCCGAGTGGGTAGGCTTTGCTTTACGGCTGGATGCTATCGGCTGTGAAGAGCCCCGTCTGGAGTGGGCCTCGAATGCCGAAGAGATGCTCAAACTGCTGAGCAATCACAGCTACGATTGTCTGTTGATTCAGGCCGACGTTGAGGGACGTCATAACTGCGGCGAACTGCTGCAGGCGATTCGCGTCAGTGGTTGTGATGAACCGATCGTCCTGGTTTCACCCGTTCCCGATGATCGACTGGCACTGGCTGCCTGTGAATTCCAGGCGGAACTGCTGGTTTCCCCCGCCGGCTGGGACTCACCCGCATTATTGGATTATGTGCAACGGGCATTGTGGGTACAGCAACTGCAGGAAGACCATCATCGCCTGCAGGTCGAGAATCATCGTCGCCTGGTCCGCGAACGGGATGAAGCCGAGCGGTTGCTGAATCAGCAGCGCTCGATGGTCGAGCAGCTGCAGACGCTGGTCTACCCGGGAGAATTCGAACCGTCTGCTGGAGAAGCACCGGCTGAACAGAGTGTTCCCGAAGTGTCCATGTCGGATGCACAGATTCCTGCTGACATTCCAGAATACTATCATGAGCTGCTGCGAACCTATGTGATCATGGGCTCCGGGAGTCTGAAGGATGAGATTATCCAGATTGCGGAACTGCTGGCAGCGGCCCGATTGACCTCGCGTCAGGTACTGGAGTTCCATCTGGAGTGTGTGGAGACGATTGTCCGGGGGCTGGGGAACCGAAGTTCACGGCATGTCATGTCGCGTGCGGACCTGCTGGCACTGGAGATGATGGTCCACCTGGGTGAGTGTTACCAGAAGAGATTGTCTGAGTAGTATAAGTTACGTGATTGTAACAGCTTATACCCTCCCACGCATATTTGAGCTTCCCGGAGAAAAACTACTGTCAATCGTATCTCCGAGTACCTATAATAATTGACAATATGCTGCCCTCCACGTTCAGTTTATTTGATATATCGAACAGACGGTACGAGCCTGAAGAAAACCTGACAGGAATTGACAGATCGCTGCGGCTGACAACGAGGCGCTCACGGACGGTATTCAGCGATGCTCCTGTCTAATCCAGGTTTCTACCGGGGAACTTTGAGGATGAGTTCAAAACCAACACCCCATTCTGCTGCTAATACAAAATCGATGCCTACTCTGATTTCCAAGGAGATCAGAAAAGATGCCGGCAAATTCTGTCCGCATGCCGGGGTCGTCTCTCGCGGTTCAGGCAGTATGTTTCAGGAGCAGGGACGAACGTTGCTGCTCCAGCGTCTGCGAATGGCATCCCTGCTGTTAGGGCTGGGGGCAACTGCGTTTCTGATCCGCGGTTTCTGGCTGGGTGAGTACAAGAACCCCCACGACAGTCAGATGCTGCTGCTGGATGGCGTTCTGGCGGTGATTCTTTTCTCCGTCTCCGCCTTTCTGTGGTGGAAGCCCTGCCTCTGTAAATACCGCCTGCGGATCTGCGAAGCGATCACTTTCGGTGCACCTGCCTGTTTTTTCATCTGGTGGCACTTCAGTGAGCTCTGTGCCTGCGATCCGGTTTTACTGGGCAAAGTCGCTTTTGAATTTCCCCTGAGAACCGCATTCCCCTGGGTGATATTAATCTTCACTTACGGGATCTTTATACCGAATTCGCTGAAGGGTGTGATCTCGGTGGTGAGCCTGATGGTCATCAGCCCGATTGTGGGCGCGATCATGACCGGAATGCAGGTGCCCCAGGTGTCAGAAGTACTGTATAGCGGCGGTTTGTCGGAGATAATCATCCTGCTGCTGATTGCCGGGAGCACTGCCGTCTATGGTTCGCATCGGGTTGACAGTTTGAGGCGTGAAGCCTTCGACTTGAAAAGCGTGGGGATGTACACGCTCCGCAAGCAGATCGGCAGTGGCGGGATGGGCGAAGTCTATCTGGCCGAGCATCGGTTGCTGAAGCGTCCCTGTGCGATCAAGCTGATCCGGCGGGACAAGGTCGATGATGAAAATGTCCTGCTGCGGTTTGAAAGCGAAGTGCAGGCGACTGCTGGCCTGACGCACCCGAATACAATTGAGATCTACGATTACGGGCATACCGAAGAGGGGACATTCTATTATGCAATGGAATTCCTGCCCGGACTGAACCTGCAGGAAATCGTGGAGCGGTTTGGACCTCTGCCCCAGGAGCGGGTTGTGTATCTGCTCAGACAGGTCTGTTCTGCCCTGGCGGAAGCACACCAGAAGGGACTGATTCACCGCGATATCAAGCCGGGGAACATTTTCTCAGCCGAGCGTGGCGGTCTGTTCGATGTGGCCAAACTGCTCGACTTTGGTCTGGTTAAGTATCATCGTACCGATGACGTTTCGCTGGAGTTAACCATGGAAGGGGCCGTGGTGGGATCTCCGCTGTATACGAGTCCTGAAGTGGTCACTGGAGATGGCAGTCCCGGACCGCGGTCCGACATTTACTCACTGGGGGCGAGCGCTTATTACCTGCTGACCGGGAAACCGGTCTTTGAAGGGGATAACGCTTTGAAGGTGATGTTCGCCCATGCGAGCCAGGCCGTGAAACCGTTGCGGGAACTGAATCCGGAGGTCTCTCCTGAACTGGAAGAGATCATTATGAAATGCCTGGAGAAGAAGCCGGACGATCGTTACCAGAACTCTGCCGAACTGCTGGAGGCTCTGGAACAGCTACAGGTCAATAGCTGGACCCAGGCCCAGGCATCCGAGTGGTGGTCTGAAGCCGAGCATATGGTACAGCATGTATCCGAAGATGACGAATTTGCGTCCGATTATCTGAAAGCCACGACGGTACTCCCCGTTAATGTCTGATTGATACCTGGATCGCCAGCGTTCTAACTGCGGGACTTATGTTGCCAGTTGAGGCGATCGCGGGTCAAAAAGCCGTGCCGAAGGGCACAGTCGACGCAATACAGGTCGTGACCGTTGGTGACAACGATCTCGCCGTGCATCAGCAGGTGGAAATGATCCTCGCCCGGAAACTTGGAGAAGCAGTACTCCTTGGACGAGGATGTTTTCACGAAAATCGTGATGTTTTCCGCATCATTGATGGGCACATAGAGCCGCGCATCCTGCTCGGGAGCGGGCTGGTTCGAATTCGGATCCATTTCATTCGCCATGGCTAAAGCTCCCGGTTTGTAGGCTGATTGAAATCAGACAGCCTCGCGAACTGTCTGGTCAATTCGCGAGGCTGTTGTGTCATCGATGGCTGATCAGTCCTGGACTTCCGGAACGGGAACGTCGAGTTCTTCAGCCAGTTTGGTCAGTGCTTCCCAGTTCCCTTTATCGAGGGAAATGCCTGTTTCATTACGGGTGGCAGCGGTTTTCTTTTCCGGGTCGCCCGGCAGAAAGACTTCTGTAACGCCGTCCTTGAGAGGCACGCTGCGGACATACTTTTCGAGATTGGTAATCTCGTTCAACAGGTGATTTTGACCACCCAGGTGAGTCGGGTCGATCACGACCACAAACACACAGTTCCCCTTTGGTGGTGGAGGATCAGGGAAGGCACACTGTCCACCCGAGAGGGCACCACAGAGCATTTCGACCATGAAGGACAGACCGAAACCTTTGTAGGCCTGATCGCCGCCCATGGGAAGGATTGTCCCTGGAGGATCGCCGTAGAGCATGTTGGGGTCGGTAGTGGGATTGCCATCCGGATCCAGAATCAGGCCGGGAGGAACCTGTTCTCCGGCAATTTTCTTGATGCGGACTTTACCTTCTGCGGTGGCAGAAGTGCCGAAGTCGAGTACGAAGGGACCTTTTTCTCCACCGGGCATGCCGATACAGATCGGATTGGTTCCCAGACGGGGACGCTTGCCTCCCACTGGCGCCACGCGGGGGGCGGAGCCGTGTGTGTTGGCGCAGATGATGGATGCCATACCTTTGGCGGCAGCCATTTCCGCGTATTCTCCCAGGCGGCCGATGTGCGAAGCGTGTTTCAGGGTTCCGACAGAGACACCCAGGTTGCCCGCTTTTTCGATCAGGCGATTCATCAGGTCATGCATCACGGTCTGACCGAATCCCCAGCCGCCGTCGCCGTTGATTGCAGCCGGTGTTTCGTTCAGGATCTTCAGAGTTTCACCGGCTTTGAGAATGCCTTCTTTGACACGGCCCATGTAGAACGGAAGACGCATCACGCCGTGGGAATCGTGCCCCAGCAGGTTGGCGTCGACCAGGCTTTTGGAAACGATGCGCGCTTCTTCTTCAGTGGCGCCGCCTTTGAGCATGAGCGTTTCGGTAAATTTTTGCAGCGACTCGGCAGAGATAACAGGCACTTCTGATGACCCTCTATGTTAATGGATGTTTGAATGAGCAAATTTACATGCCATAACTGATGTAAAGCTGACGTTGACCTTCATCATACAAACAAATCCAGATCCGGTAAATTTAGTGAATCGTCCGATTTTTCCTGTTGAAAAGAAAAATCAGTACGCAGCCCGGCAACCACGTTGAGCAGGGCACTTCAATGTATCAGGAGTGTTCCGGTTAGATAAAAGCGGCATGGTATTCCATGCCTCTGAGGGGGCAGGAAACGACTTAAGTGAATTGCCAGCGGTGTCATTCATCAGTCGGAATTCTAAAAATGCGGATCGCACAGGGAAAAAGTCCGTCCTGATAACGAATAGTGGAACTCCATAATCTTCTCAAATTTTAACAAAGACAACGGCACACAAACTCTTGCGACAGATGCCTCTGCGGTTGGACGATACTCGTGAGGTCAACCTGTCGATTCGAGAATGGTCCCCTTTGACAGTCAGGGAAGAGACCTGAAAAAACAGGTGAACGAGAATCTTTGCAAGAGGTAGCGTGCATGAGCATCAGTGTCGATAATATCCAGTCACTTAACGATCTACGTCAGTACATCCACAAAACACTGTGTGAAAAAGAGAACCTGCTTGAAGAGCAGTTCACGATGTCTGAAATGGCTTTACAACGCCGGGGTCGGGGATGTGGACTTCAGTTTTCGATTAACGGTCCCCGTTCGGTTCGCCTGGGAGCCATCTGGGCTTCTGACTCCAACATGATCTATTTCTACGATGCCCGTGGCGAACGCTACGCGAAAGTGAATCTGCCAAATCGCATCTTTGCCGACGAAGAAGCCGCCTAGGTCCCCTCAAAGCATCATCACTGCCAGAGATCACTCTGTCGCTGAAATCGAGGTCGACTCGGCTTTCAGTTCCTTGAGTCGCTGTTGTGCCGGCAGGCTGCCATATTTGGCGGCGGCGGTGTAGTGCAGGATTGCGATGTTCGACGTGGCATGTTTCTGTTCGGCCTGCTTCCCCAGTTCATAAAACCGTTGTGCTTTGGCCTGTGTTCTGGCTTGCGACGCAGCCTGCTTTTCTCGCGCGATTGAGGAGCCGGGCTGATTGTGCGCCACAGGGGCATGCAGTTGATCGCGCCAGTGATCACTGGGATGGGCGGCTGCTTCACGAATACTGCGCGGAGCGGAGTTAAGCAGGTAACGGTCCATGGCTTCGAAGTCGTGAATATAGACGCTGACGCTGCTGGTTGTGCTCTGGAATTCCTGTCCATAAATTGAGCCACGACGAAAAGGGCCAACCCGGCGGGAGTGGATCCGTCCGGAACTGACGCCTCCCAACAGAGCGGTACCTCGATCCGGCACGGTGACAGTTGTTCCCACCGAGAATTGTTGTACGATGGGTTGTTGAATTCGCAGGACCTGTGCGTGAGCGGGAAGACTCATCAGAGCCAGCATTCCGCAGCACATCAACAGGCAGATCAGTTTACGATTCATCAGTGCGTCCTCCCGAGTCACACGATTGGCTTTGTTCTATCGTATGATTTCAGGCCGAAGAGGACAACTATTTTTTCAACCAGCGTCGCCTGCCCGCGTGCTTTCTTAAGCTTGAATGGGGGTAAGTGGTCTCGCTGATATTGCTTAGCGTGTGAAGGGGAACGTGATGCTGAGAGCACTGTTACAGAGAAACCGGGGACTGATTCCGTGTGGTCTGCTGGTTTTCCTGATCTGCGGGTTCTCACATGAGGGGATTGCAGCAGAGGGAAAACAGCCAAATGTGATTCTGTTGCTGACCGATGACCAGGGCTACGGAGATGTCGGCTTTCATGGCAACGCACAGATCCGCACCCCGCACATGGACGAGCTGGCCCGTCAGGGAATGGAGCTGACGCGTTTCTACTGCAGTCCGGTTTGTGCGCCGACCCGGGCCAGTCTGATGACCGGACGTTATTACTATCGATCGGGAGTCGTACACACCTCTCGCGGCGGTGCGAAGATGTACGGAGAGGAGACCACGCTGGCCGAGCTGCTGCAGGGAGCAGGCTACGCGACGGGCATCTTCGGAAAATGGCATCTGGGGGACAATTATCCGATGCGGCCGCAGGATCAGGGATTTGCGGAGTCGCTGGTGCATCGAAGTGGCGGCATTGGTCAGGCTCCCGATAAACCTAACAGTTATTTTGATCCCTGGTTGTGGAAGAACGGTCAGCGAGAGCAGGGCAAGGGCTATTGCACAGATCTGTTTTTTGATGCTGCTCTGGAGTTCATGGATCGACAGGCCCAGGCGGGGAAACCATTCTTTGTCTATCTGCCGACCAATGCCCCGCACACGCCTCTGGAAATAGCGGACTCCTACTGGAAGCCTTATCAAGAGCAGGGACTGGATGAAACGACGGCCCGCGTGTATGGGATGGTGGAAAACCTAGATGAAAATCTGGGACGTCTGATGGCGCATCTGGATCAGACCAAACTGAAGGAGAACACGATCCTGATCTTTCTGGGCGACAACGGTCCTCAACAGAAACGTTATACCGCGGGGCTGAGAGGGCGGAAGTCGTGGGTTTATGAAGGGGGGATCCGCGTGCCATTCGTGGCGACCTGGCCCGGACACATTCCTGCGGGGACACAGAGTGCTCAGATCGCGGCACACATCGACCTTCTGCCCACGTTGCTCGACATGACGGGGACCCCAAAACCGAAATCATTAAAACTGGATGGCATCGATCTGACTGGCCTGCTGACGGGGAAAGTCAAGACACTGCCCGAACGGAAGCTGTTCTTCCAGGTGCATCGAGGATTGACCCCGCAGCGTTATCAAAACTGCGCCGTAGTGACACAACGGTACAAACTGGTGGGGTATCCCGGCACCTTCGGAGAAGAAAACCTGATGCGCGATGCCGAACCGGTACTGGAACTGTACGATCTGACCAGCGATCCCGGGGAGATGAAGAATCTGATCTCCACACAACCCGACATCGCCGCTGGTTTACGCAAGGACTATGAAAGCTGGTTTGCGGATGTGAAACAGTCCCGCAATTTTCAGCCGGGTCTGATTGTGATCAACAGCGGCAAAGAGAACCCGACCACCTTGT
Source organism: Gimesia benthica (assembly GCF_009720525.1). NCBI lineage: Bacteria > Pseudomonadati > Planctomycetota > Planctomycetia > Planctomycetales > Planctomycetaceae > Gimesia > Gimesia benthica. Next base: position 7,278,362 of record NZ_CP043930.1, read on the forward strand.
GTCGGTACCAGGATGGCAGTTTCACGCAAGGGACGTCAGAGGGCTGGATGGTTCAGGTAGAGACTCCCGGACGCTATGAGGTGGAAATTCAGCGGGGCGCTGATACCAAGCCGGGCAAGTTGACTGTCAACTGGCAGGGGAAGCGATCGCACGAATTTCTGTCAGCAGATCAGACCTCGTCCCGTTTTGAACTGCAGTCGGGAACCGGCATGCTGGATATCTGGTTTCAGGAAGAGGGAGCCGATCGTGACTATCCCGGCGACAACAGTACGCGGGGAGATGTGATACTCAAACGGCTGGATTGAGCGGTCGGACTGCAGCGCGTGTCAGGTGCATAAAAAAACGGCCGAGAATGATTCTCGACCGTTTGAGATGGTTCGTTTGCAAAACGCGTCTTAGTAGAGCCAGTCGAGACCGACACTCCAGGTACCGACACTCCATGATTCACGCTCGACATCGATCGAGGGGAACAGGCCGCGGGTCGGCATACCCTGCCAGCGGATGCTGTCGTAAGGGCGGGCGATTTCGCCGGCAACGATGTAGGTGTAACCCACTTTCAGTTTCGCTTCTTCCAGCATTTTCATGCGTTTGAGGACAGGCACCTTGTCGAAGATCGCCATTTCCATGAAGATCGACTGTTCGAACATGGGTGATACGTGGGTGTGACTCTGTGAATCGCTGAAGGCGTTCGGATTCGGGTCGGCCGCAGTCGGATCGATCAGAGCCTTGGGACGATCGATGTCATCCGGGTCGGCCCGAATACCCATCCCCACGTTGTCACCATTCAGTTTAATCTTTTCCTGGTTGGCCATGATACCGACTTTGGTCTGACCCCAGATCTTAAACTTGTCGCCACCGAGATCGAACTGGAAACCAACTTCAGGACCAGCCAGATGAGTATCAACGGTGTTGTTGACCCAGGTGGTGTAGGGCTGAACGGGCTGACCAGTTACCGGGTCAACAGGAGCAACGAAGAAGGCGGTTGAGGTACCCGTGGTTCCCCCACCAGTACTGTCATCTTCAACAACCCCTGCGTTGTCGACGATGCCATCTTCGTTTTCATCGGTTCCGGTGGGAAGCGAGAAGAGTTTCAGGTCAGGACGGATACCAGCGATGTTGGTCGCATCACTGTAGAGCAGACCGCTGTCGCGACCGACAAAGCTGAAGCCTTCGCGTACCTGCATGTAGCGGGCACCGGCCAGACCACGAACCTTAAGGGATTTCTTATCCACAATCGGAGTTGACAACCAGGTGGCGTTGGTACCCCAGGCCTGGCTGACTGCTTTAACACGGAAATCCAGATCGTAAGGTACGGTGACACCGTCAATGGTACCGTCATCCAGTGGGAGCCCACCCAGATTCATCAGTTCGTTCTGCAGCACTTCGTTTACCTGAGCAGTAGTCACACCGGGGATCGAAGAGACCACACCAGTACCTGCAGGATCGATAAAGTTGGGCGGTGAGAGCAGGATGTCCATGATGGCCTGATTCGCCGGATTTGGTTTGTGAGTCGATTGTTCAATCGCGGACCAGTCTGAATCAGCCCGGCTAATCCACCAGCCGGTGAATTCAAATCCACTTTCATCATCGTTGTACCAGCCCCAGCGGAGACGGAAACCGGGAGCATTCAGTTTTGGTACATTATTGAAGTACTTCTGATCGAAGTAAGGCAGTCCTGTATTTTCACTGAATTGATCAAAGACTTCATCGTCTGTGGCGTCGATCAGTTCATCTTCTACCATGCCCAGGTAAGACTGAGTACCGACATTACCGATCAGGGCTCCACCCGGGTTCTGATAACGGGCGAACAGAGCTTCCATACTCAGGAAGTGCCGCTTACCGTTATTACTAGCCCGGTAAGACCAGAGACCGTTACTATCGACCCGGTGCTGCTGGAACTGGTGCTCGAAAGGCGAGATCCGAGGAAACGCACTTAATGGCGACTCGGGTCCGGCATTCATGGGGACTCCCGGTGGAGTCGGATAACCGTAGTTGCCTGCCGCAGCCTGGAAGAATCCAGGTTGAACTGGTGCAGGCATGGCCTGAGCGTTCTGAGGATATCCCGGGAAGCTGGCAGGGTTATATGATACAGGCTGTATCATATTCGACTGCATTTCAGCTGGAGGAAATCCCTGCGCGTGTACTGTGGAGTATGCGTGTGAGATCAGAACGATGCTCAAAACCGGTGCTAGCCAATGAAGAAGCCGCATCTATACGTCCTTACAAACAAACAGCGGAAACCTGATAACAATCCGCGCGTCTAAAACGGAAATGCGCGGAGTCTGTTGCTGGTTATATCGGACAGGGCTTCTGGTAAACTGTAGCGATTATTCGGGAGATACCGAATTTTCCTGTTTCAGGAGTTCTAGCGGTTGTATCGAGGGGACTCTTGTGTGTTGGAATGTATAGTTGTGATGGGTGTTCGAAAGTCGGCCTGACTGTGTTACAGGTTGATCCGACAGATAGAGCAAGCCAGGGAACTGGTTATTTCATAAGACGTTAAGATGAATGCTGGGCCAACAGACCCGCTCGGAACGGTCCTGAAAGGGATCAGGAACGAACGGGAGCGGGAATTCTGCTGAAATCCGGGAAATCAGAGCACCGGACCGATACTCCAGGGGCAAAATTCTTCATCGCCGATGCCCTGGGCCTCACTTTTTGTCTTTTTTCCACTCGCGACTTCGATGATTAACTCGAAGATCTCGCGGCCCACTTCTTCCACCGAGGTGCCATTCAGGATGCGACCTGCGTCGATGTCCATGTCGTCCTGCATCCGTTCGAACATGGGGGTATTGGTGGCGATTTTGATGCTGGGGACCGGCTTACAGCCAAAGCAGCTGCCCCGGCCTGTGGTAAAGCAGACCACATTCGCACCTCCGGCCACCATGCCTGTGACGGAGGCGGGGTCGTAGCCGGGGGTATCCATAATGACAAAGCCCTTTTCGGTGACTGGTTCCGCAAAGCGGTAGACGGCACGCAGAGCGGTGCTGCCCCCCTTGGCGATGGCTCCCAGTGATTTTTCATAAATCGTGGTCAGACCACCTCTTTTGTTACCTGGTGAGGGGTTGTTGTCGATCACCACTCCAAATTTGCCCGTGTATTCTTCCCACCATTTAATGCGGTCGATCAGTTTCTGACCGACTTCCGGCGTGATGGCGCGACGTGTCAGAAGGTGTTCGCCACCATAGATTTCGGAGGTTTCTCCCAGAATGGAGGTCGCACCGTGAGCGACGAGCAGGTCGCTGGCGATTCCCAGAGCCGGGTTCGCGGTCACGCCGCTGTTCCCGTCACTGCCACCACATTCGGTCCCCAGAATGAGCTCGGAAACCGGGATGGGCTCCCGAACGACATTATTGACCTTCGGTAAATAGTCTTTGAGCACGTCTGAAACGTAGTCGACTGTCTTTCTAATCCCCCCGATATCCTGGATGTTGAGGACCAGCGGTTCCATGGGATCGGGCTCTTTCAGGTTCTGCAGCTGGACCAGTCCTTCGTTGTCGGAGAGGAAGGAACCTTGCCCTGTTTCACAACCCAGACCCAGAATAACATAAGCGCCGATGTTGGGATGCTTCGCAAATCCCCCCAGAGTCCGCATCAACTGATGGTGGTCTTCTCCATCATACTGCATCGCACAGCCCCCTTTATGGACCAGGGGAATGATGCCATCAATATTGGAATAGTCGGCCAGTGACGTCTGGGCCAGTTCCCGGGCGATGTACTTGGATGCGGTGGCCGAACAGTTGACGGTGCTGATGATCGCCAGGTAGTTACGGGTCGCTGCTTTGCCGTTTGGACGGCGGTAGCCCATGAAAGTGCGTCCCTCCACAGGTGTGGGCGGTGCAGGGACGTCACTGGAGAACGCGTAATCGAGGCTGAGTTCGCCCGCTGCCAGATTGTGGCTGTGAATCCAGTCGCCCGGTTCGATGTCGCAGGTCGCGAAACCGATGACCTGACCGAACTTACGGATCCGTTCCCCTTTTGCGATGGGTTGAATGGCGACTTTGTGTCCCAGATCGATGCTTTCCCGGGCGGTCACGTTCTCGGTGTCGGTGATCGCACATTCCTGGTTTTCTGCCACAGAATTACGGGCGATGGCGATGTTATCTTCCGGATGCAGTTTCAGTAACGGCGAAGAGGCGACTGTGGACATGAAAGGCTGACATTCTCTATTGATAAGGTTGGAAAAACCAACGCAGGCAGGAGTGGCGGTCTCACCAGCCGGTTGATGGACGACCTTGAGGTCACATTTCTTCAACTATCCCGTTTCGGGCGTGCAGATTCAAGTGATCTGCTGTTTTCCTGGGTGATCATCGCACCGTATTGAGCCTGACGGGGAACGCAGCAGACGGACAGACAGCACTTATTTCTTGCGGTAGAAGTCCGGCCCCTTACTTCTGTAGCCGGGGGGAGGCAGATCGTCCCAGGGAACGACGCCGACACGTTCGGCCCAGGCATCCCATTCGCGGGACATGGTTTCCACCCGCTGCGGTTCGCTTTTCACCAGATCGTGCAGTTCACTGCGGTCCTGGCTCAGATCGTAGAGCTCCCACTTGTGACCGTTTTCTTTCACCAGCTTCCAGTCACCCTGGCGAATGGCTTTGTTACCTTCGTGTTCCCAGCAAAGCATGCGGGACTTTGTTGTTTCCGGATGCTGGAAAGTGGGGAGCAGGCTGTTGCCTTCGTAGGGGAAAACAGCCTGATCGTTTTTGGTGGCGGGATATTTCGCACCGGAGATGTCAACGCAGGTTGCCATCACATCGATGATGTGTCCCACCTGGTTGGTCCAGCCTCCGGTCTGGTGAATCTGGTCGGGCCAGCGGACGATGAGGGGCGTGGAGATGCCGCCTTCGTGCACCCACATTTTGTGGAAGCGGAAGGGGGTGTTACTGCTGTTGGCCCAGCCGACCTCTGCACAGCGGAACGATTCCCGGGTGCCGGTGATCGCGCCGGGCTGGTGTCCCCGGTCGATGTACTCGGCACTCGCGCCATTGTCGGAGAGAAACAGCACGAGGGTATTGTCTTTCTGTCCCATCTGGTCAATTTGCTTCAGGACCTGGCCGATGCCTCGATCCATGCTGGTCACCATGGCTGCATAGACGGCCATGCGCAGATCCCATTCCTCGCGCTCTTTTTCCGAGAGACTGTCCCAAGCCTGGGCATCGGGATCGCGCGGGGAGAGCGGGCAGTTGATCAGCCCGAGTTGCTGCATGCTCTGGTGTCGTTGTTTGCGAAGAGCATCCCAGCCGCCCTGATACTGTCCTTTATAGCGGGCGATGTCTTCCGGAAGTGCGTGCAGCGGGAAGTGAGGGGCCGTATAAGCGAGATACATGAAGAAGGGGTCTGTTTTGTGCTGCTCAGCGTGATCTTTCAGATAGTCGACCGCGCGGTCGCTGAAGGCATCAGTAATGTAGTAACCCGTTTTGGGTGGTTTGATCAGCTGATTGTCTTCATAGAGCGGACGGGGTGCGAAATAATTGCCCCCACCGCCGGTACCATAGGCGCGATCAAAGCCTCTGCCCAGGGGCCAGTTTTCATTGGCTTCCCGCATACGATAGGTCAGGTGCCACTTGCCGACGTGATAACAGCGATAGTCGACGGCGGAGAGGACTTCGGCGATGCTGACACAATTCTTACCCAGTTCTCCCTGGTAGCCGGGAAGGTTATCGTTGCGGTTCATCCAGCCCATGCCTGCCTGGTGCGGATAGAGACCAGTCATCAGCGAGGCCCGGGTGGGACAGCAGCGTCCCGCGTTATAAAAACGTTTGAATCGCAGCCCCTCGTTGGCCATCTGGTCCAGGTTGGGCGTTTTGATTTCTGAACCGTAACAGCCGAGATCCGAGAAGCCGAGGTCGTCGGCCATGATCAGGACAATATTCGGGCGTGTTGCGGGAGCGGCCTGAGCGGTCGGAATGATAGAGAGGAGCAGCATGCCGCTGACAACAAGCAGGGTGGAGAACCTGAATATCTTTCTGAGGGGCGATGCGGGGATCATAGGGGGTTTACTTTCCTGAAATACGGGCGCGAATCATCGGGAACTGTTATATTGTCGTGGCATGTAAGAGCTGCGTCAACTTTCGGAGATGATAGTGGAGTCAGCCTCGGCGTCCGTGAATGCTTTGCGGATCAGGTTGTTTTTACGTTCGATACGTCGAGTGCTGCACTTCAATTCGTTTGCGATTTCGGCATTGGTCATGCCGGTCAGCTTCATGGAGATAATGGTCTGGCATTCCACATCGAGTCGATCGGAGGCTTCTTCCAGTTCCAGTTTGAGCTGCTGATTGACTTCCTCGTAGACAATTTCTTCAAATGCGGCTCCGGAAGTGGAGCCGGTATAGTCAGTCGCCGTAATCACATTTCCGGCTCCCCGTTTCTGCGTCTGGATCTGTCGCCAGCGTTTGGTGAGTTTGCGGCGGGCGATGGTCATCAGAAATCCCCAGAGATCATCCTGGTCGGTGAGGGGCGGTTTCGAAGAATCTTCCAGTCTTCTCCACAGGCTGAGAAAAGCACTTTGCAGAATATCGCTGGCGCCGACATGCAGTTGCAGTTGAGGCGAAATCCGGCGTTCCACGTAGTCTTTCAGGATCTGGTGAAATCGATCCCAGATCTGCTCAAAGCGAGGCGAGATGGTGGATTGCATCTCTTCCAGCACGCTTTCCGCGAATACCGAGAGGTCCTGCGAAGAGTCATCAGAGAACACGTCGTCTGGTGGTTGCTGCATTTTTAAAAAATTGGAAAAAGACTGTCGGATGAGGATTTGTTCTGGGCAGTTACTGATTGAGGGGAAGAAAAAAAGCTTCTTTTTACTGCGTCTGTCAGTTCAATTATCACTTTCCGGTTTGGAGTAAGTCAATGACTCATCAAGGTTTTCATCCATTTCTCTGGTCTTTTATCAACGTCTGTTTCTCGCGGGGACTGCTTGTGCTTCTGCTGCTGGGAATCGGCGCAGGTTGTTCCGGGAAACCAGGGGCCGGGGAACTGGCCGAGTTGATGTCGCGTGAGACTCCGCACCCGCTGGCGATCAGCGGTCGGGAACTGACAATTCTGTCGCTGGAAGCTGACGGGGACCAGCGCTGGAATGTGGAAGTCGAATGTGAGGAGACTCCCGAGGAAGACTGGCTGCTGAAACTGGATCCCTCAGCGAAACTGCAGGGGGAGGACTCTCTGAAACAGAAGTACGAGGCTGCGCTTCAGACCTTACAGAACTTACGTGCGCCCGAAAGTCAGAAATGGAATCCGCTGAGTCGAAAGCTCGAGCAGTTTACTTTTCCGGAACTGTTTCAGCTGAGCTGCCGCAAGGGAGAGCCAGTTAAATGGAAGGCGACGGTGCTTGTGGACCGATCGGGGAAAGAGACTCAACTGACCCTGTCTGATCTGCAACTGTCGGATGGGACGTCTGTACGCAATCTGATTGCCCGCTCCTCTCTGCCGTCCGAGGCGGTGCTGGCGGATGGAGGGCCGCTCGACCCCTTACGTCAGTATCGAGAATTGCAGGCAGAAATTGTATCGGGAGTCGCGCAGGCAAGTGCAGAGATGGAGCAGAGACTGCTGAAGGAAAAGCAGGCACTGGAAAAACTGGTTCGACATTCCCTGCCACTTTCGGGAAAACTCTTTCCAGCGCAGTCGGAGTCGGAAGCCGTTGTTTTCCTGCATGAACGGGGGAAGACGGTGACCAGCCTGAATGCGGTGGCCATCGATCAGAAAGATCCGCTGTCACGGGTGGTCTTCCGCGGTGCTTTGTCTCTGCCTCCGGTGAATTCAGACGCGTCACAGAAGCTACGTCGGGTTCATGACGGCTGGATGTTGATCCTCAACAACGAAGATCCCAGTCTCTCGCGGATGGCACGCAAGTTACGGGAAAACCGGATTCTGTTTTACGACCCCACCAGTAATTTGTATCAACTGTCCGATGCACGCCGAAGCGAGACTCTGCAGGCAGCGACCGATTCAGAGGTGTCGCAAGCATTCGTGGGGAGAAGTCGTGAGCAGGACATCGTGGAAGGGGCACAATACACGGGGCGCGAGTCCATCATCGGCCAGGCAGACCGGGCGGTGGTCATCTTGATTACCGGCTATGAAGCGGAGACGGGGAACATGCGCGTGGTCATCGAAGATGCGCAGACCCCTTATACCTTTGCGGTCTTTGAAGGCAAATTGCAGCTGGAGGCACCGCATCATCTGGGAATCCCGATTCGGCTGCAGCAGGTCACCTGCCATATGCATCCCAGTCAACGCAAACCAAAATCGGGACTCTTTAGCCGTAATGCTCGCAGTGAACTGTTACTGATTCCCGTCGAACAGGGATTCCGGGGCCGGTTTGCCGATGCGGAGGTCATGTTCGAACGTCGTTCCGGTGACTCTGAGGTCATCGCTGCCGAACAACGCTGGCAGAATACCCTGGTGCCGGGTGCGGCGTGGCGGGGTGTGACGAAATGGCGAGACGAAGCAGTGAAGCAGGTCACCCTGCGTGTGGCAGAAGTGCGCGATCAGGGAAAATATGTGCGGCTCACCCTTGCGCGGGACGACGAACCGGTGCAGCAGGTCGTTTACGAGGGTTCTCTGCTCAACGGGAACGGGATGATTGATGGCTACGGTCTGGTGATGCAGCAGTATGGGGCCGCGACGATTTATGAACACGACTACTTCGGCGTCTTCTTCAGTCGCTGGGAGTCTGAAGATAAAAAAGTCTTTCGCATCTCACCCGATGGCAAGAATCTGTATGGCGTGAGTTCCGGAGGGGAAATGTTGACTCTGGAGCGGGATGCTGCTGTGGAAAGTACAGATCAACTGGCGACCAAAGCACGTAAAGAGGTCTGGCAAACGGTACTGACTCCAGGGAAGATATGGGAAGGGACCATCAGAAGTCTGAAGCATAAACAGACGGCTGAAGTGAAAATGATTGTTCGTGGTTTTGAATTAGAAGGAAAACAGGTTACCTTGGAACTGGTGCCTAAGGTTCAGCAGAAAGTAAAAGTAGTGTTTGAGGGGAGCCTGGATACTTCGGATCGAGGGACGAACGGTTTTGGACTGGTGTTGAAGAAAAAACAGAAAGTATCGGGGCCTGGAAATGTATTTGGTAACTGGGACACGCAGTTGCAGTTTCGCCTGGATGCGACGGGCAAACGCTTATTGGGACGGACGAACGATCATGGCGATGTGGAATACCTTGATCTGCGGTTGCTGGAAACGAAGTAGAGCCAAAGAACTGGCCTGTCTCATTCGATCCAATTCATTCAGGAAACTCCATGATTGATCAACTGCGGTTCGATGATTATCTGGAAATCGATTCGGTCTGCGATGCTTATGAATCAGGCTGGACGCCGGACAGTGCGCTGACTTTAAAATCTGTCCTTGAGCAGTGCCCGGTACCACTACGGCGTTTTGCCTTCCTGGAACTGTTGAAGGTGGATGTCGAATTGCGGCAGTTAAAAGGAGTACCCGCAGCCCGCATCGATTATCTGAAGCTGTATCCCGAATATCGCGAGGCGATCGATGCGGTGATTGAGACAGCGGCGACGGAACCGCAGGCGACGCTGGTTTCATCCAGTCTGGCATCCGCGGAAGAGGGGCTGACAGAAACGGAAAACGCTGGAGCGACTGAATCCCACTTCGGTCGCTTTATTCTCAAGTCCGAGTTGGGGCGGGGGGCCTTCGGGACGGTGTTCCTGGCCTACGATCCGACACTGGATCGCGAGGTGGCCTTGAAACTGCCCCGTTTCGATCAACAGGATCGGGAGCGAATCGATCGATTTCTGGCTGAAGCACAGATCGCCGCCCAGTTGCAGCATCCGCACATTGTGGCTGTCTGGGAGCGGGGACAGGTTGGGGATCAGTATTATATTTCCGCTGCGTACGTCCAGGGCGAAACGCTAAAAGAGTACCTCGATCGCACACGCCCTGCAATCCGTCAGGCGGTCACCTGGATCCGGGATCTGGCAGAAGCGCTGGCTTACGCGCATGAGCAGAATATCATTCATCGGGATATGAAGCCGGCCAATGTGATTATCAACGCGCGTCAGCGTCCAATGATTATGGATTTCGGACTGGCCAAGCGGATTGACCAGGAACTCGATCTGACCTCCGATGGTCTGATCATGGGGACTCCTGCCTACATGTCGCCCGAACAGGCGCGAGGACAGACTCAGGAACTGGGGAAACAGAGCGATCAGTATTCACTGGGGGGCATCTTTTATGAACTGTTGACGGGCAAGCCTCGCTGGTCGGGCAAGACGCACGCCGTGTTGCTTCAACTGCAGACAGATCCGCCTCCCCCTGAGATCGCAGGTCCCGAGACTCCGATCCCCGTGGACCTGATTGCCGTTTGTCAGAAAATGCTGGAGCCTGCTCGCGAGGATCGCTATCCGGACTGTCAGGCGATTGCCGATGATCTCACCCGCTGGCTGGACGGGCATCCTGTTTCGGTGCGTCGCGTATCGCAGTTCGAACGATTTACCAGATGGTGTCAACGGAACAGGGTGATCAGTAGCCTGATTCTCTCGAGTGCGCTGATACTCGTGGTCAGTCTGACGGTTGTTTCTTTTTCCCTGTTTGCAGCATCCGAAGCCCGTGATGAAGCCCGGCAGAACCTGGCTTATGCGGAGATTCAGGAAAAAGAGGCTGTCAGTGAGAGGGACAATGCCCTGATAGCGGCGGAGGAGCAGCGTAAAGAGTCGGCGCGGAACAGCCTATTGCTGGCGGGATACAATATACGTGCAGGACGCTTTTATGAAGCGGAAGAACTGCTGAAAGCCGTCGATCCGCAGGATCGTGGTTGGGTCTGGAAACTGCAGTCCGCGCGGATTCCACGGGTATTGTGTACGATTCCCCATCCGGATGGGCAGGAGTTTAAAAATGCGAACGTCTATTTTGACGATTCAGGGGAGAAGCTGGCGCTGGCGCATGTGGTCGATGACCGCGCCGTGACCTGGATCTGTGATGCCCGTACGGGAAAATTCCTGCAGCGTGTGGGGGACGATTATCATTTTGTGGCGCCGGGGGGAATCGGTTTCACAAAAGGGGGGCGTTATCTGCTGGTGAATTTGCGGAACCGGATGCCCAACGGACTGCCTTCCGAAGGGAAGCTGGGCGTGTACGACGTCGAGCAAAATAAAATCATTGCCACTCGGGAGAAGATTCGCAATTTTTCTCCCAGCCGATTAGAGTCCGAACAGGTCGTGCTGCAGAAAATCAATGAGAAGGGGCAGACGCATTACCTGTCCTGGAACTTCATTACAGGAAAAGAGGTCGATCATGGGACCGGGCCGTATTGTCTGCCTTTCAATTTCAGCGTGAACCCGGAGGGAACCGAACTGGCACTGCGTCATAAAAACCTGGTCTCAATAGGTACGGCTGACCAGGAGCAGACGGTATCCCGGACAATCATGGTTCGCCTGGGCGCGACTCACTGGAATGTCTCTCAGGATCAGAAGTACGTGGTGGGGCAGCTCAGAGATCCCTGGCCCTGGAACCGACGCAATAAAATGATTCCCGCGGGTCAGGCCGCGGTTGTGCAGTTTCCGGCACGGATGATTTCGGTACTGGAAACTGATGATTCCGTGGCGCATGCCCTGTTTCAGTATGCCGAGTTGCAGAGTATGACATTAAATACCTTTAACCAGGCCAGTGGTTTTGCGCTCTCCACGAACGATCGCTACGTGGTTTTGAATTCCGGGAACACCGAAAGTTCGATTCCCCAGAAAAAAGAGATCTGCTGGTGGCACAGAGAGACCGGGGAATACCTGGGAAAAGCGATGGGGACGGCAGTCAGTCCAACAGGCGAACAGTTCGCGACCATCGAAGCCAAGGCGGTCAGGGTCCGCGAAGCACCACTGCGCATCCGCCGGTTTCACTCAGAGACTGTGGAGACAGAGCTGGCCAAATGGGAGCCCGTTCAGCCTCACAAACGGAACCGCGTCTATCCGAATATCCTGTATGATCAGGAAGAACCCTGGGTGGTAATGATCCATGATCAGGGGCAGGATACTGTGGACCTCGAAACGCGGGTTGTCAGTCTGAAGCATGCCTCGGACATCTTTTATGAACAGGCCCGTCGCGTTGCCTTTCACGCACCCACGGGGATTCTGGCGTTGATCAATGGGAATGATTTCCTGGATCTGTTCTCGCTGAGGACCGGTGAGCAGGTCGCTCATCTTCGCTGTGATCCCTGGCCCGTCAATACTGACCTGGATTTTCATCCCGACGGAAACCTGCTGGCAGTAGGGCACGCCGATGCACTCGTGATCTGGTCGATTCCGGAGCAGAAGATCATCCATCGCAATCACGATCTCAAATTCATGGAGGAAGGAAATGGCAAGCTGCGATTTACCCCGGATGGAAAATACCTGTTCATTTATGGAAAACGTATCGACACCAGGACCTGGCAGCCGACGGCAGAGCAACCCTTTGAAACGAACCGACCAATAAAGTTTTCACCGGACAGCAGGCTGCTGTCGATCGATACCCGGGAGGGACTGGTGCAGATTCACGAGGTCGAAACTGGTCAAATGGTGCATCAGATCGGAACCGATGCGCAGGCGGTTTATTCTCAGTTTCATCCCCGCGAGCCGTTACTGGCGGTCGCACGCAGTGACGGGCAACTGGAGATCTTTGATACACGCACCTGGGATCTCGTACTCGATGAGCCACTGCCTCGCGGCGAACTGGTGGATCTGGTTTTCAGTGCCGCCGGGGATTCCCTGGCCGTGGGGGTCCAGGCAAAGGGGACACGGCGTTGGTTCGAATTTTCCAGTCGACAGTCTGAATGAGCCGAGTGTGCGACAGATGCTCTATGAGAGTACTAGAGCTTCCGGTATTATTGCCTGAGTTACAGAAATGAATCATACGCAGTACGCCAGGCGTTCCCCATGTCATTCGATATACAACCCACACTGACCGGCAGGCTGGTGAAACTGCGTCCTCTGCAGGAGGACGATTATGACGCTTTGTTTGCGGTTGCCTCTGATCCGTTGATCTGGGAACAGCATCCGGCGTCTGACCGTTACCAGCCGGAGGTGTTTCAGAAATTCTTCCGGGACGCGATGGAATCGGGCGGGGCGTTGCTGGCGATCGATCAGGCGACCGGTGCCGTGATCGGTTCTTCACGCTACCACGGATATAACGAGAGTGCCTCCGAAGTGGAGATCGGCTGGACTTTTCTGGCACGTTCGCACTGGGGCGGACCGTTTAACGGCGAAATGAAGCAGCTGATGCTGCAGCACGCATTTCAGTTTGTGGATTCGGTGATCTTTCTGATCGGACCGGAAAACATTCGTTCGCAGCGGGCGGTGGAAAAGATCGGCGGAGTTCGTGACGGCAGCCGAACCGATGGATCGGGGATGGAGAGCTGGCTGTATCGGATCCGTGCGGGGCAAGAGAATTAGTCAGGCCGGTTTATTCTGAACTGTTTAAAAAGCAGAGCCGGCTTAGTTCGTCGGCTTCGCTGATTCTGTCTCAGCCTGTTCGGCAGACGTTTCGACGGCTTTGAGCAGTGATTTCAGTTCGGGCTGCAGGGGCTGCATCTCGGGATCTTCAATTAATGACCGCAGACGCTGCAGGGCTTCGGCGCGGCTGGCTTCTGGCAGAGCGGGCAGGATTACCGGGTAGGTGTCCTGCATGTAGCTGAGGAGCCTTTTGAGTTCCGAGGTGCGATAGAGGTGTGATTCGGTCAGGACTTTCAGATTGGCGATCACCACCGTTGCCAGATTCTTTCGCACGTTGTCCAGGCTTTCCATGCGCGTGGGGTAGGTGGGATCATTCTTATCCAGTGTGGGCAGAAATTCGTTGATGAGCTGCACAATGGTGGCGGATAAACGCAGGGTGGAGCCGATCATTTCGATCAGTTCGCTGTCGGCGACTTTCTGGTCTGCAAATGCGGTGGCATAGAGAACCAGGATCTGATTACTGGACTGCATCAGCAGGATGGCTTCATGCACGCGGACTTCGATGGGGGAACCTTCGTTCTGATACAGGTCCAGATTCTCGGCTGAGGTGATCCGGTCGAAGAGCTTGCCGGACTGAGGGCTCTGGTAACGCGGAAGCAGCGCGGCGTCCTCTTTGGTCAGCTTGCCCAGGGCTTCGGCCGCCTGCTGCATGTCACTGCCGGTCCAGTTGCGATCGTGGGCGGGGACTCCGGCTTCCAGATACTCAGCTAACGGCAATGAATGATCGTCGGGAACCTGATTATCACTGGCTGGGGCGACAGGCAGTGGGGGATCGGTGGCTACAGAATCGGCAGAGTCTGAACAGCCAGTCAATCCGATCAGGGAGAGTAGTATGATCAAAAGTGAGCTGTGGGAGATTGAAGATTGCAAGATTTACCTCGGGCATCAGATTGACCAGTTGATGGTTGGTGCGTGAGGACATTGTTTCAGGTGCCGGCGATTGGATCAATGCCGTTTGCTGACCTGTCATTTTCCGGCTTTTTTTCCAAAACAGGATATTTCACCGCCCGGTTTCGCGAAGCATTACGCCTGAAAGGATGTGGAGGCGGTCGGCGAACTGAGAATTCGGTTTCCATGGGCGAGACGTTTGTGCATAATGACTGATTCGGCCCGGGCAGTTTCTATTCCCGAGGCTTACGGGATCTCCCCATTTCGAAGTAGAGGAAGAAACGAGACACAGGTTAAGCGACCGCTAAATACAGGCAGTGTCTGCTGTCTGATACTGAGGGCCATTCACTGCGAGGCGACCATGTCTGAAGAGCACGAACTGATAGAAGGCGATCTGGATCAGATTATTGCCAGTCTGATGCGGAAGATCGACCAGGGGGAGAAAATTGATGCTCAACAGCTGGTGATGGATCACCCGCATCTGCAGGCAGAGCTCGAAGCTTATCTGGCTGACGTGGCACTGATCGAAAAACTGGCCGGCCCTACTGCATCGGAGCAGTGTTATGCTTCCGAGTGGAATGTGAAGGCAGAGCAGACGGTTCATTATCGGCAGGGCGGTCATTCTGAGTCTGGTACAGAGAGCCAGCTGTTGCAGGGGCGTTTCGGTCGCTACCAGATTGAAAAGGTGCTGGGACAGGGGGCGATGGGAACTGTCTACCTGGCGGAGGATCTGGAACTGGAACGGCAGGTGGCATTGAAAGTGCCCAGGCTGGATGATTCCGAGTCGGCCGAGATGGTGCTGGAGCGTTTCTATCGTGAGGCGCGTTCCGCGGCCACACTGCGCCATCGAGGGATCTGTCCCGTCTATGATGTCGGGTGCGAGGAGGGAGTGAGTTACATCTCCATGGCTTTTATTCCCGGACTGCCGTTAGCGACTTGTATCGCCCAGGGAAAAATCAATTCGCAGCGGAAAATCGGGATCGTGATGCGCAAACTGGCTCTGGCGCTCGAAGCGGCGCATCAGCAGGGAGTGATCCACCGCGATCTCAAGCCGGCGAATATCATGCTGGATGAAGATAACGAGCCCGTAATTATGGACTTCGGACTGGCCCGTCAACTGGGAAAGCAGGAAGCGGAACGTCTGACAGTCACCGGCATGGTGATGGGTTCGCCGGCGTATATGTCTCCCGAACAGGTCACCGGCGACATTGATGCGGTGGGGCCACAGAGCGATATCTACAACCTGGGTGTCATCTTGTATGAACTGCTCACAGGCCGGCTGCCCTTCCAGGGACCAGCAGTGGTTCTGATCGGTCAGATTTTGACAGCAGAGCCCGTTCCCCCTTCCCGTCAGGTAGAGGGCGTCGCACCCGAACTCGAAGCGATCTGCCTGAAAATGCTGGCGAAGAAAATGGACGATCGTTACCAGTCGATGCAGGAAGTCGTCGATGGATTGACTGTGTTTCTTAAAAAGTCGGGACAGACCTTTGCAGCCAAAAGTAAGCGAAAGTCATCCACGACAGCGGAGCGGCAACCGGCGTCTCACTGGTATGACTTCCGGAATGGTTCTGTGTCAGGTCGGGCGGTGTTCCTGGCGGCTGCATTGCCGATCGTATTTCTGCTGGGGGCGATCGTCCTGTTGTTTCGTGCCGGTGAGCGGACCGTGCAGGTGACAATTGATGATCCGTCAGCCGTGGTGACCATCGATGGAAAACAGAGAGTCAGATTTTCAGGCAAGCAGGGTGAGGTTGAGTTGGCGATCGGCTCACACGAAGTGACTGTGACCCACAACGGGACTATCGTCAAAGGCTATGATCAGTTTCATTTTGTGGTTGCGGAAAACGGGAACGAACCGCTGGTCATCGAAGTGCTGGACCAGACCGCGCCGCCTGTTGAAAAACCAGTGGCAAAACCTGCCAGCGAAAGTCCTCCTCTGGACGAACCCGATCCCGTGCTGGCCCGACTGCTGGCGATGATGCGACAGAAGCCGGTCATGGTTCAGGAGTTTGACTTTAACCGTGGTCCTGACAAGATTGGCGTTTCAAATGTTACGTTTCGGAACGGTCGTATGTTGATCGAGATGAATTCGGGTTTCCATGATGGTGCCTGGCCCTGGGCCGACGGGAACGGATCGGGGCTGATTCAGGTGGATGTGAAGCTGCTGGAAGGCGCCGGCTGGCTGGTGAATCTGCACACTTCTGAAGATATCGGGTTTCTCATCGAATTGAAGGATGGGGAAATGGCCGCACGAGCTTCTCTGTTCGGGGATCGGAAGAATACGTTGATGCCCGGTTACAAACTACTTGAGAAAGAAGCACCATCCCGCGGGTTGAACCAGATCGATCAGTTACTGATTTTGATCGAAGGCCGCAAGATCACCGTGTTCTTAAATGGGAAACAGTGTGGCGAGCCGTTTACGCTCGATTTTGATATCGGTAAGTACAGTGTGCTGGTGGGGGCGTTGAATAATAACCGGGACCAGATGACGAAAGTGGAGTACGAACGGATCCGGATCTTCCCGCTGTTGCCTACACCGCATACAGAGACGGAGGCTGCTACCCCCTGAGGGGGCTGACTCCACTGCTTGTGCATCTCACGTGGATTCCGTGTGAAGCGCGGAATGATCCTGAACTACGAAAGACATGAAAAACAGGAAAGTTCCTGTTCTCGTCTACTGCTTCCAGCTAGCATAGCAATAACAGACTACGATTGCTTTCTTCATAATTGTCGCTGCTGAATGAAACGCGGCGACCGTTGATTACAGGACAGGAAACAGAGATGAAGCAGTTTGCATTGATGTTGTGTTTTTGTTTTGTGCGGGAGAGGCGACCTCATCAGCTGCTCCCCAGTCTGCGAGTACAGCCCGCCGACCGAATATTATTCTGATCATGGCGGATGACGTCAGCTGGGAATGTTTCAGCAGTTACGGGGCGGAAGATTACGAGACGCCGCACATCGATGCACTGGCGAAGCAGGGAATCCGGTTTACGAACTGTTATTCCACGCCGCTCTGTACGCCGTCCCGCGTGAAGCTCATGACGGGGAAATACAATTTTCGCAACTACACGCATTTCGGCTATTTGAATCCAAATGAGAAAACTTTCGGTCAGCTGCTGCAGTCGGCGGGTTACAAGACGGCGATCGCGGGGAAGTGGCAGCTGAACGGGCTGTATCACAAGGCGGAAGGTTGCAAGGATAATACGCGGCCGTTCAAAGCGGGCTTTGATGAGTATTGCCTGTGGCAGGTGACGACGGGAGTGAAAGTCAAAGAGGGGGGAGGCGAGCGGTTCTGGAGCCCGCCGCTGGAACAGAACGGCAAATATCTTTCGATTGCAGACAACCAGGGGAAGTACGGTCCGGACATCATGTCGGACTTCCTGTGCGACTTCATCAGAAAGAACAAGGATCAGCCGTTCTTTGTCTACTATCCGAGTACGCTGGTACACAATCCGTTTGTGCCCACGCCCGATACAATTGGATCGGCACCGCGAACACAGGCTGCGAACAAACAGCCCAAAGGGAAAGCGGCCCGGAAAGCCAACTTTGTGGCGATGGTCAGTTACCTGGATCAAATCGTAGGGAAGCTGGTCAAACAGGTGGAGGACGTCGGCCAGCTGGAGAACACGCTGATCCTGTTTACCGCCGACAATGGCACGAACGTGCAAATCAAATCTCAGTGGAACGGCCAGACGATTCAGGGCGGGAAGGGTTCGACTACCGACATGGGCACGCATGTGCCGCTGGTCGCTTACTGGAAAGGACACACGCCGCAAGGAGTGGTGCTGGACGACCTGGTTGATTTCACCGACTTCTATCCCACCTTCGCCGCGATGGCTGGGATCAAGCTGGGGAAAGGCGATCCCATCGACGGGCGCAGTTTTCTACCTCAGCTCAATGGCCAGGCAGGAGAGCCCCGGGAGTGGGTGCTGAATCACTACCAGCCTTACTGGGGCCGGTTCCAGGGGGATCAGTACGTGCGGAATGCGGGTTTCAAACTGTACCGCGACGGGCGATTCTTCCATGTGCCCGTCGATCTGACCGAAAGCCAGAACCTCGCCGCAGGCCAGGCCGGAACAGAGGGGGAAGCCGCACGCGGGATGTTGCAGCAGACGCTGTCGACCATTCCCCCCGCGCCACCGGTCAAGGGAGGCCCGAATGCAGGGGCACGGCCCAACTACCCGGACTGGCGGAATATTGTGAATCCGAATGATTAGTGGTTATTTTTGAGATCAGACCAGAGAGAAGTAAACGTGAAACGCGCTCCTGTCAAAAGATTACTGTTTCTGCTGTTGCTCACCTTGACTGTGGTGCTTCCTGTGCGGGCGGAAGAGTCCGTGAGGAAACCTGGTACAAAGCGGGAGGGGAAGCCGAACATCGTCTGGATCCTGGTAGACGATATGTCGTGTCACTTTGGTTACCAGGGAGAACAACTGGTTAAGACACCGCATGTCGATCAACTCGCGCGGGAAGGTGTCATCTTTAGTAATGCTTATGCGACGGCGCCGGTCTGTTCTGCATTCCGCTCAGCGGTGATCACGGGGATGTACCAGACCACAATTGGTGCGCATCATCATCGCAGCTCCCGGGGAGAATTAAAGATTCATTTACCGGAAGGGATGCAGACGATCCCTGAGCTGTTTCGTGCAGCCGGTTATTTCACTACGAATGCCAACCCGGAGGGGACCCGCCCGGGAAAAGAAGATTACAACTTCGTTTACCAGAAAGCGGATCTCTACGATGGATTCGACTGGAGAAAACGGGCGCCCGGCCAACCGTTCTTTGCGCAGTATCAACTTCAGGGCGGGAAACTGCGAAATGTGGATCGCTGGTATGCAGAAGTCAAAGTCGGTCTGAAACAGCTCGTAACGGCAGACGAAGTCACGCTGCCGCCTTACTACCCGGACCATCCCGTGATCCGCGAAGACTGGGCTGCCTATTTGAACTCCGTGTCCTACACCGATTATCAGGTGGGGAAAATCCTCCAGCAGATGAAAGAGGAAAATGTTCTCGACAATACGATTGTCTTTTTTCTGACTGATCATGGCATCAGTCATGCCCGGGCAAACAGTTCCTCTATGAGGAAGGGGTGAAAATCCCGTTTGTTGCCTGGGCTCCAGAGTATTTACCCGCGGGAGAAGTACGCGATGATCTGATTGCACAGATTGATCTCTCCGCGACGAGTCTGGCTCTGGCGGGAATCGAAATTCCGGAGTGGATGCAGGGACGTCCCCTGTTTGGTTCGCAGGCGAAGCCGCGTGCGTATGTGGTGTCAGCCCGCGACCGTTGTGATGAAACCGTAGATCACATTCGCAGTATTCGGAAAGGCAATTTCAAGTATATTTGCAATTACCTGCCTCAACGCCCGTATCTACAGCCGTGTAAATATAAGGACGGGAAACCGTTCATGCCGGTGCTGCGCGAATTAAATGCTGCGGGAAAGTTGAATGCGGTGCAGTCTCTGCACCTGGCTGAGACGCGGCCGGAAGAAGAGCTCTACGATCTGACGCAAGATCCCTGGGAGATCCACAATCTGGCTGACGACCCGGCGTACAAACAGCAGGTCGCACAAATGCGGTGTCTGCTGGCCAACTGGGAACTCGAGACGGATGACCGGGGTCGTTTCCCTGAATCAGAGGCGATGTACGATAGTGATATGGCGCCCTACCTGGCAAAGAGTCGTAAGCGGGATCCGGCTGAGGCGAAGCAGCTGGAAGCAAATATCAATTTGATGAAACGCTGGCGTGCTGAAGGCAAATGAGAGAAGCGTTGAGGATCAGAATTCAGAGGAGTCACCATGTTTCAACACCAACTGCATCGACGCGATTTTCTTTATCAGAGTCTGCTCACCGGGGCCTGTGCGCTGGGGGCGGGGCGACTGGCTGCGGAAGAACAGCAGTTGCCCGTGTTCGGGCAGGGGACGTTTCGTTATCGGCCTGTCGCCGGGTGGGGTGTGCTGGATGAGCGGACGCCGGTGAAGAACTGCAGTGCGATGGTGGTCGATGCGCGGGGACGGATTTATCTGCTGACCGATCATTGTGCGAATAATGTGATCGTGTATGACAGGGACGGGAAGCTGCTGAAGAAATGGGGCACGCGGTTTCCCGGAGCCCATGGTCTGGAGATCGTGCAGGAAGAGGGGCGGGAGGTGCTGTTCATTACCGATCTCAATCTGCACCGGGTCTTCAAGACGACGCTGGACGGCGAAATTCTGATGGAATTGACCTATCCCAAATCAACGGGTAAGTATGCCAGTGAGAAAGAGTATCGCCCCGCCTGGACGCTGCATCTGCCGAACGGGGATTTCTTCGTACTCGACGGTTACGGCAAAGATTACATCCTGCGTTACAACCGTGCGGGAAAGCTGCTGGATTACTTTGGCGGTCCGGAAGGGGGCATCGCCCACTGGGGGCCTCACGGGGGCGTGATAGATACGCGTGGCCCGGGGGAACCCGAACTGGTCATCGCGATGAGCGATCAGCAGACGATCAAGCGACTCACGCTGGAAGGGAAGCTGATCGAGGAGATATCGCTGCCTGGTTCGAATCCGCGGATGATTCAGATTGTGGGCGAATATATGTTCGTGCCTCACCTGGCGGATAACTGGCCGAAAGACCGGGAGAGCAAGGGGTATATTTCGGTGCTGGATCGTGATTATAAAATTGTGTCGAATATCGGCGGGACGGCACCACGTTATGTGAATGGTAAGTTGCAGCCGATGTCGCAACAGGGGGGCTTCTTCCGGCATCCGCATGACCTGGTGGTTGCTGCGGACGGAGCGATTTATGTGCCGCAGTTCGCGTCCGGGAATACGTATCCGGTCAAGCTGGTGCCTGAAGTCTGATTGAAGTTTATCTGAACAGGATCTGGAAATAGAGATATGAATCGAAGCGCTGCTCCATTTATTTTGCTGCTGGTAATTCTACAGACCTGCCTGGTGCAACCGCTGGCTGCCCAGGATGAGAAGATTGTGCAGCCGGTCGATCCCGGGACGTTGACCGGAAAAGTCATGGTGGGTTACCAGGGTTGGTTTAACTGTCCGGAGGATGGTGCCGGGCTGGGCTGGAAGCACTGGGCCCGGCTGGGGCATCGACAATTCGGTCCGGGAAATGTGACCGTGGATCTGTGGCCCGATGTTTCGGAACTGGACGCCGATGAACGCTATGCGACCGGATTTCGCCGTGCAGACGGCAGCCGGGCGGAAGTTTTCAGCAGTGCGAATCGTAAAACCGTGTTGCGACATTTTCGCTGGATGCAGGGATACGGGATCGATGGGGCTTTTCTGCAACGGTTTGCTTCCGGGCTGTCGAATGCGAGACTGATTCAGAATAAGAACCTGGTGCTGAACCATGTGCGCGAGGGGGCCAAAGAGTCGGGACGCACGTTTGCCGTGATGTATGACCTGAGTGGTCTGCAGGAGGGAGAGGTTGAGCGAGTCTTTGATGACTGGACGGAACTCCGCGAGATCCAGCGCGTGGCTGAGGATGCTCAATACCAGCGGCACAACGGGAAACCGCTGGTGGCGGTGTGGGGCATTGGCTTCAGTGATGATCGGCCGTATTCGCTCCAGGAATGTTATGAACTGGTAAAACTTTTCAAGAGGAACGGCTGCGCGGTGATGCTGGGCGTTCCTTCCTACTGGCGCGAGGGGACGCGGGATGCGGTTGATGATCCGCTGCTGAAGGAGATTATCAAAGCTGCCGACGTAATCAGCCCCTGGTCGGTGGGGCGCTATCGGAGTCCCAAAGAGGCGGATCGGCATGCGGAACAGGTCTGGCAGCCGGACCAACGGTGGTGCGCAGAGGCGGGGCTCGACTTCCTGCCGGTTGCGTTTCCGGGATTCAGCTGGCACAACCTGCACGGCGGGGAACTGAATCAGATTCCGCGGCGGAAGGGGGATTTCCTCTGGTCCCAGATCAAGGCGGCGGAGCGGATTGGCTGCGAGATGCTGTATATCGCGATGTTCGATGAAGTGGACGAAGCGACGGCGATTTTCAAATGTACCAATCACCCGCCGACCGGGAACGGGGGCAAGTTTGTCACGTACGAAGGGTTGCCCAGCGATCATTATCTCAAGCTGGTTGGCAGAGCCGGGCGTCTACTGAAAGGGGAGCCTGAAACCGTAGCGGTCAAAAAGGAAGACGAGCGGCGGCTGCTGATCGGCTACGGGGAAGGGGTTCTCGAACTGGACGGGCAGAATGACATCGTCTGGCATTACCAGCAGCCCGGCATTGAAACCGTCTACGATGCCTGGAAGCTGCTGAACGGGAATGTGCTGTTTGCGCACCGGTTCGGCGTGCGGGAGGTGAATCCTGAGAAAGAGACGGTCTGGGATTACAAAGTCCCCCCGATCAAGGGCAAGCAGGAGATCAATTCCTGCCAGCCTCTGCCGGACGGAAAGGTGCTGATTCTGGATTGCGGCAATCAGAAGCTACTGGAAGTGGACCGGCAGCAGAACGTAACGTGGTCGATTGATCTGCCCGACGGCGGCAAGAATGTTCACAACCGGTATATGCAGGCACGCAAGACGCCGCAGGGGACGTATCTGATTTCGTATCGTGATAATAAGGTGATTCTCGAATTGAACGCCGAGGGGAAAGAAGTCTGGCGGTACAAGCTGAATGAGAACGACCGTGCCTTTACGGCGATCCGGCTGGCAAACGGGCGGACGCTGATTCCCTGTATTACGTCGTATCGAATCATCGAAGTCGACCCGCAGGGGAAGATCACCTGGATTCTGGACAAGCAGGACGATCTTGGTTTCGAACTGTTGTATCCGGTGGGGGTGCAGGTGCGGAACAACGGGAATCTCGTGGTGATCAATTCGGACTATCATCATCGCAAAGGGATGGACAACGATGTGCAGGCGTTTGAAATCACCCGCGACAAACGCGTGCTCTGGACGTTGATGAAAACGGATCTGGAAGAGGATGGCAAAGTCCCCGTGGTCGAGCGCGGCACCAAAATGCCGTCGCATCATCTGCTGAGCATTCAGGTGCTGGGGGAACCGGCCGGGTTGAAGTAAGTTTCCGTGCAGTATCTCTCTGCCTCTGTTGTTATGTAAGTCGAAGACTTCGCTCGATATATGCATTGCTGTTGATGTGTGGTGTTGGTTCCTTTACAATAGAAACAACCCACCTGTCGGCAATGAGTGCCGACCCCCGCAACCATCCCACCTGACACACCCGGGAAAGGAGCAGGAATGTCTCGACGAACCTCTGAATTTTGTGATGGAATCTCGCGACGCTCAGTCATCCAGGCAGGTCTGACCGGCCTGATGGGGCTGTCTCTCCCTGATATTCTGCGTCTCAAAGCCCAGGCTGCCTCGACGAACGGACGCGCGCAGGACGATACGGCGATCATCTTTCTGGAACTGGCGGGGGGACCGACGCAGCATGAGACTTACGATCCGAAACCCAATGCACCTGCCGATTATCGCGGTCCATTGAATCCGATCAGCACCTCTGTCCCGGGCGTGCAGTTCAGTGAGTTCATGAAAGAGCAGGCACAGGTGATGGATAAGCTGGCGGTCATTCGCTCGATTCATCACAATTCGGGCAGCCATCGGACCAGCAGTCACCTGACGCAGACCGGTTATTATCTGCGTGATCGACAGAGTAACGAAAATGAAATGCCGAGCATCGGCTGTATTACCTCCAAGGTCCGCGGCAGTAACGAACAGGGAATTCCCGCGTATGTTTCACTGCCTCGCGACATGCGATTTGGTCGCGCTGCCTGGCTGGGGAAGGGGTATAACCCGTTCATCACCGCCCGCGATGCAGACCGGAAAAACTTCGAGGTGCCCAACCTGACGCTGTTACGCGGCCTGACTTCAGAACGTCTCAAAGACCGCAAGCAGTTACTGAAAGGGTTTGACGCCACGCGCGAGATTATCGACAACAACGGCGTGGGCGATGCCATGGATCAGTTCACCCGGGAAGCCTTCGAGATGGTGGCCGGCGATGCGGCGCGGAATGCCTTTGATATCTCCCAGGAAGATGAGGCGACGCGCGACCGATACGGCAGGAACTCCTTCGGCCAGAATATTCTGCTGGCCCGCCGCCTGGTGGAACACGGAGTGACCGTGGCGTCGGTGCGGGTGACCGGGCCCAGCTGGGACGATCATCGTGATCTGGTGAAACGGATGAAGCAGAAAGCGATTCCCTACGACCGTGCCTTCGCGGCACTCGTGGAAGATTTGCACGCCCGCGGCCTCGATAAAAAGGTGATGGTGGTAGCGATGGGCGAATTCGGTCGAACGCCGAAATTCAACAAGAACGCGGGCCGCGATCACTGGGGCCGTGTGATGAGCGTCGCTTTAGCGGGCGGCGGCATCAAAACCGGCCAGGTGATTGGCGCCTCCGACGCAGAAGGCGGGACGCCGATCGACGCGCCATATCGCCCTGAGAATGTGCTGGCGATGCTCTATCGCCACCTGGGCATCGATCCCTCGACCACGTTCCTGGATCACAGTGGCCGCCCGCGGTACATCCTGGAACGCCGAGAGTTGATCAGCGAACTGATTTGAGACACTAGGGACTGCTTTCTGTCCTTTGCGTTCTGTTTCTCGAAAGGCGGATGTGATGTTGCGCTGGACTTTGCTGCTGATGTTCCTGGTTGGGACTTTGGGTCTGTGTTGTGGTGACAGAGCGATGGCGGCCGATGAGGCTGTGCTGCCTCAGATTCCTGCGATGAGCGCCGATGCGTTTTTTGCGCTGCCGGTGGAAGAGCAGCGGGCTGTGCTGACTGAGGCCCTGGAACAACGACTGCGGTTGTTTGAGAATATGGCTTATGAGACGCGCTGCCGTAAGTACTCCCTGCACGAGGACCTGGTTAGGTTTCCCTATGCAGGGGAAATTCCCGAGCCTGCGGACAGTCAAATGTTTCGTATGAAATATGATACACGTTGCCTAGGGAAATCGTACAGGCAGGAATTCCAACTAAGGCTGCTGGAATCACCGCAGCACGAGCATGGGGCAATGCATCAAGAGATGAGAACAGCTGATGCGAGTGAGGGGGAGTTCCTGTGTGCCCATGAGATGATCAATGAGGAAGGTCAGAGTTCCTCTGGTACCATTAGTCATCTCGAGGACTGGAATCACAAAGAGGGGCTACTCAACTTCTGGGGGAGCGGTACGGATGGAGGGCATGATCTCTATTTTATCCAGGAGACTGTCCACGCGCTGGCATTATTAGATACTGCAGATGATGGATCAGCGCGAGTTCCGTCCCTTAATTCAGGGATGATTGGTGAGCGGAGAACGATTTCGTTTTCGTACCCGTTCCAGTTTAAACGGATGAAGAAATATCCGGGGATTCTGACGGTGAATTTTGATCCTGAACGACAGTTTCTTCCGCTGGCCTATCGCCTGGAATGCTCTGAAGGGCAGGAGCAGGGACGAACGTTGCGCTGGTTTGAGGCCATGCGAGTTGAGCAGGCGGAACAGCAGCAGGCAATCTGGTTTCCACAGCGGTTTCATCTCCTCAAATGTAACGGCCTACCTACAGGTGCTGAGGGATCTTCTGTAGAAGAAGTGCTGGTCAAAGCGGTTTCATTCGGGACGGTGACAGACCAGGACCTGGCGTTCACCTTTCCTGCGGGTGTGGATGTGAGGAATTATACCAACGGCGTTCGTTTTATCGCTGACGGGAAGGGGGGCGTGCAGGGTGAGGTCGAGGGAATTCCCTACCTGAATGGATACTATCTGGGGAGCGTCTTTGGTCCCGGTATTCACAAATTTCTGTTTCCCTGTGTGGGGATCTCCACCTTTTTGTTGGGCTGGTACCTGGTTCGCCGCCAGGAACGGATTGAACGGAAGCAGTCTGTTTCAACTGGCGTCTAGGGTGTATTTCACAATTCGAACTGTCCCTGCCAAAGTCGTTTCAACCGAGGCTCACGCCCTGCCGTTCATTTCGGCATGGGAGTTCGATTGTCTCACTCTGCTTTGCTATGATTCTCCTTCAAACCGGCCTGAAGGCCAGAAATTCCCGCAGGGGGCGTTTGATGAGTGAGTGCATCATGGAAGCGAAGATGACCAGGAAGATGCCGCCGACAATGATCGACATCCAGGTGGGGCCGATGGTGTAGCCCAGCCAGTTTAGCAGCTTTTTCATACCACTGCGGCGTCCCGAGAATTCGCGACTCGGATCGGCTTCGGTGGAGAGGAAGATCATGAATCCGCCGATAGCCGCCGTGAGGACCAGGCCGAGCAGGGGACCCTGCATGACAGACCAGGCATCGGCTTCTTCTTCGCCGGCGGTGCCTCCCAGGTGATGACGGACCGCTTCAAAAATCTGTCTGTGTTCGCCTTCGTTGCCCTCGGTGATTTTCTGTTTTTTGCCGGCCTGATCGATGATGGTGAGCTGCTGCAGCCCTTCCGTGTAGGTGACACGGGACAGTTCTGCGCGCGGCAGGAAGGTTCCCTTGGATTCTGCAGCGATGATCGCGGTTGCCTCATCCGGTTGTGCGTTGATGCGTCCAACGAGTTCTTCGAGGACTTTCGGCTTTTTGATATCGAGCAGCCAGGCAATACCCGTGGGGTCGATCTGCATCACGTGTAGCAGGGTGCTGTCACCCGAACTGGTCGACCAGACCATGACCGTCGGGTCATGCTCAGACCCGGTGACATCGGTGGCAGATTCGGAGGGTACGAGTGCTTCAGGCGTGAGTTCATCATTCATGGGGAATCCAGCTCTACATTAAATTGACGTGCAGGAAAGACAGGAAAACGAACGTTGTTCATGACTCGACTCTTGTTCCGGTGTGTATTTCGCCATTGTTGATTGCAGCTTTCAGGGAGTCAAGAAAATTATCACTGGCTCATCTGAAAATCATAATCCGGTCTGCATTCGTATTTTGGGATGCGCTGCAGTAGACTGCGGGTATGTCTGAATCGCGTCAGAAAACTGAAGGGTGGGAGTGTTTAGAAGAGGAAGGTGCGGGGCCGTTTATTACGCGTCGTCTGTTTCGTCACGCCGACGGCACTTTGTGGGAGTGGCTGTCACGCAAGCATCGTAAGGCTCTGATAGCCCGTGAAATCGGTCTGGCGGAAGCTGTCGGTCAGCTCTTGATTCGCTGTCTATGGATGCCGGGCGAATTAAACTGGTGGATCGGAAGTCTGTTTGCATTCGGTTCATTGCTGTTTGCGGCGGCGAGTGTACTGTTACTTGCACCCGAGTTGGCGAACGCGCTGGCCCTGAGTTCAACTCAAGTCAATGCGATTTACTTTGCCGGTTCGCTTCCCTTTACGACTGCCGCCTATCTGCAACTCTACCAGGCAGCGAATGCCGGGCCACTGCCGGACGAGCCCGATCGTTCCGGCAAGCGGCACCGACTGTTGGGGTGGAAGCCGCGTAAGGCGGGCTGGTTGAGTTGTGCCTTGCAGTTTGTGGGGACAATCCTGTTTAACTTCAATACCTTCGATGCACTGTGGCCCGGGCTCTCGTGGTTCCAGACCGATCTTCTGGTGTGGGTTCCTAACTTTGCGGGCTCGGTGCTGTTTCTGGCCTCCGGTTACCTGGCGTATATTGAGATCTGCCATCATTACTGGGGCTGGCGGTCAGAGAATCTTTCGTGGTGGATTGTGGTGATTAACCTGCTGGGCTGTGTGGGTTTTATGGTCTCCGCCTGTTTTGCGATTTCGCTTCCCGGTCCTTCCGTCGAGTGGAGGGAGACTGTCGCGGTTGCCTTTACGCTGCAGGGGGCAATCTGTTTTTTTCTGGGGGCCGTGTTGATGCTGCCGGAAACGGTACGCGAGGAAACGCAGGCACAGCAACCAGCGGTCGAGAGTGCTGACTCGATTACGCTCATGCGATGAACCGAACGTCGGCCCATTGTGTATCAGCAGTATGGGCCGACGGTTGCACGGGGTTCATTTCTTGAGGGGTGGGTAGATGACTTTCCAGTCGTCCTTCATATTCACGACGGTCCAGCCTTTTTCGCTGGCGTCTTTCAGCGCCTGTACGGCACCGACGTTGTAGGCGTATTCGCGTTTGGCATCGGTGTGATGTACGAGCAGGGCGAAGCGGGCACCGGAAGCGCCGGTGGCCCATTCGAGCATCTGAATGTCACCGTCGGAGTTCCCGAAGGCAGCGATGGGACGCTGACCGATGTGCGAATTAATGCCGACCGGTTTGCCGGCTTTGTCGTCGATGAAGTTGATTTCCGGCAGACGAATCAGCACGGGACCATCTTCACGCATTTCAAATTTCGTTTTGACACTGCTGCCGACCACCTGCTGGGGAGGGATGCCGTAAACACGTTCGGTCCAGGGACGCATGAATTCGATTCCGCCTCCCGAGACGATGAAGGTTTTAAAGCCTTTAGAACGCATGTAGGCCAGCAGTTCGAGCATGGGCTGATAAACCATCTGGGTGAAGAGGCGTCCGGTTTTCGGATGCCGGGCGGTTTTGCTCCACTCGTTGACGATCTTTTCAAATTCGGTGGTGGTCATGCCTGTGTGCGTGGCGACAACCAGTTTCAGGACGGCTGCTTCTCCCCCGGCGAAGGCGGTTTTGTAATCACCTTTGAGGATCGAAGCGAAGGGTTCCTCCGTTTTCCATTCCGGATGCTGGGGGGCGAGGGCTTTGACCCGATCGATGGCAAAGAAAACCTGGAAGTACTGCGGTTTTTCCGTCCAGAGGGTGCCGTCGTTGTCGAAGGTGGCAATGCGGTGTTCCGGAGGGACGTAATCGGGTGAATCTTTGGACGTCACCTTTTCGACGAACTGAATGATGTTCTGTTTGGCGGCAGATTCATTCCAGGAGGGAAGCGGGTCAGCGGCGTTTAGCTGAAACGCGCAGCAGGTCAGAACAAGGACCAGGGTCAGTAAGCGAAGACGTGGCCGAATTCTCATTTGTTTCATCTCTCTGGCGGATAAGGGAAACGGGATTGTTTGAAAGTAACGGGCTTTCTGAAGCAAAGGTGGTCCGCGTGGATATCGGTCAGCACAGGTCATCAGTTACCGAAAGGTATCGAAAATTTCATGCCTTCCTCTTTGAGGGCATCCCTGATGAATTTAAATTTGTGGAAATCCGTCAGGGTAATTGGTCCGTGATAGATTTTACTCTGCATTTTGCGTGGCGGATAATCGACATAACTTTGCAGCAGCTTCCGGATGGCGGCATTGAAGGTCACCAGGGTCCAGGTGCGTTCCGTGAAGTTGTTCATGAAGACGTCATAGCGTTCCTGCGGGTCCTGCAGCAGATCAAAGACCTGCGGTACGGTGGCGACATACTTTTCCGGTCCTTTCCAGCCGAGGTTGGTATCGACGGCCTGGCCGCCGGTCGCCTGTCCGCCATCCCCCCGGAGATTGAAGACGGCTTTATAATTGCCGACACGAGCGGCACCGGGGGCGAGTTCATTCTCCGTGAAGTAAAACCAGGAATTCCGTTTGGACTTGCCTGTGCCGAACAGGGCGGGTGACATATCGTAACTGTCGAAGCAAATCGGTTCACCGGCACGATCCTTTTCCGGAAGTTCCAGACCGGCGAGCGAAGCGAAAGTGGCCATCAGATCCAGGCCGCCGAGGATGTCGTGATTGCGGACACCGCCCTTGATCTTACCCGGCCAGACGGCGATGGCGGGGACCCGACTGCCCCCTTCGCGGACGGTGCCTTTGGTACCGCGAAACGGTGTGTAGCCGGCGTCAGGATAGACGTCCTGCCAGGCGCCGTTGTCGGTGGTGAAGAAGACCAGCGTGTCCTGCTCCAGTCCGAGTTCTTTGAGTTTGTGCATGAGGCTGCCGATGCGTGTATCGAGTTCGACGATGGAATCGGCGTATTTGGTTTTGGAGATCGATTTATGTTTGAATTCGGGAGCCGGCAGATTGGGCTGGTGGTTTTTCATGAAGTTGACGTTGATGAAGAAGGGCTGCTCGGGATGTTGCGCGGCATCCTCCAGAAACTTCAGGCCCGATTGTTCGACGTATTGATCGAGATAAGGGACGCCGACGAATCCCTTTTCCGGCGTGTCGATGTAGTCGCCGACGACTTTCCAGTCCTGTCTGGGAGCCTCTCCCGCTTTGCCTGAGAGGGAACCTTTCGTGACGAGATTGAACATCACCCGCAGTTTGAAATCCATGTCGGGAAACCGCTCTGGATCTCCGTATGTGTAAGCATTGAGGTGGTAGAGGAAGCAGTGCTCCATCACGTCATAGCCGTGGGCATTGGGCAGGGCGTGGTCGGCTTCTCCCAGGTGCCATTTTCCGGTGAAGTACGTGCGGTAATCGGCCTGTTTAAGAATAGAGGCGAGCGTCCATTCCTCTTTGGGAAGTCCGCCCCCCTGTCCCGGGAAGGAGACGGTCGTCATCCCGCTGCGATTGGGGATACGTCCGGTCTGCATGGCGGCGCGACCGGGGGTACAACTGGGCTGTGCGTAGAAGGAGAAGAAGGTCATGCCTGCGCGGGCCATTTTGTCGATGTTGGGTGTGGGCATGCCGCGGCCGACACCACCGCCATAGGGACCCAGGTCACCGTAGCCGGTGTCGTCGGAGACGATGAGCAGGATGTTCGGTTTTTTCTGCTCTGCGTGTATCGGGGAGGCGATTACCAGACATATGGTGACTGCCAGCGCCGATAGAATCAGGGAGCGTAACTGGCACTTTTGAAATCTCATTGCAGTATCCTTGGTTGCTGAGAATAAGGACAGCTGGTAGCTGTCATGTAGATCGGGGAGAAAAAGGGAGCGGTGGTGGTCTGATGGAGCCACTTGTCAGTTGTGAAAGCAGACAAGCGCTGGACCAGCGTGGAATTGAGATCGAAGTTGCACATTGAGGTACTCTCGCTGCGTGTCGAAATGATGTGCCGTTTCACGGACAGTATTCTTAAACAGAAAGATGGAAGATCTCAGTGCCTGACCGCTGCTATTTCCATTATAGAGCAGCGAGGTGAATGTAAAGTAAAAACTCCGTAAAGATACGGGTTTCATTGGGTTACTACTGCGTAGTAACGGCGTTGATCTACTCCGCCTGTGGGTCAGGGGAGGCAGGCTGGTCAGGACTTGTTTCATAATTCGCACGGTCCATACTTATGTCGTTTCAACCGGGGCAAACGCCCTGCGGCTAATTGGTCGGTTCTGCGGTCCCTGGTCCATAAATGAGGAAAGGGGCACCGTATCGGCGTGTATTGATGCTTGCCGGGTGAATGTTCTGGGAATCACAGGACAAATCGATTCTGTTTGAGCACCGGTGCGGAAGGTGCAGCTCGCCTGAGTGGTGCCTTTGAGTAGGATACGCGGTTCAACTGTATTTTTTCTTGAGCTTGTTGTAGTAGGTATCGAGTTCTTCATCCGACATGTTTTCGATCTCCTGGATGGATTTATTGAAGTCCTGGTTCAATTGATATTTGCTGGGTATTTCGAGGCCCATGATTTTATCGATCCGTTCGCGGGCGCGGATGCGTTCGTGGTTGGAGGCGTCGGGATGTTCGATGATGGAGCGGTAAAAGAAATAGGAGTCGGCGCGGTGCTGGTCCAGATCCTGTTCGAGGAAATCCCGCATTTCGCGGCGGGCGCGATTCACATAGCGCGTGACGGAGTGGCGGCTGAGACCGTATTCGGCGGAGATGGCGGTTTTGATTTCGGAGGTGAAGCGGCCCAGGCCGATCATTTTCTTGATGAGCCGGACGATGACGGTCTGTTCGTCCTGCGTGAGGTATCTGCGGGGGGAGGGTGTGGTGGTGGATTGTGGGGATTCCTGATGCATGATTGTGTTCCTTTTTTGTCGAGCCGATATGGGATTGATTCTGTTCTGGTTCTCCCTGCGCTCGGTCCGAATGTTATTGGGGCCGCCCCTACTTTGACTGAAACGGGAGTTCGTTGTTCTGTCTGTCAGTGATGCTCATCTTGTGGAAGGGCGCGCGGGGGTCAAGGGGGATTGTGCTCTGATTTCAGGGGAGGGGATGATGAGGTGTGGACGAGATCGTTTTCAATTGCTTTGAAAGAGCTGCGAGATGATTTGAAATTGCGGGGCATAGATCGCACCGGTTCATTTTGTTCTGGTGAAGATCGGGAAAAATCGACGACGATTCAGGTGAATGTGAGTGACTTGTGCGCTGTGTTCCGGTGCACGCATCATCCGCCTCGCGCGCGAAGCACAATTGCACAAGAATATGGTTCGGGAAGTGCGGATCAAGGTCAGTCTGAGCAGTGAATTCAGGTGTGCAAACCGGGAAGTTCAAACCTGTTCATACTGTGGTTCTGTCAGCTGGTAGGAGTTGAAGGATGTATTTTCAGGGGAAGAGTTTATGGAAATTTTATTCGCGAAAAATGTGTGAAGCAGTTATGATGGCCGTGTTAATAAATTATGAATCAGAATACGAATTCGAAATAATGAAGGCGGGCCAGTCATGCGAATTCTTGTCGGGTGGGATAATCCCCAGGAATGTGAGCTGATCTCCATGTATCTGGGGGTGAGTGATAACGAAGTCAGGATCTGTGCGACGCCGGAGGAGTTTCTCCAGCAGGCAGCGACACAGGATGAATGGGACATCATTCTGATGTCGATTACGAGTCCTGATCCTCAGACGGCTTATGATAACTTTGAGCAGGTGCGGCAACAGCACCTGGATACGCCGATCGTGGGGGCGTGTCCAGGTCAGGATACGTTTCACCTTGCCCGTTTTCTGACGGCGGGGATGCGGGCTTATATCATCCGCGATGACGGCGGTGATTTCATGTTCCTGATGGAAGTGACGCTGGAAAGCGTGGTGAATTCGGTCAAAGCGGAACGCGAGCGGTTTGTGGCGGAGCGACTGCGCGAAGAGGTGGAGTCGGTGCGGAAGCTGCAGGAATCGATCATACCGACGAACATTCTATCCCCGGATCGATTTGATGTGACTGCGCGGTATGAATCTTCACAGATCCGCGTGTTTGGCGGACAGCCTGTGACGCTGGCCGGTGGCGACTATTACGATGTATTCATGCTGGACGATGAGAATCTGGTGCTGCTGGTGGGGGACGCCTCGGGGCATGGGATGAAAGCCTGCATGTCGATCATGACGATGCATACGCTGGTGGGAATGATCCGTTCGAACCGTTACCTGGATACCGCGGCGTTCGTGAAGGACGTGAATAATCGTTTGTGCGAACAGGCGATTGTGAATGATGATGGCGGCTTCATTACGCTGCTGTACGGGATTCTGAATTCCCGGACGAATGAATTTCAATGGACGTCTGCAGGGGCGCCGATTCCGATTGTGCACGAGCTGGAAACGAACCAGATTTATGAGCTCGGCACACTGGATGATGGCGGGTTGCCTCTGGGGATCGTTCCGGATGTGGATTACGACGTGCATACGTCAAAAATTCCGCCCGACAGTCGGCTGCTGATTTTTACCGACGGTCTGGCGGAAGCGTTTCCCGGCGAGAAGGAGCAGTTCGGCGAATTCGGCATTCCGGGAATCATGCAGTCACTGCAGGAATCGCGTTCAACCTGCCTGGAGTCGGCGCTGGAGAATCTGTTTCGGGATTCGAATGCATTTACGGATGGTTCAGGAAGACATGACGACACATCTGTTGTGTTATTGGGACGAAAAAACTAGAGTTCTGATATTCGTCTCGCGCAACTGAATCGATCACCGTAAATTGACAGGTACAGGGAACGTATATCAATGGCAGCTGATGCAGAGCTGAATCTTTCATTTATCGAGAAAAAACTGGGGACCGTCGGGCGTATTGCCTACTATGCAGGACTCGTCGGGTTGTATAGCCTGATTCCGTTGATCAAGAATGATTTAGGCGCAATTGCCGGGGGCTTTTTAGAAGGTATTGGCGTACATCCTGAGCGAATTGTTGAGATTGAAGAGTTTGGTGACTTCTCTTCCAGCCTGCACGGGATCATCGGCCTGGTACTGGGTTTGCTGCTGGTCTTTCGGACGAACAGCTCCTATGCCCGCTGGTGGGAGGCCCGTAAGCTGTGGGGCAAGCTGGTTAACATCAGCCGCAATATGGCGATCAAATTTCGCGAGCTGACGAACTTCACCAAGCAGGAACTAAGAGAACTAGCAGATCTGCTTGTCGCGTTTCCGGAAGCGTTACGAGATCACCTGCGTGAGGATGACGACTTCTCGATGTTTCCGGAACTGGAACAGATCGATCCGCCTCCGCGTCACATCCCGGCGTACATTGCGGATCTGATTTACCGCAGAGTGATTGGCTGGAAGCGTTCGGGGATAATTGATGGCGACGAGCTGCGAATCATCGATTCCGAGACTCGGGAACTGATGGAGATCTGTGGGGCGTGTGAGCGGATTCGTCGTACGCGTTTGTCTCCCTCGTACCGGACATTCGTCAGACACTGTATTACGCTTTACCTGTTAACGCTGCCCTGGGGACTGGTAGCAGACTTCAGGTTGTGGACCGTGCCGATGACAGTGATCATGGCTTACTTCATGATCGGGATCGAGGTGATCGCGCATTCGGTTGAAGAACCGTTCGGTCTGGATGAAGACGACCTGGATCTGGATGGTCTGTGTATTACGATCCGTTCGACGGTGAATGAAATTCTGGACCGGTTCGGTAAGCAGGAACAGGCATAGTTCAGGACTACGGATTGTTCACAAATGAACCTGGAAGAATACAGGCTGGTGCGGTTTGACCGTGTCAGCCTGTTTTAGTTGCTTTTCCTGACTTGCTGCATGAAATCAGAATAAGCGTGCCAGTCGGGGTCGTGCTGGGAGTGAATCTGGATCGGCAGCGTGGGGAGTTCTTCCACCGCTTTGTTGAAGACGGCGAGAGCCTCTTCCTCGTTCCGAACGTACCACTGCCAGTGACAGACCTGGTTCCCCGTGATGAGCATCGTGAGGTGACCCAGGCCGTTTTCCCCCCAGAGGTTGACGAGCAGTTCTTCGAAGTGGCTCATCTGTTCCCGATCGAGGGGACCGGGGAGCTTACTTTCGTTGGCTGACTGGTAAGGCCAGACAATCTCCACACGGTCCGGATATTCGCTGGTCTTGATGCCCAGCGGGACGTGGGGGAGCAGACGAAACAGTACGGTCACGCCTTCTTCGACTGCGGTTGCAGTGAGCCATTCCTGTTCGGGTGGCTGCTCGTTCAACTGGCTGCCTCCTCTGATTTAGGCTGTGTCAGCAGGGAGACGATGATCAGTGTCAGGAAGCCGAGCGGAATCGTCACCAGGCCAGGCTGGCTGAAGGGGACGATAGCGTCTTCGGGTTTGAGTCCATAGATGCCTTTATAGGAATCGGCACTGAGAAGAATCCAGGCGAGCGAAGAAATCATGCCGACAAAGATCGCGACGGTGATACCCTGCTTGGTGGTTTTGGGCCAGAAGAGCAGCATCACCAGGGCGGGCAGGTTCGCGGACGCAGCCACGCTGAAGGCCCAGCCGACAAGGTAATTCACGTTGAATTCCTTGAAGAGAATCCCGAGGACGATCGCGATCAGACCGACGACGACCGACGCGATTTTAGCGATCCGCACTTTGGCGAAGTCGTTCATTTCAATTTTCATGAAACTCGACATCAGGTCGTGCACGACCGCACCACTGGAAGCGATGATCAGTCCGCTGACGGTTCCCAGCACGGTGGTAAAAGCGATTGCAGAGATGATCGCGAAGAGCCAGTCGCTGATGCTCTTGGCGAGCAGAGGAGCGGCCATATTGGAGTTGGTGACATCCATGGCACCGCTGGTCATGGCTCCGAGACCCATGAAGAGCGTGAGAATATAGAAATAGCCGATGCTCCCGATACCGACGATGGTACTCTTACGGGCGCTGGCCTGGTCTTTCACGGTGTAGTAACGAATGAGAATGTGCGGCAGCGAGGCGGTTCCGCAGAACAGGGCCAGCATCAGCGAGAGGAAGTTGAGCTTACCTTTCAGATCGGAACCCCGGATCCCGGCGAACTTGGGATGGTTGCCCGGACTGAGAACTTTCTCGCCTGAGGTTGGCTTGGGGAAGTAGATCGTCAGGTCTGCGCCGTCTTTCAGTTTGATGGTATCGGAGCCCCAGAGGATCACTTCACTTTTGCTGAGCGTGCTGAAGAACTCGGTGAGCCCCAGTGGACCGGTTTCCTTTTTGTCATCCGGCAGCTTGCTGATGCGGCCGACCGGGTAGAAGTCGGTTTCCCCTTCGCCGGTTCCCTGCGGGAGGCCGTTGATGATGATCTTGCCGTCCGCTGTTTTTTCCTTGTATTGTGTTTCCGAGAGGAAGTACTGCTGCTCCGCGTTTTGAGTCAGTTTCCAGAAGGATATTTTATCGGCGCGGGTCAGCTGCAGGTAGCCTTTGTCTTTCCAGGGGCCTTCGTTGAGCGGGGTCAGGGAGTCCTGTTCGGTCAGGCCGAGTTCATTGTTCCAGAGTTCAATGTCATCGCTGGCCGCGGGGCCGAGGATTTCGAACTGGTGCGTCGATTTCCCGTTATTCACCGGATCGGTAGAGAAACCGCGCTGCAGAATCAGGACGGTGAGCAGGGTACTGAAGACAACGAGCAGCGAGCCTTTCAGGAACTGGACGTAGGTGGTGCTGACCATGCCGGCGGTCACGACGATGATGATCACGATCGTTCCGACCAGCAGCACGCCGACGTAGTGCGGAAAGCCGAGCAGGGGAGTGATCAGTGCACCGGCGCCGACCATCTGAGGAATCAGATAGAAGATACTGACGGCCAGGGTACTGATAGCGGCAGCCAGTTTAATCCCCCGCGACTGGAAGCGGCTGTCGAGGGCATCGGCAAAGGTGAAACGTCCCATGCGTTTTAGTGGTTCCGCGATCACGAACAAGGCGACGATCCAGCCAGCCAGGTAACCGATGGAATACAGGAAGCCATCGTAACCGTAGAAGGCGATCATCCCGCAGATTCCCAGAAAGGAAGCGGCGGAGAGGTAGTCACCAGCGAAGGCGACGCCGTTAATGAACCAGTGAATGCCACCCGAGGCAGCGAAGTATCCCTTGGCCGATTTCGCTTTCGCACCGAGCCAGAAACTGAGTCCGAGAGTAATGGCGACGATCACACCAAAGACGAGGACCGCCATCAGAGAGGGTTCGTAAAGCATTATGCGTCCTCCTGATTGCTGGAACCAGAGGAGGCAACATCATTGCGGCACATCCAGCCATAGATGATGGCGAGCACAAAGGCGGCGATGATCAGCGTGAAGCCGTAGACGATGGCCAGGTTGAGTCCGGCGAAGACCACAACTTCCATTTTGGCTGGTGAGAACGTATTCAGAAATACGAAACCGCCATACAGCAACAGATAAACGGTGAACAGGATTAAGCCCAGTCGCGTATTACGAGAGATCGTCTCGTGGTTTTCCTGTTCTCCCGGCTCATTCGGGCCGTGATCAAAACCTGCCATAAGAAGTAAACCCTTTGAGTTGAACGCTATAATCGGGGTTGATCAGTCAGAAGTGTCAGATCAGATATTAAAATAAGGAAAGCCTATTCAACCCGGAATCGGGCGTGGAATCAACTGTCATCGGAGACGAGGGACAAAGAAATGAGAATCTACTGTTAATTTTCGGGGGGATTCGCGACGACGTCTGTCCGTCTGTTTCAGGGATTGACGCCTGGGGGAAGGGGCAGAAAATGTTTTCGATTCGCTGCCAGTTTTTTGGGGCCAATACCTTTGACCTGCAGCAGATCATCAATTGAGCGAAAAGGGCCGTGTACCTCGCGATAGTCAACAATGCGCCTGGCTAAAACGGGTCCGATCTGCTTGAGCTGGGCAAATTCCACCCAGGTTGCCTGATTGATATCGAGCTGATAATCGTAAGGCAGCGGTGTCTGTTTCTCAATTTCGAGTGGCTCAGTTCCCCAGCGGGACAGTCGCGCCAGATGCAGGAGTGACAGGCAGAGAATCACAATCAGCAGTACACCTAAAAAGTACTGATCGCTCCGGTGCAGACCCAGAAAGGTCTGCGGAGTTGATTCATCCGGTGTCTGGTTTTCCATCCGCAGGTTGCCTGAATCTAGGATGCTGTTGGGACTGGTAGTTAGTTCATGGGGAATCAACGGGAAAAAAGTCGGTACACACATCCGTTGTAAGTCTTTGTGGGCGAATATTATGTGTCAGTGCAATCTCTGCACAGAACTGCCGACTTCTATTTGACCTGATCTCCCGTTATCCATAGAATGCATTGAATAAGAACCTGTCTTTTGAATCGCGAGAACAACTGTTTACGTTCAGTTTACAGTTACAACAAGATAATTCCAACGCCGAGGGGGTCCTGTGAGAATGTCATTCGTCAGCATGCAACATGGTCAATGGAAGCGTTCGCTCTTTACGTTTCTCTCAATGGTACTCCTGACTTCCAGTGCAGTGTTCGCGCAGAGTAAGGATGTTAAAGGCCCCCCGAAGCCGCAGGAGTTAACCCTGTCTTCGCAGGGAGGCTGGCCGATTGCGATTACTTATTATGAATCGAGTAACGCAGCGGATTCACCGGTCGTCGTTCTGTTGCACGGTAAGGGGGGCAGCAAGCGGGCCTGGGACAACGGGTTTGCTCCGGTCCTGCAGAAGAATGGCTACGCGGTTGTATCTGTCGACCTGCGTAAGCATGGAAAGAGCCAGCCGAATGCTCCCGGTGGAGGTAACCAGAATCAGAAGGGGGGCAGAGGAGATAATCTTTCTGCACTGGATTACAAAGCGATGGTCGTGTTCGACATGGAAACCATCTGGAAATTTCTGTTCGACGAACACCAGAAAAAGCACCTCAATATGCAGAAGACAGCCATCATTGCTTCTGATATGAGTGTACCGATTGCTTTGAACTACGCGTTACTGGACTGGGGCAAAGTACCCTATGATGACGCCCCCGTGCTGGCAGCTAAGACTCCCAAAGGTCAGACCGTACGGGCGCTGGTACTGATTTCACCTGAATCCCGCGTCAAAGGGCTGACTTCTTCACAACCTTCCGTGAGTTTGAAAGAACCTCTTTTCGGTATCAGTTTCTTTGTCTGCAGCAGTTCAGGTGATTCCTACGATCGCAATTATACAGAGAAGCTCTTTTCGCAACTGACCTCGGCTGCGAATTCCAAGGGGAGAATGTACAAGGAATCTTACCCTGGAAAGCTGAGAGGTACCGACATGCTGGGGAAACGGCTGGGTCTGGAAGTCGATATTCTCAAGTTCCTG
This sequence comes from Gimesia benthica, assembly GCF_009720525.1. Taxonomy (NCBI): domain Bacteria; kingdom Pseudomonadati; phylum Planctomycetota; class Planctomycetia; order Planctomycetales; family Planctomycetaceae; genus Gimesia; species Gimesia benthica. The sequence continues at coordinate 7,317,766 of NZ_CP043930.1, forward strand.
GATGCCCACCTGAAAAAGCTTCCCGGTGACTGGTCTGATCGTCGTCCCCGGTATGATCGAGATGAGTAGAGTTTGAGCAGTAATGCAGGTCGTGGGAGAAATCTCCGACCACAATTTAATGTTCAACCAGATAGAGATGTTCCCAGGCTGCCTGTTTTCAGGCAGCCTTTTTTTGTGGGAGCGAAAGGACGTCTGATTCCTCGATTTCCGAATCTTCGTCCAGTGAGTTGACCGCGATTCGCTCTGAGAGCAGAGTCATTTCGGCTCGAATTGCTTCCACTTCATGCTCTTTTTCGATGAGCAGTTCTTCCAGACGGGCGATCCGTTTTTCCGGGTTGCGATGCAGGAACCGGTTCACGATTTCCAGTATCAGCAGGGCCCGGTAGAGTTTTATCACCAGGCTTTTCAGGCGGAAGATCCGTGCAGAGCGTGCGAGTTGCTGAAGTCGCAGCAGTTTACTGGTGGTCGTGAAAAATCGCAGAAACGCGACCATGGGCAGGCAGATGACTGCCAGATCGATCCAGTGTTTACGGCAATAATCCAGTCTTTTCTGCTCGATGGAAATCATGATAATGAATTCGAGTGTGAAGGCGAACCAGATGAATCCGGTTGCGATCGCGGTCAGGTCGGCCAGCATGGGGCTGGCCTGAATCTGTTCCGACCAGTAGTGTTCGGCGGCAAACAGAGGTAAGACGAGCAGCGCGATCAACAGCATGGGGGCGGAAAAAGTTTTGCGAACTCGTTTACAGAACTGTTTATCAACTTCTCTCCAGGCGAGTAGCGGAAACCAGATCGCACGACCGCTCATCTGGTCGCGGGCTGTAATGCGGAGAGGAGGAACCAGGCAGTAGAGCAGATTCAGTTTCCAGCGGGGACTTCCCAGTGCGAGGTGCACCATGGCTTCAATTACGAAGCAGGGATAGAGCAGGAACAGACTCCACTCGCAGATTAAGAGTGGGATTCCCTCTGACTCCAGATTCTTCAGGTGCAGAAAGCCGGCGAAAAAGGCCAGGAACAGAATTGAAACCGTAAACATGGGGGCGGTTGCAAACTGATCGACTTTTTTGGTGTACCGGTTCATCGTTTAAATCGCTCTGACAGATAGAACAATGGCTGGTGAATTTCGTGAGGGGAAGCGGCTTTATATTGGATATCGGCAGAAGCGCCTATTCAGAATAATCCGAACAGGCCTCATCCTGATTTGAAGTGCAAAATCAAAATGATAACATTCGATTCAAGTTTCGGTTCGAATATATACTGGTCAGGTAGATTAGATTGCATCTGATGCCGTTAAAGTTTGCGCAGTTGAAGAATGGATCTGGTGTGTCAGTCTGATTTGTAGTTATTGTATCGTAATTGTTACATTTCAGGACGGCTCTGTGATGCGTAAATGATACTTCCCTTTTGTGGGTAAATGTTGTAAGTGTCTGTTATTATTGTTGATATATGTTGTTGTGTCTGTTGGTGTAGGGGGAATGGCACGGCGAATGCATTAGTGGAAAGTTACCACGAGGTGGTTTAAATGACATCAGTTTAATGACTTTCACGAATGTGGAGAAATCGCAATGAAACGTTTATTTCCAACGCTTGCAGTTTGCCTGGCAGCCATGGTTATGGTCTCTGAAAAATCTGAAGCAGCCGAGTTCAGCAACACCAGTCTGATTCAGCCGGTACAGACCGCTTACAATCCTTCTCAGCCAGGCAGTGGTGTGGTCGATGTTCTGACTTTTCCGTTCCGAGCTCTGTCAGCACCATTTCAGTCACAGCCACGCCGGGTAGCTTACCAGCCTTACTACGGTTCGGCTAACTACGGTAGCACCAACTGCGCCAACGGCCGATGCTACACAGGCTCAGGTTACAGCAGCTCTTGTACGACCGGTAACTGTCCGACCGGAAGTTGTGCGACCGGGAATTGTGGAACTGGTTTTAACAACTGCCCTGGTGGTAACTGTGGGATTTCACAGTATCGTTACCCTGTGCAGAGTTACCCCAGCTATAACGCTCCCAGCTATAACACTCCCAACTGGAATAGCCGTCCCCAGTACCAGACCTACCGTCCGGTAGCTCAGCCCGTCTATCGTAGTGCGGTACCTGTGTCGACCAATTCAATCCGAAATGATCCGTTTTTCCCTTAAGCGGCTGGCGTGATTGATACAAACCAGGTTCCTAACTACAGGATAGACAATGTGGTTAAGTAAAAACTGAGCTGCGGGGTACTCCCGCAGCTCAGTTCTCTTTTGTGAAACAGGTTCCACTGAAAATATTCTGGGGAAACCTGTTTTGACTGTTAAAATGACTGCAACTGACAAACAATTTATATGTAAACTGAGTATTAATGGAACAGGAGATAAAACTTCTGTTATTTCGAAGTTAATCTGAAGATGTGATGGATTCCCCGGTTCACAGCAGGAATTGCAAAAAGGGATGATCATTCTCCTGGATGACGTCGAAAGTATATTAAGTGAAGATATTCTGGTTAGGTATTTCAGCAGGGACTCGTATTCACAATCTGGTTTCTGCTGTTAAGATAGAGACAAATAACTGTGTTGGACTGAGAGCAATGATTGCTGTTCTGGCACTCGGGAGAGCAATTCAAAGCTTTCAGACATCGGAATCAACACAGTGCAAGTGAGGATCAGATAATAAATGGGTCGCGAATTGGTACACTCACTCAGTTCCCCGATACATTCGATGCATACGTTTTCCTACGGAGCGATTCCGCAGGATAATGGGGTTCTGTTTTCTGTCTATAGCCGTTCAGCCACTGCCATGTGGCTGCTGTTGTACAACCATGTCGATGACACGGAGCCCTCCGAAGTCATCCGCTTCAATCAGGAATATGGGCGACTGGGAGATATCTGGACTGCGTTCATTTCCGGAATCGGTCCGGGTCAGCTGTATCACTTCCAGGCCGACGGTCCCTATCAGCCGGAAATCGGACAGCGCTTTGATAAGCGGGCTCGTCTGATTGATCCTTATGCCAAGGCGCTGGCCGGTAATTTCCAGCCTTCACCCGATGGCATTGTGCGGCCTCCGAAATGTGTGGTCGTCGATGATCAGTTCGACTGGCAGGGAGACCGTCATGTACGGCACCATCTGGCGGACACGGTCGTATATGAAATGCACGTCCGCGGCTTCACTAATTCCGAGACCAGTGAAGTGGATCATCCTGGTTCTTACCTGGGTGTGATTGAGAAAATTCCTTATCTGATTGATCTTGGTGTGACGGCCGTCGAACTGATGCCGATCCACGAATTCCCGATGAATGAAGCCGACGGCACTTTCACCGATCATCAGAACTACTGGGGCTACGAGACGCTGGCCTTCTTTGCACCGCATCGCGGGTACGCCACCAGTCGAGAACCGGGCGCGCAGGTCCGTGAGTTCAAGGAGATGGTACGGGCACTGCATGAGGCGGGGATCGAGGTTATTCTGGACGTGGTATTCAACCATACTGCGGAAGGAAATGAGAACGGCCCGACTCTGTCTTTCCGCGGACTGGAAAACCAGGTGTATTACCATCTGGAGCAGGGCGGGAAGTACTACTCTAACTACTCTGGTTGTGGAAACGCGATCAACGGGAATCATCCCGTGGTCCGCGAGATGATCTTCCACTGCCTGCGTTACTGGACCTGTAATTATCACATCGATGGATTCCGGTTCGACCTCGCTTCCATTCTAAGCCGGGACCGCAGCGGTCATCTGGTTCCGAATCCCCCGTTGGTTGAGGCGATCGCCGAAGATCCATTGCTGGCAGATACCAAGCTGATCGCGGAAGCCTGGGACGCCGCTGGCGCTTACCAAGTCGGTTCATTCTCGCATATCCGCTGGGCGGAGTGGAATGGCCGTTATCGTGATGACATCCGACGCTTCTGGCGGGGCGATGTGCCTTCACTGGGCGACTATGCAACCCGTATTTCCGGATCGAGCGATCTGTATCAGAAAACAGGACGCGAGCCGTTTCATGGCGTGAATTTCATCACAGCGCACGACGGTTTCACGCTGAATGATTTGGTGAGCTACGAGCATAAGCACAACTATGCGAACCGCGAAGATAATCGTGATGGTGAAAACAACAACATCAGCATGAACTTCGGCGTGGAAGGTCCGACGGATGATCCTGCGATCAACGCGATGCGGGAACGCCAGATCAAGAACTTCCTCGCGACTCTCTTTCTGAGTCAGGGCGTGCCCATGCTGCTTTCCGGCGATGAATGTCGTCGAACACAGCGGGGGAATAACAACACTTACTGTCAGGATAACGAAATTTCCTGGTTCGACTGGACACTGGTCGATAAGCATAGTGGCCTGTATCGTTTCTGTAAGGAGTTGATCCACTTCCGCCTGAATGAGCCTACGCTCCGCCAGCGGAACTTCCTGACCGGTCAATCCGATGGTGTCGAGAAGTTGCCGGATGTCAGCTGGTACAACGTAATGGGAGAGCCAGTCAAATGGGAGCACGACAAGAATTGCCTGATGTGTATTCTGGGGGCGAAGCACTCCTCACGGCGTATCAAGGATGGCTCGGATCTGATGATCATGGTCAATACATCGCCCGATCCTCAGGCCTTTGAGCTTCCGGATGGCATCAAGCCGAAGGCCTGGAGCCTGGTCATCGACACTTCGGCCCGGTCTCCACTGGATATCTTCCCGAAGCGGGATGGAACGACGCTCTTCCCGCGCGTGGCCGTACTGCCGCCTCGCTCGCTGAAGTGCTATACGCGTAAAGTGGGACGCAGGTAAGATTCTCGTACTTCTCCTGACTACTGTTGCATGAGCTGGATAATCACAATGATAATTCCCAGCGGGATGCACCAGTAGGCGAAGTAGTGCAGCTTGCCTTTCTCCAGCCAGCGTACGAGCAGCCAGAGCGCGACGATTCCAACCACTGCTGAAATGACGGCCCCTGCAGCCAGCAGGCTCAGGGGAGTGGTCAGGTCCTTGTTGGAGATAATCTCCGCAGTTTCCAGGATGGTCGCTCCCGAAATAGCCGGGATCGCCAGCAGGAAAGAAAAGGTTGCCGCCGACTGTCGCGACAGTCCCATCAGCAGCCCTGCCACAATGGTGCTGCCGCTGCGTGAGATCCCGGGAAGTATCGCAAATGCCTGTGCGAAACCGATCAGCAGCGCCTGTTTGTAGGTGATCTCGGTGTAGCTCTTATCGGTCTGTGGGATGCGGGGAATCATCAATAGAAACAGGCCAGTGATGGGCAGCATGCAGCCCGCCAGCAGTGAGCTTTCCAGGTAATGCTCGGCGAATTTTTTCGCAGCCAGGCCAATTACAACGACCGGCAGCGTGCCAACGATCAGCAGAGGGATGACGCGCATGTCCTGGCTGAGCAGTCGAAAGATCGTCCGTCGGTAGAAAATCAGGATCGATAGTAGCGTGCCTGCATGCAGGACGATGTTTACGTCAGTCTGGTCTGACTGGATTTCCAGAAAGCTTTCAACGATGACCAGGTGTCCAGAGGAGCTGACGGGCAGGAATTCGGTGATTCCCTGAATGATCGACAGCAGGAACATTTTCAACCAGGTCATGAGTGTGTCTTTTCAATCGAGTAAGAGGCTGGAGTAGTGCAGGCAGCGTATTGGAACCGATTTACGTTGTTTTATCCAAGACCAATCTATGGCGAGAAATCGTCTGTTTGGTCGGGTGTGTAAGTTATTTATCTGTTGAGTCTTAGGGTGTTGTGCTGGAAGGCAGCGTAAGTAGGGATCTCTATAAAGAGTCAAAAAAACTCTATAACCGGGAATCGGAATCTTGTCAATTTGAGTCGACTTTAACGGTTGAACCGGTTAGTTCGACCCGCTATTGTGGTCGGCTATTGTTAATGACGTTTCGAAATGACTCTTTTCAAATTGTAACGGATCACAATGAATACGCTTATTCCAGCAACTATGGTGCTGTCGCTTTCTCTGGCACCAATGCAGGCCGTGGAAGTGCCTGCCATTCCTGAAAACGTAGTCAAGTTATTTCAAGTAGAAGAAGATGTTTCCAATCATCAGATTCTTCTGTTTACTGCCAGCTGGTGTCCAGCCTGTGTGCAGATGAAGAATAACGAATTTCCCGCGCTGCGAGACAAGAACTGGGAAATCGGCGAAGGTCAATCCAGCCACATTCGTGTGATTGACGTGGATCAACATCCGGGACTCACAGATAAGTACAATGTGCAGTCCCTGCCCACACTCATTCTGGTTGTCGATGGCAAAGAAGTCAGCCGCTCCGGTTCACTGAATGCCTACAGCATCGCTGAGATGTTCTACAATCGCAAATAAGCTCACTGTGAGCTGAGATGTGACGCTCCCGAGCCGGCTTTTCCGGTCGGCTCATTCACTTTCCAGGCACCCAGGATCCGGGAAGAAGCGATTTCCGTCCGCAGGTGATGGACCTCCCCCCCCATGCGTACCAGGGAGTGTTGCAGGCTGTGAACCTGGCGGCATTCCTGCTCGAGATGCGGAAACAGTCCGTGTGACAGTTTCGCCTGGGCAAGTTCATCCGAAAGCTGGTTGATCTCCTGTTCCAGCCCGCGTTTGAGTTTGCGCGTGAACATCATCACCAGGAAGCCGGTCCAGATCAGGAAAATGACGCCAGCGGTCACGTAGAAATCAATGGGCAGAATCCGGGATTCATTGAAAAAGGAATCCATGAAGAAGTTTCTGCCGATGCGGACCAGGGCATAAATCACGAATGTCAGAAACAGGCTTTCGTAAACCAGACGCGTGAACCATCCCGAATTCTTGCGCGCCAGTTTACCAATGATACCATCAATTTTCGTGCCGGCGTCACTGAGAAATTCTTCTTCGACGTGGGCGGCTTCGGTCTGCAGTCGTTCCAGCGAGTCGGTCAACTGCGGCTGGTTCTCCAGGCCGGCTGCCTGGGTGTAGCCATCAATCAGCAGCTGAGATTCGCGTAAGGTATTGTCATCCAGACCAAAGGAGCCGATGCGTTTCAGTCGATCTTCGGCGGCCTGTTCTTTGTGACGGTCCCCGAGCCAGCGTGCTCCCTGCAGGGCACCAATCAGCGCGACCTGAGCTGAGTTACGGGCGCGGAACAGGCTGGCGGATGCGATCAGATTTCCCAGGCCGTTATAAAGCCGGAGCATCATCGCAAAGGGGCTCGCCCCCCAGGAATCAGAAATGCTGGAGAGCAGTCTGCGTTCCCACAGATTGCGGCTGATCAGGAGTTCCGAACGAAGTTCCTGCGACATCCGGGTTGTGAGCGTCACGTGCTGCTGTTTTAAAAACGATTCCAGTTCGCGAAGTTCCGGGAGGTTTTGCTCAAACTTCTGCGCACAGTGATCGATGGCATGTTGAATCAGTTCCAGCAGATTGGCTCGACGAACCTGCAGGCGTTCGGACTTGCCGAGTTGCGTACTGAGAATATTCTGCAGGCTGGCAAATTCCGGATCGACGGGACGGTCTGCGAGCTGGTCTTCCAGGGCACGAACCGAATCAACAAAGTAGATTTCGGGAACTTCAAACTGTTGCGAGAGCTGTTCGCGCCAGTCGTCACGTATATCCTCATCCAGGCCAGCGTGGGTCTGGACGAAAATCAGGCGACGTCCAACAGCTGCCTCGCGTAACTCTTCCGAAACGCGTGCAGAACGGTATTTCTGCTGCGTCGAGGCATATAGCAGAATGTCACAGAGCGGAATGATGTGCTGCAACCGGGTGAGATTGTTTTCTCCCTCGCTCTCTTCTGAGGTGTCCGGGTCCGGGCAATCGATCAGAATGATGTTTCGCAATTGATCCAGGGGTTTCTGCTCCACCTGAAACTGACTTAGATCAAGTCCCAGGCGGTCCAGGTCGGTGTCGGGGTGTGCGATCAGAACCGGTTGAGTGGTGGTCGGACGCTGACGACCAGAAGTTGTGCAGTAAGAGCCGACCAGGGCGTTGACCAGGCTGCTTTTTCCGGTTCCGGTCCCACCAAATGTGGCAATCACCAGCGGGGATTCCAGTCGGACCCGGAGCATGTCCAGTCGGGGAAGCAGCTGTTGGATAACGGCCTGGCACTGCTGTGCGGTCCTCCAGCCGGTGGGCTTCCGGCTCCAGTTCGTGAGTTGCTGGATCAATCCATCCACGGCTGCCAGCATTTCAATCTGTGCAATTTCCGACGTAGGCATAAGTCACGAAGTCCTGTGTCAAATTCACTTTCACGAGGTCAGGGTCAGAGGGAGGCCTGCAGTTGTTTCAGTTCCGTTTCCAGTTGGGCTGTCAGTTTCTGGACCGCCTGGTAAGCTTCACTCTCAGGCAGCGAGACAGCCGATTTTAACTCTTCAGGTAATGTCTTCAGCAAGTGTTCGCGAATCGCGGTCGCCAGCCATTCCGTCCGTTTCTGAGCAAAGACTGCATGGAATCTGCGAAACTTGGCTTCCAGGTAGCCCATGCCTGTCGCTGCGGTACTGCTGACTGCGGTCTCTCCGAACGTGGTCGTTGCTGCACCGCCGGCAACATCGCCGGTGACGTTGACCACGGATTGAATCATGGTATCAGTCACAAGTTGTGTGCCCACATCACCCACTGCGCCGAAACCGACAAAGAACAGACCGACGCTTAGAGCGGGACGACCAACGGCCGCCACGCGATCCAGTTGCTTGAGGAATGTGTAGTACTGGGGGCTCTCGTCTTTGAAGAACGTCATTTCCCGGTCGACGAGTTCCTCGAGCTGACCATTGAAATCAAAGGCCGCGTGTTCCTGGTGTAGAATTTTGAGCAGCTCTTCACGGGAGGTTCCTCGGAGCAGCGACTTCAGGCGGCTGGTGAGTAGTTCATTTCCCAGCTCACTGACCAGGGTCAGTCGGTCGTAAATGCCCTCCACTGTCTGCAGGACCACCGACCACTCCTGCTCGCGGTACAGTTCCATGGGAGGACGTTTCTCCTCGGTGGTCAACGAATGCAGGTAGCGGACAGGCCAGAGAACCCCTTTGCCAATCGCGTTGTAGAAGCCGTGCACATGAGCGGACCAGCCTTCCCGCTGTTCCTGCCACCACTTGCGAATGGAATGCACGATGACGGTGTTGGGAACCAGCGGCCAGTTGTCTATCTCGGCCAGTTCATGTTCTGAGAGCAACTGGGAAGCCGCGAGAAATTCCTGACTCCGCGTTTTGATTTCCCGCAGATATGCAGGCACGCCGGTCTCCTGGTTACTCAGGTAATACAGAGCCCCCTTGAGAGTGCGGACTTTGATTTCATCGAAATGCAGTTCTGAGAGGACCTGCATCAGGTTGAGGGCGGAATCGGTATCAGGCGTTTCCGCTGTTAATGAGTCGCCGCTGTTTTCTGGTGTCGGCTCGAACACGCGGCGATAGAAGGGGAGCTGCAGATTGTTGGCAGCCTGTCGGTCATTGGGGGCGATGAAGACCAGCTCAGGATTCACGCCTGTTTCCTGGCAGAAGGTGTTCAACCAGAGCGGCCAGTATTCCTCGTCTTCGGGTAGCTGGCATTGGTTGAATACCGTAATGATGACTTTCTCTTCCCGCGCGGCTTCGCGGAAGAACTGTTTGACGGCAGCGTCATTGTATTTCTGTTGCGTGAGGACAGCGACCAGAACGTCGGCTGACTGGCGGATCCGTTCGGCCCGTTCCCAGTTGACTTCGGCGTCGCTGTCGATGTCCGGCGTGTCCAGCACCAGCAGATTGGGGGCCAGGCTCCCGCATTCCTGCCAGAATAGAAGGTGCTGTTCATCAGTTCTCAGCGGGTCCTCTGCTGACGACCATGGGATCAGCTCAAACCCCTGAAAGACTTTTGACAGATTATGCCGGTCTTCAAACCCAGTGGGGACCAGGCAGACCGGGTGTTTCGTCTGAGAGGCCAGGGGGCTGATGGCACTGGACTGCTGGTTCACCAGATGGTTGAAGATCACACTTTTACCGATATTGGTGCCGCCAACAACAGCCGCTACCAGGTAAATCTGGTCAGACAGCTGGGGAATCAGTTTCCGCTCCAGGATTTCAAACCATTCACGACCTTCCAGGCCGGGGAGCTCCAGTTGAGCGGACTGCTGTTCCAGGGCGCGTAAAGAGTCCCTGAGTTCCTGGGTTGTGGTGGAAAATGTATGCAGGGTAGATGACATGTTTGCTTTTCAATCGAGTCGCTGTGGAATGCCTGAATCCTGTATCGAGATACATTCGCAACAGTTGACAGATTCTTAACTTAAACCGGCTTTTCTGGAGTATATCGACTCGAGGCATTCAGGATGAGCCCAACTTCTTAGAACGCCAGCTTCAAATTCGATTCAATTCACTGAATTAACGGTCGCATGGTTTGACGGGCGCGAATAACTCAGATAGGATCCATCCATTCGCACTCAGCGGTGTTGTCAGCTCAGAGTGCGCTTAATGATCTGGAATGCCATGACAGACGCCTTCATTAGATAAGTCTAATGATTGTATTCATTTAAGAACGTGACCCCTGGCAGGTCATGTGCCCTTTACATTAGGAGTTCAAAGATGTCGGAATTAGTCGTTAAAGATATTCTCGAAGCGGGTGTTCACTATGGTCACAAGACCAGCCGGTGGAACCCCAAAATGCGTCCTTACATTTACGGACGTCGTAACCAGATTCACATCATCGACCTGAAAGAGACTGTCCGCGGCATTCTGCGTGGTAAAAAGTATCTGGAACGGGTCGCTTCACAGGGCAGCCTGATTCTGTTCGTCGGAACCAAGAAGCAGGCGCAGGGCCCGATTCGCGATGCAGCCAACGCTTGTGGCATGCCTTATGTGACCGAACGCTGGCTGGGTGGTGCTCTGACCAACTTCCGCACCGTTCGTAATCGTCTGAAGCGTCTGGAAGAACTGGAATCACTGGAAGAAACCGGTGAAATTAATTCCTACTCCAAGAAGATGCAGTCGACCCTGATGCGGGAAAAACGCAAGGTTTACCGTAACCTGAATGGTATCCGTACCATGAACCGCCTTCCCGAAGCACTGGTGGTTGTCGACCCAACCAAGGAAAAGAATGCCGTTCACGAAGCCCACATCCTGGGAATCAAAGTTGTTGGCCTGATTGACACCGATTCCGATCCGGATGAAGTCGATCTGCCGATTCCAGGTAATGACGACAGCATTCGTTCCATCCGTCTGGTCATGAATCAGCTGGCTGCAGCCGTGGTTTCTGGTAAAGGCAATCTGCCGGATACCGGAAAAAAAGATGAAGATGAAGGCGGCGAAGAAGAACTGAAGCCGGTACCTTCTCTGTAATTTCGTGTCATTAAGAGACAGTAAGCGTGACTGCTGCTGTTCCGGTTGGTTGACCGGTCGGCAGCAGCACAGTGAATATCAACAATTACATCGGATTAGTATTAAGAGCAATTTCCCAGTGAATTGCTTTCGAAGGAGATGACTGACAATGGCTGAAATTACAGCTGCAGCCGTGAAAGCCTTACGCGAAATGACCGACCTGCCAATGATGGCATGCAAAAAAGCACTGCAGGAAGCTGGTGGCGATCAGGATAAAGCCATCGAAATTCTGCGTGAAGAAGCCGGTAAAATTCAGCTGAAGCGAAGTGATAATGCCACCAGTGAAGGCCGGATTACAGTCCTCTCCAGCGATGATGGTTCTAACACTGTCATGCTGGAAATCGTCTGTGAATCAGCGCCGGTTGCCGGTGGAGAAGACCTGACCAACTTCGCCAACGCCTGTGCCGCACAGCTGCTGGCTAACCCGGAAGTCAACACCGTTGAAGACCTGCTGAAACTCGACTCCGAAAAGACAGCTGGCAAAACTCTCAACGACGACTTCATGGATATGCTGAATAAGATCCGCGAAAAGATCGTCGTTTCTAAAATCGCACGAGCTAAAGCTCCCAGCGGCAGCTATGTGCACCATGATGGTAAGACCGGCGTTCTGTTCCAGGCTGCTGGTGAGACTGCAGACGCAGATCTGCTGCGTGGCGTTGCAATGCACATCGCCGCTTTGAAGCCGACAGTTGTTAAAGAAGACGAACTGGATTCTGCTGTTGTTGCAGAAGAGCGGACCCGTCTGGTCGACGAAGCAAAAGCGACAGGCAAGCCGGATAACATCATCGAGAAAATCGTTGATGGCCGGATGAAGACTTTCTTTGTTGAACAGGGCGTTCTGGTTTATCAGCCGTTTGCCGTTGATGATTCCAAGACCGTCAGCCAGGCTCTGGCAGAAAAAGGACTGGAAGCTGTTTCATTCACCCGTTGGGCGATTGGCGGCTAATAACATAAACTGAAAGACGCATGCGTGCCCCGGGCGCGCGTGCGTCTTTTTCTACACTGACTGAACTCAATACCCACTTTCTGCAACCTCTCTGACATCGAGGAATCCAAGGATGAACGATTCTCCTGCTCCCCTGTTGAAACCTGCCTACCAGCGTGTTCTGCTTAAATTGAGCGGTGAAGTTTTCTGCCGCGATGGAGAAGGGGGCATCAGCATGTCGGAGCTGGAATCCATTTCCGCTCAGATCAAACGGCTGGTTGACTCTGGAGTGCAGCTGGCGATCGTCTGTGGTGGGGGAAACATTCTGCGGGGTAAGCAGTTCTCCTCTTCCAGCGGTTCGATCAACCCGGCCACTGCTCATTACATGGGGATGCTGGCAACCGTTATCAACGGTCTGGCACTGCAGGATGCTTTGGAGATGGCTGGAGTGGCAACTCGCCTGCAGACCGCCATCCGCATGGAAGGGGTTGCCGAACCGTTCATCCGAAGACGCTGCATCCGTCACCTGGAAAAAGGGCGCGTCGTAATTCTGGCTGCTGGAACAGGAAGTCCCTTTGTGACGACCGACACGGCTGCTGCACTGCGTTCGCGTGAAATTGACGCTGATATCCTGCTCAAAGCCACCAAGGTTGATGGTATCTATTCGGACGATCCTGAAAAGAACCCGCATGCTGTTCGCTTCTCGGAAATCAGTTACCAGGACGTGTTGCACAAAAACCTGCAGGTCATGGATGCCCAGGCTCTGCATCACTGCATGGAACACGGCATTCCAATTCTGGTATTCAACTTCCGTAAGACCGGGAACATCGAGAAGGCTGTCGCGGGTGAGAATATCGGTACCCGCGTCATTCCGAACGCAGAAGCCAGCGAAGGTTAATCGCTGCTTGAGCTGAGTTGTGAATGTCGACTATTTCTTTCTCAGAATAAAAACGACATCTTCGGTACGAGCATCGATTTCGATGGTGAAATCCATCTCATACATGAAGTCGTAGAGCTCGACCACTTCCAGCTCCGGAACTTTGGACAGCAGCTTTTTGAACTGCGGTGCGGTGTAGGTGCGGTAGTCCATCGTATCAAACAACTGAAACTGGCGCGACGGCGTGTAAACGTCGAACGTCATTTCGAGGTGTTCGTTCCGCTTTTTCAGATCCGTCCAGATCGACTGCATATGTGAGTTGATCTGCAGATTGCCTCTCCGCGCTGACCAGCTCTCGCTCTGCATGGGTTCCCCTTTGGTGGGGGTCAGATGCAGTCCCAGGATATACAGGCCTCCGGGTTTCAGGGCCTCGGTCACGCATTTCAGATGATTTTCAGCTGTGGCTTCACTGGGCAGATGACGGAAGCTGTTAATCGTGTTGAATGCAGCGTCCACGGGGCGTTTGAGTTTGAAGTCAGACATGTCCCCCAGTTCTGCAGAACGGGGAAAACCGCCGCGTTCCAGACGATCATTGCAGTATTTGATCGCATGCTGGTTGAGATCATTGCCGGCGACTTTGTAACCAGCCTGGGCCAGTTTAATCAACAGTCGCCCGGTCCCGCAGGCAGGCTCGAACAGGCTTTTGACTTTGCGTGTGGCATGTTTTTTAAAACAGTTCTGCAGAAAGTCAAATTCCGCTTTCCAGTCATCACCAAAGATCAGATCGTAGTATTTCGGATAGTCATAGAGATGGCCTTCGATGCGTTCCATGATTCTTTCTTGCTGTTCTGAGTCGTAGCCGATGTGTGAGCAATCGCAGTGTCTGCATAATTTGATCAATAAAAAAAGCCTTGAGCAGTCGTTATAGTCTGCTCAAGGCTGATGTTCAACCAGTGCCGGTTTAAATCAGATTTTTAATTTTCTAATCTGAGGAGCACGTGGTCTCTTTTTCGCTTCGACCACGTCGCCGGGGCCATGCACGAAGTCGATCGATGGGTTTTCACCCAGACCAACATAGAGCGACAGAGTGTAGGTTTTGAAGAACCCGTTCCAGGTATATTGCTTCATTTCCTTGCACATGTGAGTGTAGCGGTCAGCAGGCAGAGTGCTGATGCTGGGAGAACCTGAAATGAACGGAGTGATATCAGACATTCTCAGGTCTTTGTTGAGATCGAGCTTAGCAGCCTGGGCTTTCTGCAAAGCAATCTCGGTCTCATGTGCGTAAGTCTGGGCATAAAAATCAAACATCGCCAGACAGAATAAAATCACACCAGCAGACCAGATAATGGTTTTAAAAATCGACTGAAATTGTGTCTGGTGGTGAGCAGTTGTGGATGGATACAGTGGGCGCGCTTCAGGCGCATCAATAGTGATTGTAGACATTTTCGTGAGCCTTTCTAACTGTCCTACATAAGGTGGGTGTAGGTTAAAGGTGGGAAATCAAAGGCATTTCTCAAGTGGTTTTAGGCGGGAACGTGTAACAAAGCTGGGCGGATAGTACCTCCTGAATGTTAATGAGACATAGTCGATGCGTTAAATTCTCAAGAAACTTTCCAGTTTACTGATCAGTTGCGCCTGATCATGCGATAAGTACAGCTTCGATATGATTATATTAGGTAATCAGGCTGGTCTTTGACAAGTGATAATCAGAAAACCGGGCAAATATATGGTCTGATGTTTACAGGTTTTTGTTCAGGTCGAGATCATCAAATTTCTTGTCTTTGACCATGAACTGTTTCAAATCGAATTTCCCTTTGAGCTCTGCGTCGATCAGTTGCAGACGCATTTCAATTTTGTGCAGCCTTGCTTCTAAGGCGGGATGAAATACAGGTTTATCCGGTTTGGCCAGGCTGCGGGGAACCTTGGGGTAGCCCAGTTGGCGCTGCAAAGCCGCGAACATATACAGGGGATCACGGTTGCGGTTTGCCTTGGCAATCCGTCCGTCCTGCACACTGAACAGAATTGGGTACGAAGGCTCAAAGTCTGCGTTCCCCGGGATGCGTTTCTGTTCATCGACAAAATGCTGGGATCTTAAATAGAGTAGATCTGCAAAATCGACCGAGCCCAGCTGGATCTTGAGTTTGCGAATCCATTCCGCCCAGTCGGCGTTGTACTGTGTGTCCTGTGAGATTGCTTCCAGGCCGAGATGATAGCCCAGCCGGTTTCGCGAGATGCATTCAAACTGGTAGATAAACAGTCCGGCACTGCTGGAGTTTTCTGAGCGATACTCGGCCTCACGTTCCAGAACCATCAGTGCCGTCTTCTGATCAAACTTGGATTTCTCTTCTTCGGCACTTTTGAGAATGAACGCCTGAAAAGGAGTGAAGTAATGCGAAAGCTTCTGCATTCCGTCGGAGATACGACCGGTGAGCAGCAATTCCCCTTTCAGAAAATCAATCGCCATCGGCAATTTCGTCGTTGCCAGAATCTCTTCGTAGATCGTCGCCAGGATTACTTGTGAAGGGACCGCGTCTTCCAGCCGCTCACGATAGTTACGGAAGAAGTAGACCTGTTCGATGTATTCTTCACGATCCAGGGGCTGGTGTTTCATTAATGACCGTTCGTGTTTCTGATCTGACATGCTTCTGTACCCAAAGAGGTTTCGTCCATTATAGGGAAACAGCGTCGGTGGGAGTCAAAAAGATTCCGGTTTTTGATCGCGATTCGGACTGTCTAGAAACGACTGCAGGATGATCTGAGCGGCCAGTTTATCGAGGTAGGCTTTTCGTTTGTTCCGACTGATGTTCATATTCATCAGGAATTCCTCGGCAGTGGCGGATGAATAACGCTCATCCCAGTAGCGTACCGGAATCCCGGCAAACTGACTGATCCAGTCGCCAAATCGGCGGGCCTCTTTGGCTTTCTGGCCCTCATCTCCGCTCATGTGCACGGGCAGCCCGACTACCAGTCCCTTGCACTGGTACTCCGAAATGATTTTCTGCAGGTGCTTCTGGTCCTGCTCGACAGACTGCCGCGTATAATTATCCAGCGGGCTCGAAATATTCTGTTCTGCCGTCGAGATCGCAATGCCAACCCGTTTGGTACCGTAGTCCAGGCCCAGCAATCGGCCCTTCGTGGGGAACTCCGATTCGCCCGTTCCCTCTGTCTCAGAGGTATTGTTCATAACCTCGCTCCTTCAAGGCGTTCACCAGATCTTTGATAGCTGCTTCATCATCTCGCGGGGCGATTAGTGTCGCGTCAGGCGTATGCACAATCAGGGAATTGCTCACACCGAAAGTCGCCACCAGATGATCGTCTGTCGTGCGAATGATGCAGTTCGATGTTTCAATGCCGCAGTGCAGACCCACTACCGTATTTCCCTGCTCATCTGAGGGGAAATACTTCTGCAGCGTACTCCAGTTGCCGACATCGTCCCATTCAAATTCAGCCGGCACGACTGCCAGCGTTGTTTTCGAGTGTTCCAGAACTGCATAGTCGATTGATATGGAGTTCATCGCACTAAACTCTGCTGTGAGAACCGATTCATATTCAGCAGAACCAATGGCGTCGGCAATACGATTCAATGCCTCGTACATTTCCGGTTCCCGATGTTTCAGGGATTCCAGAATCGTCTGTGCTTTCCAGACGAAGATACCACAGTTCCAGAGATATTCACCACTGTCGAGATACTGCTGTGCGGTTTCCAGATCTGGTTTTTCTTTGAAAGCGGCGACCTGCATCGCCGGTCCTGCTTCCTCTTTGATTCTCGTACCCGTCTGAATATATCCGTACCCGGTTGCAGGTGCATTCGGGGGGACTCCAATCAGAACCAGACGCTCAGGCTCCGCATTTACCAGATTGACTGCATGCTGGACTGTCTGTTGAAAGCCGGACGCGGGCTGAATCACATGATCCGAGGAAACCACCAGCATGATCGCTTCGGGATCCTGTTTCAGTAGATGAATGGCAGCCAGCCCGATACAGGGTGCTGTGTTTCGAGGGGCTGGCTCGACCAGAATATGATCCGCCGTCAACTGGGGAAGCTGTTGCTGGATTTCCGGTGCCAGTGTCGCATTGGTGGCGATCCAGGTCTGCTCAGCTTCCGACAGCGGACGACAGCGACCGACGGTCTCCTGGATCATCGTCTCCTCGCCTATCAGTCTGAGCAGTTGCTTGGGCATCGCTTTGCGACTCTGAGGCCAGAAACGCGTACCGCTTCCCCCCGCCATGACCACCGTATGCAGCATTTTCGTTTCTCCAGATGCGAGTCCCTGCCAGCTCAGGCTGGCTCCGGGCTGTTATTCTCCGAGGTAGAGGGGGCCATTGATCATCAGGTCCGCGGAAACTTTTGATTTGAGATCATCTTCATCGAGGGCGAGCAGTGGGCTGATTTCAACCGGACAGTCCCCGGGAACCTCAACTCCGCAGGCAGTGAGCCATTCCCTGGCGATCCGATTCAGGGCGGCATGGACCGTTGCGGGCGAATCCTGGCCTTCGGCGTTTTTCAGAGGATTGAATTCTCGTTCTCGATCGATTTCATAGACCAGAACGGTATCCGCGACCGGCAGTACATCGAAAATGAATCGTTCAAATTTGATAGCATTCGGCTCCTCAGGTGTAATCTGTGAACCGGAAACATCAATATGCGGAACTTTCTTATTGGCCCGGTGGAACGGGAACTGATCGTCGTTGTCCGCTATCTGTTCCAGGAAATCACGATTGAAGACATGGATCGCAGTGCTCCCGGCCCAGTGCAGTAACTGTCCCGCTTCATCCGTTCGCTCCGCGATGTGGGATGGCAGGTCACTGTATTCAATGATCTGTGTCTTCTGATCCACATCACAGACCACGCCCATTTTCTCATCAGCAGAGCGTTTCGAAACCACTTTCACCGAGACTTCCGCATTCCGCTGGAGATGATAACCCAGAAACGCGGGGTCGCAGACGATGGCGGTCGGGTTATCCACCTGATGGTAGTACAGGGTATCGATTCCCTGCTCACGCATCACATCAAACATGCCGGAGTTCTTGAGCGCGGCCAGCATCCCACCATGTCCGTCCGGACTGACGGCGATGTGGTGTTTACTTTCCAGCAGAATTTTGCCGGTCTCTGCATCAACGGCTGGCATTGTGCCCTGCTTGAAGAAATACAGGTTCTCATCTGCAAGTCCAAAATTCTGATTCTGCTGAAAGTAGGCAACGGTATCGTCGTGGGTCGCATCGCTGGTCATGATGAAATAGCTGATTGGCTGACCTGCCTGCTTCGCACGGGTCCGTAACTGTTCGACCAGAATCTGAAACAGCGATGTCTGTCGGACGGGACCAACCGGATACATACCTTTGGGATGGGGGAAGCCGAGACGAGAGCCCTGACCGCCAGCCACCAGGATGGCTCCCACTTTTCCCTCAGACAGACACTGTTTACCTGTCGCAGTGGCCTTTGACAATTCCGCTGAATCTGATTCGCGGTCTGCCAGCCGGACCACCGTGGCAGGACGAGTGGCCCGTTCGGCTTTCTCTGCAGGAGACTCTTCTGAACTGGCGCTGCTCGGAGAATAGAGTCGCTGGATTTGCGCGAAATTGATTTCACGAATCTGTTTCACCAGTTCCGCCTGTTGTGCGGGCTCAAGTTCGCTCCACCAGGTCAGCAGATGTGTCTGTTGGTATTCTTCCAGTGTCTGGAGCAGGTCCTCAGGGAAAGCTGCGGAATTATTCATACTGTTAGGTTTTCCTCCTGTTATGATTTCGTCTCAGAGTTCCGTTCATTCGCAGTCGGGGAGCAGCGCCTTGCTCACGCAACCGTGGTGTGCCTGAGAAGTAGTGGCTGAAAAATCGGCCAGATAACCTCGGGTATGCTGAACTGGTTTGATGGTTAAAGCAGCTTCTCGCTTTTGAAATTCTTCATCACTGATTCCCAGCTGAATCGTTCCTGCCAGCAGATCAAACGAGATTTCATCGCCATCCTGTACCAGACCGATTGGACCGCCGACAGCAGCTTCGGGGGAACAGTGTACGCCGATCGCGCCATGCGAGACTCCCGAGACACGCGTGTCTGAGATGAAGGCAACTTTTCCATCAAGTTCAGGGACGGTCAGAGCGGCAGTCGCAACCAGCACTTCAGGCATCCCCGAGGCAACCGGACCCAGGTTGCGGAGTACGATCACGCTCCCTGGTTTAATCTGACCGGCTTCGACGGCATCAACAACGCCTTTGGCTTCATCAAAACAGCAGGCAACGCCGGTAAAATGCGATTCCTGCATGCTGGAAACCTTAAACACGATTCCCCCCGGTGCCAGATTGCCGAAGCAGATCTGCATGTCGGCGTACTCTTTATAAGGCTGATCGAGGGGGGCAATCAGATCCTGATCTGCGGGGACATCGCCGATCTCTGCCAGGTTTTCGGCCAGTGTTTTACCGGTAACGGTCAGGCAATTGCCATCGATGATGCCTGCCTTTAAAAGGTGTTTGAGCAGTAGCGGAGTCCCACCCAGGTGATGCAGGTCTACCATCGTTTTTTTGCCGCGGGGGGCGAAGCTGCAGTACACGGGGGTCTTTTTGAGGATCTGCTGAATGTCCTGCAGCTGGAAGTCCACTCCCGCTTCACGGGCCAGCGCCAGCAGGTGGAGAATACCGTTGGTTGAGCCACCAATGGCCGCAATGGTAGCGGCAGCGTTCTCAAAAGCTTTACGAGTCAGAATATCACGCGGCCGAATATTTTCTGCCAGCAGGTGTTTGACAGCAGCTGCCACATTCAGGCATTCGTCTTTTTTGGCGTTGTCGATGGCGGGAGTCGAACTGCTGAAGGGGAGCATGAGTCCGATGGCTTCCAACGCAATTCCCCAGGTATTGAAAGAGGCAGCGATACCACAGCCTCCCGGTCCGGGGCAGGCCGTCCGCAGGATTTCGTCTGCTTCCGATTTCTCGATGGCCCCAACGGAAGCAGCTGCCTGAGAGTCATAGACGTCGAGAATGGAAATATCCTGTCCTTTGTGGCAGCCCGGCATAATACTTCCGCCACTGACGATCAGGCCGGGGTAGTTCATCCGGGCGAGAGCCATCGCAAAACCAGGCCCGTTTTTATCGCAGTTATGCAGGCCGATCAGGGCGTCATAGGAGTGGGCACTGACAACGCATTCGGCTGCATTGGCAATCATATTCCGCGAAGGCAGACTCGCATTGCCCCCTTCCTGTCCCTGAGTGATGTTGTCACTGACAGCCGGCGTTCCGAAAGGAAGGCCGATCATATCTGCGGACTGACATCCTTCGGCGATCGTTTTTGCCAGTGAATAAGCGTGAACATTACAGAGGTTGCCATCCAGCAGGGGAACACCAATCCCGATCTGCGCCTTGTCAAAATCTGCATCAGAGAAGCCAAGTCCGTAGTAGAATGCGGTGACGCCCCGCTGCCAGCCGTGTGTCAGATTCTGACTGTTCCAGTTCAACGCCTGTGTCATCTTTGGTGTTCCTGCAGGAGAAATGAGAAAGAGGAGCTATCGCTCAAAAACTTCCTTAACTCTAAACGCTCAGCTGCAGCAGGCCAAGTTACTTAACATTTGAATTTCAAAACAGATAGAGAGTTATCTCACTTCAGGAATCCCTCGTGAACAGAATTGAACAGCCAGGATATGCTGAGAGGTGATTGAACGTGCTGGGTTAACTGCTTATCAGGCGAATCTCGACTCATTGGTTAAAAATCTGAAAAAATGACCGGAATCAGTCGAGAATTACCGGTTGGATATGATGTAACATTATGTTATGTAACAGATTATGTGAATTTGGCTGATGGGGCCTTTGCGCTTGCTCATTAGACTGGCGGAACGTAAACTGTGTTGTTTCGTAAAGCGAGAATTCTATAAGCCGTTTTGTTTCCAGATTTTAGGAATCCGAGTCTGCAGACGTGAAGTCTACTGGAACAGACTTGTGAAACAGAACGAGGTCTTGTCCGGTCCTGATGAAGGAGTAGACAGGCCGGGACAGTTGTGGATTCAAAGTGCCCCCACGTCGGATTGTCAGCAGTCAGTCCGTAAGATTGAACAGGTTATTAGGTAACAAAGAAACTGAGAAAATGAAAAAAGACATTCATCCCGATTATCATCCGGTCGTATTTAAGGATACTTCGACTGGTGATGCATTTATGATTCAGTCTACCGCGACCTCAAAGTCCACCATCGAATGGGAAGATGGCAATACTTACCCGGTCGTTGCAGTTGAAATCAGCTCCAAGTCGCACCCTTTCTACACCGGTAAGATGAAGTTCGTCGACAGTGCCGGTCGGGTTGAAAAGTTCCAGAAAAAATACAACTGGGACAAGCGCAACGCATCCGAAGGGGAAGACAAGAAAGAAGCCGAGTAGCGGCCTGACTCATCGATTTCAAACTGAGGCTCTGCGGATTGTCCGTATGAGCCTCGTTTAATACATGGTCGTCTCAAATACTTCTTTTAGTCTGATTCACTCGCGACTGTGGTCACATGGATGACCAGGTCACTCATAATCAGGCGGTCTTAATCGTGGATTCGGGGTCATGAAGTTTCCCACTCTGCAGGCCAAACTGGAACGTTTCGAAGAGCTGGAAAAACAGCTGCAGGATCCAGAGGTACTGACAAACACCACCAAGCTGGTCGAAGTTCAACGCGAGTATGGCGGTCTGGCCAAAGTCGCTCAGGAAGTCCGTGCGTTCAATACCCGTGAAGAGGATATTGAAGTCGCGCAGGAAATGCTCGAGGAAGAAACCGACCCGGACGCCAAAGCCTACGCACAGAAAGAACTGGATCAACTGTGCGAAGAACATGAAAAGCACACCAAAGATCTGGAAGACCTGGTTGTTGCCGGCGATTCGATTACGCGTGGCGGTCTGATTATGGAAATCCGCGCTGGTGCCGGCGGGGATGAAGCCGCGCTGTTTGCCAGTGAGCTGTTCCAGATGTACCAGCACTTCGTCGAAGCCCAGAAGGGCTGGAAGACAGAAGTACTGAACCTGAGTGCGACCGAACTTGGGGGCGTCAAGGAAGTCACATTCTCCATTTCCGGAGAGGGCGCTTACCACCGTCTGCAGTTTGAGAGTGGCGGTCATCGGGTGCAGCGTGTTCCGGAAACAGAAACACAGGGGCGTGTCCACACGAGTGCCGCGACTGTCGCTGTGCTGCCCGAAGCCAGTGAAGTGGAAGTGGAAATCAAACCGGACGATATCCGCCTGGATACTTTCCACGCCAGTGGCCCGGGGGGACAGAAAGTCAACAAGACTGAAAGTGCCGTCCGCATTACGCACTTGCCGACAGGCACGGTCGTGCAGTGTCAGGATGAAAAAAGCCAACACAAGAACAAAGCCAAAGCGATGCGCGTGCTCCGCAGTCGGGTGCTCGAACAGATGCAGCAGCAGGCCGCTGCAGAGCGTGCTGATCAGCGACGGACGTTGATTGGTTCAGGTGACCGCAGCCAGCGTATCCGGACTTACAACTTTCCGCAGGGACGAGTGACGGATCACCGGATCAACCTTTCTCTGTACAAGCTGGATCAGATCATGCAGGGTGATCTGGATGAGCTGATCAACGCACTGTTACAGTTTGACCGCGAAGAGCGTCTGCTGGGTGACAGCGCCAAAAAATAATTAAAGCGTGGCTGCTTCAGTTTCTGACTGACAGGCAGTTCGATGGATCGTGACGTGACAGATAACTCCCCATCTCAGGAAGTCGGTTCGAATGCATCTGCAGAACCGTGGACCGTGCGTCGCATCCTGGACTGGACCACAAGCCATCTGGCGAAGCATGGCAGTGATTCTCCCCGTCTGGATGCGGAGGTCCTGCTGGCGTTTGCACGTAATTGTGAGCGGATTCGGCTCTACACCAATTACGAAGATATCGTGACCGAAGAGCAGCGGGCAACAATGCGTTCGCTGGTTCAACGTCGCTCTCATGCCGAACCGGTGGCATACCTGGTAGGCAAGCGGGAATTCTTCGGGCTCGATTTTTATGTCGATCAGAATGTGCTGATCCCGCGTCCGGACACCGAAACCCTGGTCATGGAACTGGTCGAAGAAGCACAGAAACTGACTTCTCCCCGGATCCTCGATTTATGTACCGGAAGTGGATGTGTCGCGATCGCAGCTGCAGCAAACTGTCCTGCCGCTTCCTTTCTGGCGACGGACATCAGCGAGCCGGCTCTGGCTATCGCGCAGAAGAATGCTGAGAGTAATGGCCTGCTGGGGCAAATTCAGTTTCTGTTAAGCGACTGTTTCGAACAGCTTCCCGCTGAGGGGCAGTTTGATCTGATTGCCAGCAACCCCCCCTATATTCCCGATGCCGAAATCGAAACACTGGATGCCGATGTGCGTCAACACGAACCGCGACTGGCTCTCGCGGGGGGAGCGGACGGCCTCGACTTTTATCGGAAGATCATTCAATCAGCGATTCCTTATCTGAAAGAAGGGGGATTCCTGTTGCTGGAATTTTCGCCTGAGCAGGAAACCTCTTTGAGAGAAATACTTACGACATTCGGAAATTATCGGAATATCAGAGTGAAAGCAGATCTGGCAAATCGATCCCGGGTGATCGTTGCGCAAAAATGCCTATCTTAAAATAAAGGCTTTACCTATACTGTCCTGACCCCAATTTCATCCAGTCAACTCCAGGAGATCCAGGGATGGATATGTTTATCGTTCGCGGAGGCGAACGGCTTTCCGGCAGTGTTACAGTCAGCGGTGCGAAAAACTCAGCATTGCCATTAATGGCGGCTGCACTGGCCTGCGAGGGGGAAACGACTTTAAGCTCCATTCCCAATCTGGTTGATGTGACGACACAGTCCCGGGTATTAGGCTCTTTAGGGATGGACGTGCAGCGCGATGAGTCTGGTCTGCTGCATCTGAAGACCGTCGATGAAAGTGCCTGCATTGCCGACTATGATCTGGTCCGGCGTATGCGGGCCAGTGTCTGCGTGCTCGGCCCTTTACTCGCGAAACGACGGATGGCATGTGTCTCTCTGCCGGGCGGCTGTAACATCGGTGATCGCCCGATTGACTTGCATCTCAAAGGGCTGGCTGCTCTGGGAGCACAAATTCGTGTCGATCGCGGATACGTGATCGCTCGTGCCGACCGCTTACGTGGCGCCAATATTTTTCTGGGGGGAGCATTCGGAAGCACCGTTACCGGTACCTGTAACGTGATGATCGCCGCTACCCTGGCTGAGGGAACGACAACCATTGAGTCGGCTGCCTGTGAGCCGGAAGTTGTCGATGTGGGTAACTTCCTCAATGCTTGCGGGGCGCGTATCGAGGGGTTGGGTACTCCCTTCCTGAAGATCGAGGGAGTGGAGCGTCTGCAGGCAGTCGAGCACGAAGTCATACCGGACCGTATTGAAGCTGCCACGCTGATGATTGCAGCTGCGATGACCGGCGGTGATGTGCAGTTAAACGAAGTTCGCCCGGATCATATTACCGCAGTCATGGAAAAACTGCGTGAAATTGGAGTGACGATTCAACTGGAGTACCCCCAGCAGCCGGAACGCAGACAGTCCGTCTGGGTGAAGGTTACTCAACCCCTGAAATCGGTGGATTGTATCGCCTTGCCCTACCCGGGAATTCCCACGGACGTCCAGGCACAGCTGATGTCACTTTTGGCCTGTGTGCCGGGGATCAGTATTGTGACTGATAAAGTTTTTCCCGATCGTTTTATGCATGCTTCGGAGCTGGCCCGCATGGGAGCGAAAATCCGACGGGAGTCGGCCAGTGCGATTCTGAATGGTGTTTCCCGTCTGAGTGGTGCCTGTGTGATGGCATCCGATTTAAGAGCGAGTGCGGCCCTGGTCCTGGCAGGACTGGCGGCTGAAGGCGAGACCGTCATTCGCCGGATTTATCATCTCGATCGGGGCTATGAATGTCTCGAAGAGAAGCTGATAGCACTGGGCGCGAACGTGCAGCGGGTTAAAGACGAACCCGAAAACATGCCCGAGAGCCTGAAGCTGACCGACGGGGAAGAACGCCCCACCTATTCCGAGCTGTTGGATGCTCTGACAGGGCCGCATTGGAACCTGAATTCCAGTGAGAAACCAACCCCGTCCGCTGAAGGCTGATCTGAGCCTCTGAATCACCTGTGTTGTTGTCCGCGAGAGCTATTTTACTTTTTCGCAAAGTCCAGACAGATCAGGTGTGATTCACTTCTCAGGTAAAGTTTCTTGTGAGCCAGTACCGGTGCTGCCCACGCGGGGTAGGTGATCTGAGGGAACGAGGTCCGGCAGACTTCACTGAATTTTTCCGGGTCTACCTTTACGATGGCCAGAGTGCCGCGTTCACCCAGCACGATGAATTTATTATCAGCCAGGATTGCTGAACCACGTCCGTAAAAAGGCCAGGGGGCCGGCTTGCCGGTATCGATCCATTGAAATTTTCCGGTGATCTGATTCGGTTTGACCTTGTCTGCCACCGGTGAGGTCCCATCGGTTTCCCACATGACTTTTCCGTCAGAGAGCTTCACACACCGCATGGTCGCCCCGCGTTCGTGACGACCGCTGAAACCATAGAAATATCCGTCGTGAAAAATACTGGTCGACCAGTGCGTCATCATGTTGGTGGGATCACGCCACAGTTCTTTGTAGCTCTTCCCATTC
Source organism: Gimesia benthica (assembly GCF_009720525.1). Lineage (NCBI taxonomy): Bacteria > Pseudomonadati > Planctomycetota > Planctomycetia > Planctomycetales > Planctomycetaceae > Gimesia > Gimesia benthica. The sequence continues at coordinate 7,343,402 of NZ_CP043930.1, forward strand.
GGATTCACTTCGAGCAGCGCCGATCCCACCTGGTAGGCTGCTGACAAAAAGATCTTGTCATCAACGACCACGGGCCGGGCAGCATTCACAGAGTCTCGCAGCAGCGAACGGAACCAGTATTTGAAATTGATGGAACCATCGTCGGGGTTGAGTGAAACCAGTCCCTGACGCATCAGGCACAGCAGGTGTCGCTTACCGTGAATCGTCGCTGCAATTGGTGAGGAGTAGCTGGAAAGCTTTTCATTTCCCCGCCACTTATATACGGGAAGTCGTTCCCAGCCGGTGGAAGTTCCATCCCACACATCCTTGCCGACGTTCTGCCAGAGTGTTTTTCCCGTTTCAGGATCGAAGGCGACCATTCCGGAATTCGGTTTTCCACCAACCATTACAATCAGTTTATCACCTTCCATGATGGGGGTGGCGCCAACGCCGAAGAAGCCGGGAGGCACGTCGAAATCTTTCAGGCAATCACGATGCCAGACTTCTTTGCCCTTGTCGAGTGTCAGGCAATACAGTTTGCCTTGTGCCCCAAATGTGTAGCAGTACTTCGATGTCAACAGGGGAGAGCAGCGAGGGCCGTTATTGTAACCATATGGATCACGGAAGTCAGAGGGGTACTCGTACTTCCAAAGCGGCTTTCCTGATTCGGCATCGACGCATTCGATGACTTCCTTGCCGGGCCCATCATCGTCTGGCCGATGATGAATCACGAGTCGATTTCCCAGAACCGAAGGAGCACTGTAACCCGTTCCGATTTTTTTCTCCCAGAGCAGGGGGGGGCCTTGTCGGGGGAATTCATCGATCAGGCCGGTTTCCGCAGAGATACCTGTTTGCTCTGGTCCAAGAAAATAGGGCCAGTCTCCCGTTTTAACCGACGGTGGCTGAGCCTGCAGCGATGAGTCAAATGGTTTTAGAGCGGTAGACAGGACGAACAACAGGACGGTTGAGCACAGTGTCATTTTCCAGGAGCGGCGTAGGACAGCGGGATCTTGTGTGTGCATGAGTGAAACCATTAAGTGGAAGGATTCAGGGAAGTTGATAGATCTTATAGGTTGGATTCTGATAAACAGGTTCGATGGTTTTAAATGGGCCGAGGCGTTTCACCAGCAAATGAGTGATTCCGGTCTCCCGTTTCAGCACCTGCAGGCCTTCATCGTCAAAGCCTTCATTATAGTAATTCTGTCCCCATTTTCGAAGGTATTTCAGCCTTCGATTCCATTCCACGATGCCTGGCGCGTCCTGGGGACAGTCTTTATAGGTTACATATTCGGGGCGTTGTGCGTACCACTTAAAATCAGACTGGTGGATTGGAGTCAGAAACAGGGCTGATTCGGGGGTATTTTCTTCGATCCAGTGGCAGGCATCCAGCCAGTCTGACCGTTGTTGCGCTGTCATCTTGTGGACCGGGGGTTTGGCCCATGCCGAATAGAAAACTCCTCCAAACAGAGCCAGGCTCAGCAGGCTGACTGTCACGACAGCAAGTCGGGAACTTCCCTGTTGACTTCCCGCAGCATTCTCTGTGGGAGCGAAACAACGCTGGTAGATCCCATTAATAACTGTAACCGTCACCGCCAGGGGGAGCAGTGAATCAAACAGGCGAAAGGGATAAAACTTCAATAGCGACATTCGGAAAGCGTAATACGGCATATCAGTCGCTGGGCGTGGTCCTGCTCCCAGTAGAAGTCCAACACAGGCCAGACCTAGAGTCCCCGCGATAAAATACTGGAAGAAACGAAACTGAAAGTCTGAGCTTTCCTTTCGACGTAATATAAACCAGACCACGAGCAGCAATCCATACAGAAGATAACTGAAGGTGTCGAAGTCCATGGGATCCAGGTGGTGTTTGAGCCGGTAAAAGACCTGGATGAAGTTCGCCGAAAATTCTTCCCGGGGAGTCCCCCCCTGAAGCAGACTCAATGCAGGGATCAATCCCGGCAGAGAACATAGAATGAGCCAGCCGATGGCCGGAATGGCCTGGCTGGTGGTCAGTCCCAGCGAAGTTCGATTGAGTGACTTTCGCTGTACGACCGCGTAGCATAATAACGCAAAGAGAGCACAAAGCAGCCCCCAGACTCCCACAATGGGATGCCAGCAGATCGTCAGCCCCAGATAAACTCCGGCACGATTCCAGTGCTGTTCACAGGCATTGGCCAGAGCTAAAAACAGAAAACCATAAGCGAACACCTTGGATTCAATGCCGCCAACAATCCATTCCCCTGAAAAGTTGCCGAAGGCGGCGATGCCAAGATAGAGCGCAGCGGCGATCAGGGGAGACCAGGTTCCTGGGGTCAATACGCGCAGCAGCCGAAACCAGCCGATCGCCAGCAGCAGACAACCCGTCAGTCGCGCAATGACGACTGTCTGTGTCAGTGTGAGCCACTGCGTGAAGAATCCAATCACCTGATAAAAGAACCGGTGTGCGTTGGAAGATTCAAGAAAGAAATCTCCTTCGCACCATTGGGGATTCCAGTAATGTTTCGCCTTGCAGAGGTAGTGCGGCTCATTAGTGCCGGGGATCGGAAACCGGAGAAAGGAATCGACGGCGAAGGAACCGGCAATCAACAGGATGAGCAGGATGGCTGGAGGTGATGTTTTAGTCGCTGTGGATTCAGAGGTCACTGAACTTGAGCACCTTATTAAGCCATCGGGTTTAACCGGTACAGGGACTGCGCAAGTCGCCTGACCGTGTTATTTCTTCTTTGCTTTTTTCTTCGCAGCTTTTTTAGCTGGAGTTTTTTTCGCGGTTACTTTTTTGGCCGGAGATTTCTTCGCTGGGGCTTTCTTTGTGCTGGCGACGGATTTGGAAGCTGTTTTTTTCTTGGCACTTCCTTTTTTCTTTGCTGCTTTCTTTTTGGTTCCCTTTTTGTCGGGTTCACCAAAGATTTTATCATAGTTTTCCCAGAACTTGGGAGTTGTACCGGTACGAACAATGGGGCCGCTCATGGTCTCATCTCTCCGTTTGGAATTCGAATTCACAAACTGGTAATATCAATCGAAACGTTAAAAACAGGTTGTATTATAACCTGTGACAATGTTCTTGTCTTTTCCGAGCGACGATTCTTTCGATCTGATCCCAAATTGTCAAGTCTGTTCACAATGATCGGTCTGGGGAGAAGCAGGAATGGTGTCCCTGAACTTTTCGACTTTTGTTTGAATCGAATTCAGCAGTTGTCTGAGGTGCGATTCCTTCGTGAGGGGATTCATCACGGTAATTCGAAACGCTGCCTGACCATCCAGTACGGAATGAACAATGTAGAATTCCCCGGATTCGATGATCTGGCGTCGCACTCGGAAGTGAATCATATTCTGCTGTTCCAGAGGCAGGGCTGCCAGCCAGTCAGGCAAATACCGAAAGACAACAATATTACACTGCGGATCATGCACCGCTTCAAAGTCCGGCATCTCTTTGAGCAGGTTGTGAAACGTACGTGCGGTCTCGAAGGTGACGTCAACCAGATCGGCAAAGAGCTGTTTTCCAAACAGGGCCCAGGTCCCCCAGAGTGCGTAGCTGTTGGCACGTTTGGTACACTCAATCGTTCGCAAACCCAGATCATAATCGGCGATTTCTGGGGCAGATGGATCGAACAAATAAGGGGCCTGCTGTTGAAACGCAGTGAACCGGTGCGCTTTGTTCTTAAAAAAGAGAAAGGCGCTTAATGCGGGGATGAACATCATTTTGTGAGCGTCAAATACGACACTGTCGGCCCGGTGCAGACCACGTGTCAGGTGTCGGTGACGCTTTGAAAAACAGGTGGGGCCCCCATGGGCAGCATCGACGTGCAGCCAGACCTTGTACTTTTCACACAGGTCAGCGATCTGTTCCAGTGGATCGAAAGCTCCTATAGGAGTCGCACAGGCACAGGCTACCACAGCGATGATCGTCCGCTGTTCCGATCTGCATTGCAGAATCAATTCTTCCAGAGCCTGAGGTTGGATTCGACGTTGTTCATCAAGGGGTATCTTGAGAATCTGCTCGGTTCCGATCCCCAGGATATTTGCTGAGCGGGTTACACTGTAGTGGGCATCCGCGGAAACAAGCAGGACGGGAGCAGCATCCAGTTGTGCCTGAGGGCCCAGAGTTCCGATTTCCGGGCAACTCTGATTGCGGGCTGCCAGGAGGCCTGTGAGGTTGGCCAGTGAGCCACCATGTGTTACCAGTCCGGTAAATTCACCAGGTGTGAATCCAATTTCGGTGCCAATCATCTCTATCAGGGCCAGTTCGACGGCGGTAGCCCAGGGACCCATTTCATAGACCGCCATGACCTGATTCGTCACAGCTGTGATTGCATCAAACAGTCCGGCCAGAGGGACGGAAGCCGGTACCTGATGACCAATATAGCGGGGGTTTTGCAGATTGTGCCCCCGATCCAGCATCGTCTTAGCCAGCAGGCGGAAATTCTGAATCCGATTTGTAATATCGGAGTCGACACTCTCTTCAGTCGGCGCCTGTAACAATTGCTCCAGTGCCTGTTTCAGATTTTCTGCTGGAGACTGCCAGTTTAACACTGGTGTGTCCGGTTCAGTCAGGGAACGAGCATGTGCCGTCAGTAGTTCCGCTAATGTCTGGCTAGCGGCGGAGAGTAATTCCGGGTCAAAGGCAGCTTCAATTCGGGATCGCGCAGAATTGAATTCTTGGTCTTCGGTCATTCTGGTTACAACTTTATCAGGCGCTGGAATCATTTCTCAACAGGCTTCTGTGTTGAGCTAATTCTCTATTGTATCCAACCTGAAATGGCCGGAAATGTGTACGGCTGGACAAAATGCGTGATTTTGAAATCTCAAGGCAGCGGATACTGAATTGAGTGCACCTCCGGGGAATGGGAGAGGCTTAGAACCGGAATGGTTCAGCGTGAATTTCGTAGCCGGGTCGCATGCAGATATTGATCAGCAATCCCAAGGCAAGACAGGTGCTGAGCATACTGGTCCCGCCGTAACTCATCAGAGGAAGCGTCATCCCGGTGATGGGCATCAGGCCGACGGTCATTCCCGTATTGATGATTGTCTGCGATGCCAGTAGGGTAACAATCCCCACCGCGACCAGTCGCCCAAAGGGCTCGCGGGTGGCTGTCGCGATCTGCAATCCCCGGATAAAGAGAAAGCTGAAGACCGCCAGCGCAAACAGGCAGCCCATAATGCCAAACCGTTCGCCAACCAGGCAGAAAATGAAGTCGGTACGACCCGCGGGCAGATGGTAGGCCGCAGGATCATCGACGGGCATTCCGGCAATCTCGCTTCCCCAGACTCCCCCCAGTGCCAACATCTGCTTTGACTGGTAGAGGTGGTAGCCGTCTCCACGCGGCATCTCGCCTCCATCACGCTGTGTGAACAGTGCCACGATACGAGATTTCTGCTCGGGATTCATCTGGAGCCAGAGGAGTGGCAGCATACAGATTCCCAGGAACACGATGGTAATCAGGTGCCGTGGGCGGGCTCCTGCGGAAAACAGCATGGCGAACAGGATCGGGAAGAACAGCAGGGAGGTTCCCAGGTCTGGTTCACGTAGAATCAGAATAACGGGGACACAGGTCAGTATGAACGGGACAATCAAACCCGGGATCCGTCGATAATTCTTGCGGTACATCAGATAATGGGCCAGAGCCAGGATGTACGTGATCTTCGCCAGTTCCGAGGGTTGAAATTTAAAGAAACCGAGCGGAATCCAGCGTCGGGAACCGTTCACGGCGGGAATGAAAAAGACGGCTATCAGCAGGATCAGCGTCATTAGAAACAGGGGGTAGCTGATGCTCCGCAGATTGCGGTAGGGAAACAGAATTGTGCCGGTCAGTGCCGCAAGTGAGATCAGGATCCAGACACACTGTTTCTGGAAATAATGTCCCTGTCCAGCCAGTTCATCGCCGCGCGCAATTCCTGCCAGACCACAACCCATCAGAATCAGGATGCAGCAGAGCAGGGACCAGGGAATGCGATTTAAGCCGGAGTAATGCATGTTGTTCAGGTTAAAATATCTCTTGATTTGGGTGACATTTTGTAGCGGAAATCGAGAATTGGGGGAAGAGCGATCTTTTTTATGAAGTTCCCGGGCTGAGATTTCTTTTCAGGTGTCAAATCAGCGAAAATCAGCTATTCTTGTGCAGAAGTGAACCAAGTTCCTGTCGGATTATTTATTAAGAGTCAATGTTGCATTCTCTCAAAAGTTTCTGTTCCCGCTTTCCTGTCACTGCAGCCTTTATCGCGATTGCAGTCGGGTTATTCATCGCCGTTCAGGTTTATCGCATCAACCACAATTCGGCTGGTCAGAGTGATTTTGATGATGCGCTCTGGAAACTGGGAGCCGTTCAGCCACTGGTCTTTGTACACGACCATCCGCTGATTGAAGAGAAGGATTATCCAACGGGGGGACCCTTCGATCTCTGGGCGGGAGAATGGTGGCGGATTCTGGTCAGCGGGTTCCATCATGGAGATTTGCTGCATCTGGTGATGAACTGCCTCGCGATCGGCTTTCTGGGACATCTGATTGAACCGGTAATACGTAACTGGATTTACGCGCTGTTTCTGATTGTCGCGACATTCGTATCCCTGCTGCCTGAGTACTACTGGGAGCACTATCCCGTGGGGTTGTCGGGAGCCGCGTTTGCGATGTTTGGTATGCTGATTCTGTTGCGTAAGACCGACGAGCACATTGCTGAAGTCTTTACCGATCGAGAAATTCACTGGGGCCTGGGCTGGCTCTTACTCTGTTTTGTACTGACCTATCTGGGAATCCTGAATATTGCGAATGCCGCCCATGTGACCGGGTTCCTGTATGGACTTCTGGCGGGAGTGGTGGTGGTCAATCACTCGCGTTGGAAGAGCCTGTTCCGGTTTGCGTTTGTCGCGTTACATCTGGCTTTAATCCCGGCGACCTGGCTGGTCTGTCATCCTTACTGGAATGGAAAGTATTACTGGTACCTGGCGCGTCATACCGAGGACCTGGGGCAGCGGATCACCTATTTACAACAAGGGGTCGATCTGTCACCGGGCGAACCAAAAATTGGCGCAGAACTCGCGTTGAGTCTGTATCGCACCGAGTCAGTCCCCTTTGGTTCCTGGGAGACCATTCTCAAGTCTCTCAAACGGAATCGAAGCTATGAGAAAGGTGTAGAGCTGGCGAGGTTGATCTGGAAACAGTTCCATTCCGAAGACCAGAAAGCACAGGCTCGGGCCATGGTGGACGAGATCTTTGGCGATGAGTCTGAGGCCTGGTCAGACCGTCTGCAACTGGCACAGGTGGAAATGGTGCAGACTGATCTCGCTCCCGAGCGAGGTGGTAAAGGTCCCGCGGAGGAACTGCTGTTCTTGAAAGAGCAGGGGCCGCAAACCAGAACTCTCAAGCCCCAGGACTTGACCGCGCCACCCGTAGATCCCGGTTCTCCCCAGAGTGCCGTCGAAGGCGTCACCCTTTGATTCAGTGCTGAAATCGTCAGAATCGCTTTATCCCCTATAAGCGTCAGAATCGACAGCAGCACATGTTGATTTTTCGCGACGGTCTCGATTCACCAAACTGATTTTTCCGTGGCAGGACTGTTTGAACTAGGCTATCAATACACATAATTCCTGTCATGCTGCGCTACAGGTTCTGTTAATGCGTTCCCCACGCTGGTTTGAGATGAATCAGGCAATTGACGGAACGACCTCGTCTGCTGAACCGGTGCCGCTTATGATGTAAATAGAAACCTCGTATCACGATCAATTGATTATGGCCACTGCTTTGAAAAATCAAAACGAGTCCACCAACGAGAATTCCCCTGAAGAGCTCGAAGAGGATGCCGTCCTCGTCGATCGCTTTCCGGAAGCAGTCCGCGTTTCCCGGTTCACGTTCTTCTCGGTCTGTGTACTTTCACTGGCCTTTGTCTTGTTCAGTTCGATGCCGCTCTGGCATACCGATATCTGGGGACACTTGGCCTATGGCAGATTGATCTGGGAGACAGGGAGTATTCCCGATTTCGCACCCTTTATGCCTCTGGCGTCGGGAATGTCATTCATCGATACCGCCTGGCTCAGCCAGATTACTGCTTTCAAAATGTTCGACATAGCGGGAGTCGCGGGAATTAAGTTTCTGTACGCAGCCGCCATTACGGCTTGTATGACGCTCCTGCTGTACCGTGTCCAGCAGCGAACCGGGAGCTTTTTCTGGAGCATGCTCTGTGTAGCAGGATTTCTGTTATGTGACTGGAAACAACTGGGGATCGTGCGCCCTCAACTGGCCGGATTACTCTGTTTTGTGACGCTGTTTTTCTGCATGACCTCGCGAGCCTGGAAAAAGGCGAACTGGGTTCTGATCCCGTTGCTGTTTGTTTTCTGGGCAAATCTACATGGCTCGTTCCCCGTCGGTCTGGGACTGATCGGCTGTTTTCTGGTCGGCCGTGCTGTCGATGTCAGTTGGAAAGCGCGGAACTGGAAGGCAATGCTGGGCGACAGTGGGACCCGACGCTACCTGATTTTGCTGGAAGTGTCTGCAATCGCGGTACTGCTCAACCCTTATGGATTGCAGTTATACAGCGAAGTCTTTTCGTTCTCGTCAAATCCGAATCTGGCCGATCTGATCGAATGGAATCCGCTGACGTTGCGGATGTATCAGGGCAAGACTGCGGCGCTCATTGCTTTACTTCTTGTTATCGCCAGCCGCTTTACACCTCGGCGTATTTCTACAACTGAAGTGCTACTCCTGGTTGGACTGGGTGTCTCCGCCATGTGGAGTTCCCGGATGATTATCTGGTGGGCTCCCGTAGCCGCTTATTACCTGGCGATTCACGGCGCTGCCATCTGCAGGTGGAAATTAAAACGACTCGCAGATCCCTCGGGGGACAAAGTCTTCTGTGCAGGGAAATGGACGATTGTGTCGATCGGTATGGTCTGGATCTGTTTTGCCATCACTCCCATGGGCTCTTTCATGCTGCATGGGAAACTGGTTGATTTCAAGCGGAGTGTCTCCGAGTATACGCCGATTGGGGCAGTCGAATATCTGAAAGAAAAGCAGATTCAGGGACAGCTCTTTAATTCCATGGAACTGGGAGACTACCTGCTCTGGGCGGGCCCCGAGAATCTAAACATATTTGCCAATTCACACGTGCATCTGCTGCCCCGTGAAGTCTGGAATCATTACCTCAGGATCAGTAATCGCGCTGGCGATACAGAAGAGCTGCTGGATCGTTACGGTGTGAACACAATCGTGCTGGACCTGCCACGTCGGGAATCGCTGATGAAAAGTCTGACTAAAGAAGGCGTCTGGCGCGTGGGGTATAAAGACGGTCGGTCGGTGGTTCTATTAAGAGCAGACCCCATTAAATAGCCTTCGATTACCGATCCGTTTCAGAAATTATTCCGTAGTTTAATCACCTATTTTGAGATCTATCATGAAGTCACGCAAGTTGTCCTCTAAAACTCTGATTGCTGTTCAGGTTGTGGTTGTAATCGCCTTTGGTGCTGCTTACTCCCTGGGATCACGCGAGTCACGTCAGTCATTCGATGAGGTGTTTCTGCAGGAAACCTTCTATCCGGAAGTGAAAATTGAACGCGAACTGCCACTTCGGGTAAAACCCTTCTACAACGATCCGACAGTGGTGACAGACGAGGAACTGGCGGCGGTATTGAAGCAGGTACGCCCTAAATTTCCACGCAAGCATATGAAACCCAACCATGTGGAACATGCCCTGCGCACCTGGAGTATTCAATCGACTTTTGAAGATCCAAGTATCGTCTCTGGAGTCGAAATGCGGGACTTCCTGATCGATCACGCCCGTTTCCTCGCGTCCTGGGGAGACGAAGCTGATCCCCTGCTCGTAGATCAACCTGCGGGGATTTCGATTCGCTGGGGAACAGAGATCGGCGGTTCGGTACATCACGATCACTGGCTGGCATCCTTGACCGAAGCGGGCATTCATCGTGACGAGCACGTGTTTGCACCAGCACAGCGTGATATGACCGTGAACGATGTCATTCAGCAGTCATTACGTGATTTTCATCTGGATGAACCCGAAGTAGAGTGGTCAGCGATGGCTTTTGGTCTCTGGATTCCGCCGGTAAAACAGTGGAAAACGAGCGAAGGCCGCACGATTTCGTTTGACCAGATTGTCCAGCGACTGATTCGCGGCGATAAGCGATTTGGTGTCTGCGTCGGTACACATCGCGTGTACTCTGTGATGTTACTGATTCGCCTGGATGACGAGTATGATATTCTTTCGGACTCGGCTCGCGCGGAAGGTTATGCTTACCTGGAAAAAGTGCGTGATCTGATCAGCGTCTGCCAGTTTGAGGATGGACACTGGCCCGCAAACTGGATGGAAGGTAAAACGGCTCTCACGCATCCCGAAGAGATTCCTGAGTATAAAAACGTGATTGCCACCGGACATCATTTGGAGTGGCTGGCGATCGCCCCCAAAGAGCTGCATCCACCTCATGAACAGATTGTGAAAGCGGCCAAGTGGATCATTCGGAATACCACATCACATTCAGAAGAGGAAATTCTGCAGAAATACACCTTCTACAGCCATGTGGGCAACGCCCTGGCGCTCTGGCGAAATACGCATGCCGCCCCATTCTGGAAAGAGTGGCAGAAAACGCATCCCTATGTCCCAGAGCAAAAAGCCGACAACGCACCGCTTGTCGCTCCCAAACCGACCTTATAGTGCAGAGCAGCCAGGGATGGTGCTATAGTCCTTCCTTTCAAACAGTGTGAAGTCGGTTTCACACTGCATTCGCCTGCTATTTCTGAATCTCTGCCAGACAGGCGTCTTAGCCATCTGGATTCGCCATACGCTCTACTATAAATCGAGATGTCTCTATAACTCTGGTCTCTCTGACAGCTACAAATCAGAACCTTTGAGCACCAGGTGTTTTTTATGATTCAAATCGATCGCGAATCGAATTTTGGGATATCGGACCGAATCCCGATTTTGTAGCATACGCATACCTATGTTATATAGAGCAAACGAGTTGTATAATGCAGGCTGACTGTTTGAGCATCAGTAGGATACCCGGGAGTAGTATGGATGAAGTTCAAGTTCGGTTCCGGCAAAGTGAAACTAAATCAATTCCGTATCGATTCGACTCAGAATACGCTTGAACCGCGAAAAGATGCATACTCTGCCGAGAGTGAAACGACCTGTATTAAATCAATACTCGAAAGTATTCCTTCGGGCGCCGTCTTACTGCAGACTGGCAGTCTGTATTTCAATGAACGTGCCAATGCCTTGTTAGGGAGCTCCGAAGATCACCCGGAAGTCTTCGAGGAAAACGTTACACGGTTACTGACACTGAAACCGAATCCATTACCAGAATCTGCCGTACACCCTGCTCAGGTAGAGTTCTGGTCCAGTTGTCATGACGGCAATCAGTGTTTGTGTGAAGTAACTTTACCTGCTCAAGAAAAATCCAGTCTCTGGTTGATCGATGAAATTACCTCCAGACGTCAGAACGAGCGGTTACACCACCTGCTGACCAGCGCAACCAGTGATGTTACTGGCGACGAGTTTTTCAAACGTTTCGTGAAGACTCTTGCAGAAGCTTTGAATCTGAAATGTGTACTGCTGGTCAAACATCAGTCATTTCATTTTGAACCGGGAAACCAGCGAATAGGCAAGTGTCAGACAGTGGGGGCCTGTTTCGACGGAGAACTGGTTCCCGATTTTGAGTACGAGGTCAAAGGGACTCCCTGTGCTGATGCGATCGGCACGGAACCTTACAGTGTCTGTCAGAATGTAGCACGACATTATCCGGAAGATCTGTTCCTGCAGGAACATGAGATTGAATCCTATTTCAGCCTGCCTATGGTCGACAAACATGGTGCAGTGCAGGGGCATCTCGTGATGTTGGGGGACCGGCCTATCTATGAAGACCTCTGTGAAATCCCGGCCATTAAAAGTTACACCTATCGGGCGGCAGCAGAACTGAGTCGTGAGTATGCAGAGCGCAAACTGAAAGAGAGTGAGCTGCGAATCACCATGGCGGCCCGTGGTTCGGAAATCGGCCTCTGGGACTATGATGTGATCACTAAACAGGCCCGGTTTGATGATAAATGGTATACCATGCTGGGCTACACACCAGGGGAATTTGCTGCCAGCTATGCCGCCTGGCAATCCCTGGTGCATCCGGAAGATCTCAAGCCAACGCTTGAGTTACTGGAAGATTATTTGGATGGAAAGAGCACTTCCTACGAAGCAGAAATCCGCATGCAGACGAAAGCGGGGGAGTGGAAATGGATCCTGACCCGTGGAAAAGTAGCAGCGTACAGCCCTCAACAGAAGCCGGTACAGGTCATTGGAACTCATATTGATATCGATGACTTGAAACGTTCCCAGCAGATTCGTTTGCAGAATGAAGCACGTCTGCGGATCATCATGGAGCAGATCCCTGCGATTCTGTGGACCACTGACAAGGAGAATCAATATACCTCAATTGTCGGCGCAGGATTGACTCAGTTAGGGCTGCAGCCGGATGAAGCAGTTGGAAAACCGATTTATGAATTTCATGAATCAGAAGAAGTGTCCCATTACATGACGGCCATGCATGAGCGAACTCTGAAAGGAGAGTCCGTTCGTTTTGAACAAAAGTTGCAGAACACGATTCTGGATATTCATATCGAGCCATTGCGAAACTCTCATGAGGACATCATTGGCTGTATCGGGCTGGCGATTGATGTTACCGTCCGCAAGAAGACGATCGAGCAGTTAAATCGACAGCGGATTCTGCTGCAGACCATTTTTCACTCAGTGACCGATGTAATGATTGTCACTGACCGCAGTCATAATATCGTCATGTGCAATGAATCAATTCAGCTGCATTTTCGGTGCAAAGAGGCGGATCTGCTGGGAAGACCGATCAGGGAACTCGTCAAGTCAGAGGCCGACTACCAGGCTCAGTTCAACCGGGTTTCTTATCCCAATTCACACGTGCTGAAACCTTTTATTCTGGAATACCTGAGGACCGATGACACTTCATTCCAGGGGGAGACAATCATCACTCCCCTGCGCCGCTCAGATAATCAAATCACCGGATATATTCAGGTGATTCGTGATATCACTGATCGGATTCAGATGGAAGAAGAGAAAGACCAGTTGCATGCCCAGATGCTGCATGCACAAAAACTGGAAAGCCTGGGAGTTCTTGCTGGAGGGGTGGCACATGATTTCAATAATCTGCTGCTGGCGATTCTCGGGAATACCAATCTCGCGCTCATGGAACTGCAGGAGACTTCTCCCATCAGCCAGAATGTGAAGAACATTGAAATTGCAGCCCGACATGCAACCAAAATCTGCGAACGGCTGCTGGCTTATTCTGGCCGTCGTACATTTCTAACGACAACATTTAACCTGAATCAGATCATTCGGGAAACGGTAGAGATTCTGAAAACAATCATTTCTCCCAATGCTCATATCGATCTGAACCTGTCAAAAGAGTCTCTGCTGATTCACGGTGATACCGGTCAGATAGAACAAGTCGTTTTAAACCTGCTGACCAATGCTTCCGAAGCCATTCAGAATCAGAAAGATGACGGGAAAATCAACGTTCGGACGGGATTACTCGAGCTGGGGCAGGATGACTTTGCTGACTACTATTTCTGCGAGAATGTCACCCCCGGACGATTCGTCTTCTTCGAAATCGAGGATAATGGAAGCGGAATGGATGCGGACTGTCAGTCGAAAATGTTCGATCCCTTTTTCACTACCAAATTCACCGGCAGAGGGCTCGGTCTGGCGGGGGTATCCGGAATCATTCGTGGTCACCATGGGGGACTGTTTGTTCAATCTGCAGTCGAGAGTGGTTCCTGTTTCAGAGTGATTCTTCCTGTTTCGACTGAAGCGGAAGAGGAAGTTAACTCGGATAGCACGATCGACCCTGTAGTGCCTGCCGATGTGGGTTATGTCCTGGTGATTGACGATGATAAAGCGGTCTGTAATGTGGTGACAAACGTGCTCAAACGCTTTGGATTTTCCGTACTGCTTGCCAACTCAGGCGCACAGGGGCTTGAGGTTTATGGACGCAATCGTGACTCCATCAGCGTGGTCCTGCTGGATATGACCATGCCCGGAATGAGTGGCGTCGAAACTCTCAGGCAGCTCCAGGAACTCCAGATCAATATTCCCGTCATCCTGACGAGTGGTCTCAGTGAAAACGACATCTCTGACCAGATGGAAGGCTCCGAGATAGTGCATTTCCTCAAGAAGCCGTACAAGCCTCAAAAGCTGGTCAATATCGTGAGTAAAGCGCTCCTGCGACACCAGATTAAAGATGATGCCACCGGAAAGTATTAGTGACTGAGTCTATTGCAGTAACAGTTGCTGGATCTGTTCGGCATACTGGTTGAGGGTCAGCGCCAGCATCAAAAAGAGGCCTGCTACGAAATCACTCTTTCCGAAATGATCGGCGCGGCCATGTGAGCGAACAAATTCAAAAATTGTCCCCGTGGGACATCCATAATGGCAGTAGGCCTGTGGAACAAAGATCGACGCCACCAGTCCAGATATAGCGATGAGAATCGATGCGATGCCTGCGGACGTCAGCAGATAGGCGTCGAAGGCCTCCAGTTCTGCCAGATCAACGGGAAGTTTGAGGAAGATAATGACCAGGATCAGGCCAAGCAGCAAGCCAGGGATCCAGCGCAGGGCCCGTTTTACATCAGGTCTGATTTTTAATTTCTTTTGATGAGGAATAATTTTACCCAGGAATTCCTGGGCTGTACCATGCGGGCATAAAGTCTGGCAGTAAATATTCCGCCGGGAACTCCAGGGGACCAGAATTGCAGCTCCGGCCAGTAAGACCAGACCGGAAAGCTGTCGCCAGGGTACCGAATATTTGGCCCAGCCGGCGAATAGAGATTCCGCCAGCAGATCTCCTGTGACGAACCCCAGATAGATGAACGCAGCGACTTTGAACAGTTTTCGCAGCCAGTGAAATCGCTTCAGTCGTGTGAACGTCAGCAGGCAGGCCCCAATAATGAATGAGATCAAAAATGCATCTTTCGCTGCAAAACGAAAGGGAGTGACAGACTGCTCCTGCTGCTTTGAGTATCGGATGCGATTTCGGATGGCGTATGCCAGTCCCATACTGGTCATCGTCGCTCCGGACACCCCTTCAATTTCACCTCGTTCCAGATCGAGCCCCGCGATCTGGTCCCAGGCATATTCTTTCCAGCGGTCCATGAAGTACTGGTTTGCGCGAACATCATTGACATGCGAGGTCGTATCGCCACTCGAGCGAATCGTCAGCCCTGCTACTTTTCCCGTTTTCTGTTCAAAGACGACCAGGGTATCGGAGGGACCACAATAACCTATGATCTCATCGGAAACGGGGGATGTGCGGATGACGTAGCCGATGGTTTGGTTGTTTTCATCAAGGACAAAGAGCCCCATACGGTCTGAATGATCGACACTCAGTGAATCTGCCTCGGGCAGGATAGCTTTCACTTCATGCAGTTCTACGGGAGCCTTACCTTGAACACGAATCCGGATGTAGTAATCGCGAATCAGCCAGACAATCAGAATCAGGACCGTAAGACGATAGAGTTTCAATGAGAAAGATCTGAGACGACTGGCTGGCCGGGGGCGTGGCGCAGGCTGAGAGACTAGCGGTAACTCGGTCATCCTTCTCTCTTAGAATCCCACCAGTCAGACACTGGTGGGATTCACTTCTCTGTTGATGTTGCGTAAAGCGGCTTCTGTGTGCCCAGATTGTGCAAAGTCAGAGTGAATCAGTCTACTGGAAGGACCTGAATCGCATCAGCGTGCACATTACCATCGACACCCGTATTCGACATGATGACTTCGACAGGTTGCCCCTGTTTAAACTCGAAGGTACCCAGTGAGATAAAACCATGAGGCAGGGGAGGCTTGATCCGCTGGTTAATCTTTACGGTCTTGGTTTCATCGGCTGAGCGAACTGTCACAGGCGTGTTCGTCGCCCGGTTTTCATGGTGGCCATAAGCGAGGCGGACTTCGTATTTTCCGGTTTTAGCGACCTCAAATTTGAAGTGGATTTCCGCTTTTTTACCCTTCCCATGATAAACATAGTGGTTGCCGATATAACCCTTGAGTCCTTCACCCTTGGTCCACTTGCCTACGAACTGAACGTTTTCGTTTTCATCGTCGATGACCATCCCGGGGAGGGTTGCCGGATCAATGTAGGGATCAATTACTGGCGGTAATTCCTGAGAGTTTTCAGGTGTGTAAAACTTACCATCGACTGTGTCACGCCGTTCGATACCCTTGCGGGCCATCAGTTTTTCCAGGTCTTTGTAATAGTCGGTGTAAACAGCACGCGGCTGACAGTCTTTCTCAACACAGACTGCAGCTGCTTTCCCGACGACTTCTCCCATCATTCCACCGGTCTTCATCACACGTACTGTACCCAGCGCTTCATGCGTTACGCTGATGCAGCGTCCCGCCATGAACAGGTTAGGCACATTCCGTGAGTAGAAGCAGCGGTAAGGAATCGGATAGCCACGCTTACGATCGACGCTACGATCAAAGACGGCCTGTGAAATGAAAGGATCTTCTGGATACTTCTGCATATACTGCTTCTTGGGGTAATGCAGATCGATAGACCAGGTGCTGGGAACGCATCCATCGGGAAAATCAACTTTCGCGACGATATCTTTCCGACGCAGAATGACATCCCCTCGAAGCATACGGGATTCACGTGGACCGCCTATATAGGCCATCCAGGTCATCACGGCGTTCTCATGCTTGTCCTTGCCCCCTTTATTCTTCATCGCGTTCCAGGCACCATAGACTGCACGGAAATTCCAGTCCCGCATTGATTCCAGATCCTGAATGGGGTCTTTGTCAAAACCACTTTCCCAGAACCACTCGCCATGAAAGCGTTTCGGGTAGGGGAAATCGTCCATGTTCAGATTGAGTGCCCATTCCAGTTCAGGAAAAGATTGGGGCTGTTCTGCTTCTTTCCAGGTCCACATGTTACTCATTCCCATGTGGCCTTTTTCGTGCGTATAATAATCAGCGCCCGCGAGATAACCGATTTCCGCATGACCGGTGCAGTCAGCAAACAGTTTGCCGCGGAACTCAGTCCGTTTACTGGTTTTGGTATTGAAAGCAGTAACGCTCTGGATGGCGTCTCCCTCTTTTTTGACTGCGAAAGCATGCGTGTTCAGGAAGAGGTCAATATTTTTCTCAGCCCGCACGATGGCTTCTTTTTTCTTGTCTCCATACTCTTCATAGGTCCCTGGAGAGGCGGCGGCGGAATCAGCGAATTCGGCGATGATTTCACCAATATGTGGATATTTACCACGACGCACCAGGCCCTGTGCCCAGACGCGTACTTCAGAGCTTCCATTACCTCCCAGAACCGGACGATTCTGAATCAAGGCGACTTTACATCCCATACGCGCGGCTGAAATGGCAGCGCCCATCCCAGAGTATCCCCCACCGACGACAACCAGATCGTAAGGCTCAGTCACTTCAGGTTCCGCAGGCAGTCCCAGCATGCTTTTACGCCACTGATCCATGGGAGAAAGATCATTGGGGGGCTGGTAATTCAGATCTCTTGTAAACAGAATTGCATCGCAGCGTCCCTCAAAACCGGTCAGATCATGTAAGGTGAGTTTGACTTCCGGTTTCGTAATCTCAACGGTCCCGCCATCGTGCCAGAACCATTTGGCGCCTTTCGTACCGAATGTTTCTTTGAGTGGCTGTCCATCAATTTTCAACTGGAATCGGCCGGGAGATCCAGGCGCTTTCCAGGGAGCGACCCAGTCTTTGGTTCTGACCAGAACCCGATAGGTTCCCGTTTCCGGTAATTTCACCGTGGTCTCGGCATCAGCAACGGGCTGCCCTAACCCATGAGCGAGCAGATAAGGGGACCCCATGATGTGAATGAATTGCGTATCGAGTTTCCAGCCACCTTGCTGATTAAAACTTTCGGCTTCTACCAGCACGCCGTTGGTGGGTTTCGTTTCGGCACGACTGATGGCGGGAAGCAATGTGATTGCTAAACCGGTGAGGATCAGAAGTGATTGAGGTAATAAGCGCATACTGCCTGACTCCTGTCGTAAATTCACTGAGGGCTTGCTCAGAGCTATGTGAACGGACAAACTCCGTAAATTGATAGACCAAAGCAGATTATAAGCCCCAGACGGAATCAATTGCAAACCGACAGTGCGACGAATTCAGTCACCAGAGTGTTACATAACCTTATTTACTAAGGGCGTGATCTCCCAGGAACTGCAGGAGTTCTGCATCAGAAACAGCGCGGGGGTCGCTGAGTATTTTTCCGCTGAGTTCTGCAGGAATTTGAGGGCGTCGAAACTGGACATAGTCAAAACCCGCGACCAGATCGGGGCGCCCGTTCTTAATGACCTGTGTATTTTGCTGTAATGGCTGTAAGCGGGAAGCGGTACTGTAATCGGTGTAGACAGTCAGTCCCACCTGTAGTTCTGCGGGCATGTCAGTTCGACGATACCGCTGATGGATATTCCAGTTTCCATCAGGAGTCTTTTTCAGCAGTATGAAATCATCGCCGATCCGGGCAATCTGAATCTGAGCCATCGGTGTGCCTGCGTTCGTAACAGCGAGTTTCGAGCGACTGTTGACGGTCGTCTTGACTTCAAACTGAAAGCTTCCTGGACGATTAGCAGCACCTAAAGAAAGAAAGATGTAGTTTTCCCCACCCGGTTTCCAGGTTTGGGGAGTGACCTGTCGCGGGGTCCGAATCATGAGTCCTGCCAGTGAATAATTGCTGCGCGGTGCACCATCTCCCCCCCGCCGGGCGACGCGAATTTGGGATGTGACGACAAAGTCTCCCTTAATCTGTTTGTAGACCAGGATTCCCCGGTAATCCATATACCAGGTGCTGCTGTAAGGCATCATGACCATCCAGCCCTTACGGGTTTGCGAAATATCAAACCGTTCCAGTTGATCGGCTTTTGTCTGTTCGGTTTCAAAGATGCGCTTCCAGTCTTTGAGTGTGGAAGGATCATCAAAGTCATCGCTGAGCGGCTGTAGATCATTTTTAGTGTTGTTTCGGGACTGGGCCTGAGTGTTGGTAATGAAATATGTTGCCATCAGGAGGATGATGAGCATCCAGTAAAGCAGTCGGGTAATTCCAGTTTGCGATTTTCGCATGTTCATTCTCTCTGTCGAAGGGGACACGATATTCCGACTCAGAAAACATCTCTTTGTCGTTCAAGTCTCTGCAGGAGATTCGACAGCAAATATGAAGTTGCGACAAAATTTGTGAAAATACTTCTGTTTCACGGAAAAGCGGTCTAAGCTGTTGCACCGTCTCAGCATACGATATAATTCAGTGTTCCAAGACAGAGTTTCATTTTCAGGAAAACAGTCGCGAATGTCTTTAATCGAAGAGACAGTCACACAGTGGATTGATCAGTTAAAAACGGGCGATGCGCGCGCTGCGCAACGACTGTGGGAATCCTATTTTCTGGAAATGGTGGAAGTGGCCCGCAGAAAGCTGCAGGGGGCACCACGCGCCGTGGCTGATGAAGAAGATGTCGCGCTCAGCGCTTTTAAAAGTTTTTGTCTGGGAGCGCAGAATGGCCGCTTTTCACAGGTTACCGATCGAGAAAACCTGTGGCCGCTCCTGGTGGCAATTACCTCACATAAGTCCGTTGACCTGATACGTCATGAGAATCGGAAAAAACGGGGAGGCAGTGGTTCCAGCGGCACTGAATCAGAACGCAACAAACAAAGTTCTCCCGTTGATTTTGAGCAGATTATTCAGAGTCAACCTTCCCCTGAATTCACTGTCCAACTGGCCGAGGAGCTGGAACGCCTGCTCGATTTATTGGACAAAACCGGCGATTCGACCTTAAGACAGGTTGCGTTAGCCAAAATGGAAGGGGAAACTACAACTGAAATTGCCGAACAGCTGGGTTGTGCCCGTCGTACGATTGAACGGAAGCTTCAGCTGATTACCCGTCTTTGGCAAGAGGATTGCAATTTGTGAAGTCGCGAAATGGAACAGATTTCGAACAGCTCCCTTCAGATCTGATGCTCAAAATCAATCAGTTGTGTGACCAGTTCGAAACAGAGCTCAGGCAGGGAGATCTACCATCAATTACAGATTGGCTGGATCATGTTGCCGTCGAATATCGCGAAGTAATTCTAAAAGAACTGATACCACTGGAAATCGAGCACCGGATTCAGACTGGTGACATTCCGCAGGTCAGCGACTATCTGCAGCCGTTTCCCCTGCTGGACCAGGACTGGTTATCGGAAACGATTGGAACGGCCAGAGCTGAACTGAAACCTTCAAAAGCGAACGATCTGTCAGCAGGCTTTCAGGGGAATTCCATAGAGTCCTACAGGGAGCGGATTATTCAGTCCGGGGTCCTGGCTGCCTCTGAACTGACTGAAATTCTCGAAACGGTTGAATTACCTTCGTCTGCAGATGAAATGGCAGAGTTGCTGACTCAGTCCGGTCGTCTTACGACTTATCAGAGCCAGGTGCTGCTTGAACCGGAATGCCGTCCGTTGTTGATTGGCGAATATCTGATTCTGGAACCGATCGGTTCAGGGGGCATGGGGACGGTTTATAAAGCCATTCATCGGCGGATGAAACGGATTGTGGCGCTCAAAGTCATTCGTGCGGACTTGGATCAGAATCCGGAACGGCTGAAGCGATTCGAGCGAGAAGTGCAGACCGCCGCTCGCCTCTCTCATCCCCATATTGTAACCGCTTACGATGCAGGGGAATCACAGGGAATCCATTATCTGATCTGCGAATACATTGATGGTGAGAGCCTCACACAACTGGTGCGGGAATCAGGACCGCTTGATTTTGCAGACGCGTTACATTGTCTGCAGCAGATCGCGGAAGGCTTGAATTATGCCCATTCCCAGGGAGTGATTCATCGGGATATAAAGCCAGCGAATATTTTAGTCGATGATCAGGGAGACCTGAAAATCCTGGATATGGGGCTGGCCCGCCTGCAGGAATCATCAGAGGACATTCTCACCAACGGAGAGCAGACCGAACTCACCTCCAGTCAGATTTTCATGGGGACCATTGATTACATGGCCCCCGAACAGGCACGGAATACCAGGTTAGCCGATCATCGCTCTGATATTTACAGCCTTGGTTGCACATTTTATTTCCTGCTGACTGGGAAACCCGTTTACACCGGGGAGACGACAGTCGAGCGGATACTCGCGCACAAGGAACAGCCGATTCCTCGCTTGTCGAGCGTTTGCAGCCAGGTGCCAACGGACTTTGATGAGATCTTTTCAAAGATGCTGGCCAAGGAACCTGACGAGCGTTATTCGAGCGTGAGCGATTTATTGCAGGATCTGCAAAATTTCAATCTCAGCTTCGATGCAGAGCAGACAGCAATGCTCCCCGCTTCTAAGACTGCTGATTTCCAGACAGAGGCAACGACTGCAGCAGACGCCTGGGCCAGTCAGACGACCAGGGAGCAGCCCGCGGTATCCGATTATACGGTGATGGCTGGAACTACTGTGCAACACCAGGCACCTCCTGCAGGCAGACGGCGAGGATTGATCTGGGGGGGCGCTGCGGTCGCAGCAGCAATACTGCTTGTGTTGCTGTTCCGGAATCCGCAACGCCAGTTGACAGGAGACTCGACTACTGGCTCTCTAGGTACGACTCCAGGTCAGTCTGGTCAACTTGATGCTGGAACGATACAGGCAGAGTATGCAAAGCAGTATCAACTGCCTGCGAAGACCAGTGAGAAAATCTCTGACGATCCTGAGCCGGTGATGCTCAAGCTGACTTTAATTCCTCCCGGCGAGTTCGTCATGGGGACGGAAGAGACAGATCCCGTTGCCTATGATGCGCCAGCACATCCCGTGAAACTGACACGCCCTTTTTATATCGGGACGACTGAAGTGTCTAATCAGTTGTTTCAGAGTTTCGTTGATGAAACCGGCTATCGTACCGATGCAGAACGAGCTGGCGGATACGGAATGACTGGTGGCAGCTGGAATCGGTCGGGAAATTATTACTGGAATAATCTCGGCGAGCTAGCTGTGCAGAAAACTGCGCCAGCCGTCAATATCAGCTGGAATGATGCTGTCGCGTTTTGTGAATGGCTCTCTCGAAAGACGGGGGCTATTTATCGGCTTCCCACTGAGGCGGAATGGGAGTATGCCTGCCGGGCGGGAACACAAACCCCCTGGTTTTTTGGGGATAGCCCCGAGGATATGGCACAGTATGCGTGGTTTCAGGGGAATGCTGAAGGCAAAGTATATCCTGCAAAACAGAAGCAGCCCAACGCATTCGGACTCTATGACATCTATGGTAATGAGTGGGAGTGGTGCCAGGACTTCTATGCCGCCGAATATTACCGCAACTCTCCCTCCGAAAACCCAACCGGTCCCGCAGAAGGCAGCGAACGGGTACGTCGTGGGGGCGGCTTTCAACAGCCCGCTGGCCAGATGACTTCCTATATTCGCGGTCATGGACCACCAGAGACACCTTCGCGCGGTGCATTCAGAGTGATCCGGGAAATCCCCGTTGACTAAAGGTTTTAACTAGCGTGTTTCCGTCGGTTCAACAAAACCTTCCACGGGACGCTCACGATAGATTCGCTCGCGGAAGTTCCCCAGGAAACGCCAGAGCTTCGGCTGGGACAGATTCACCTCTGCCATCACCAGTGTGCCCCAGTCTTTGCCGATCGAGAGCATCTTGCCTTCCTTGTCGATGATCGTTGTTTTCATCCAGTCTCGGTCAGGATCGGTATAGGTGCTGGTGACGAGAAAGACCTGATTTTCAATGGCACGTGCCTTGGCGAGTGTCGGATTGCCGCCCCAGATCGGCATGGCAATGACTTCAGCGCCATTATTGGCCAGGTTCCGGGCCACTTCAGGGAAATGAACATCCCAGCAGATCATCATTCCCAGTTTCCCGAAGCGGGTGTCAAATACTGGATATTCTTTCCCTGGCGAGATACCGTGCTCAATTTCTTCACGGGGAAGACAGACTTTCCGATATTTACCCACCAGCTTCCCATCAGGGCCGATCAAAGCCGCTGTGTTATAAACGAGGTCTCCCGATTGCTCCAGCAGGCCAGCCACAATATACAGATTAAATTCCTTTGCGAGTTTGCCGAAATATTCGGTTGAAGGGCCGGGGACCGGTTCAGCCACATCTGCGTAATCCAGGCCTGTGCCGCACATGGTGAGACATTCCGGAAGACAGATCAGGTCAGCCTGTTTCTTACCTGCTTCTGCGATCAGTGGAGCGAACTGTTGGCAGTTCTCCATCGCTGACTTTCCATTGCGAGGACGCAAATGGGCGGATGCCAGTCGGATGATTCGCTGCGCGGGAGCAGCTTCAGGATTCAATTCCGGCAGACTCCACAGAACGCGTCCCTGACCGGCCCAGCGGAGATGCAGTTCTACTTTGGCTTGCGTCGCCTCTGTCGGGACCGGATACACGTCAGTTACTTCGGTCCAGCCTGCTTTGTTTGTATTTCCATCTGCGGGGAAAACGGGTCTCACTCTGTCATCGGCACCCTGGACGCGCGAAGGAATCAGATTCCCTTTTTCATCGAGCCATGTGATTTTGACGACTGCATTGCGGCGCGGAACAGCCAGTCCTTCGGTTTTTCTCCAGACATGAAAGCGATAGCCCTGTCCTCCCTTGACCGGGAATGTTTTTACCCACGCTCCATGCGATTCTGTCTGGTCGGGAGCAGCAGAGATTGCCAGCGCCCCTTTGCCATCGAAGGAATCCTGGGGGAGATAGCTGAACTCCGGCTTGACCGGTTCGCGCATCGCCATCTGTTGCCAGCCCTCAGGGACGGGCTCACCTGCTGAAATTGAAGTGCTCTGCAGCAATAGAGTGAGCAGAATTCCCAACAGTAAGGAGATAGACGGAGACTTAAGGGAATAATTCATGAGAAGACCTTTCGGTTTTACGTTGTAATAACCGCTTTACCGTAAAAATGATCAAGGTGCGTTTTGTAAGATTGTATCAGACCAGGAGCCTGCTCAGGTAACACTTTACCGGCTGCAACCAGGCATTCTGCGAGATCCTGTAACGTCTCTTCCTTGAGTGTTTCGGAGAAGACCAGCATTAAACGCCGTTCGACAAGGTCGCCTAAAGATTCTGCCCATTCATGCTCAATGGTCCAGATAACATACTGGCGAGGCAGTGAAGTCCCACGGATCAGTTCCGGAGAAAACTCGGGCAGAGAATCGAGTATTTCCTCCAGGTAGGTTCCCTGCAACGTCCAGAGAGCCTGAATGCTGTCTCTGGGCAGCGAGTATTTTTCCGCAAGACGATCCAGCTCCGCGTTGAAAATGGATTCTGTCTGCGGGTAGCCTTCTGCTCCAGGAACCAGGCGGGTTTTGGATTGTGAGATATAACCTTTCCCCAGTTTTCGCAGGATCCGATCGGAAACTTTTTCGGCAAAGGCCCGCCAGGAGGTCAGTTTGCCCCCGACCAGTGTGACAATCCAGCCAAAGGGACCTTCGTAATCTTTCAGTGAATGATCCCGAGAGATCGAGGCGGCTTTCCCCTGTGGCTGATAAGGCAGAGGGCGCACACCACTGTAATGCAGATTGATATCATCGAGGGTCAGTTCGACCTGGGGAAAAACCATGTTGACCATCTCTACCAGGTATTTTAGTTCCTCCGGACTCGCGGTGACATCCAGCGGATTACCCTCCACGCGAACATCGGTCGTGCCGATCAAGGTGGAGTCGCCAAAGGGGAGAATGAAAACCAGTCGACCATCGCTGGCTTCGGAATAGACGGCTTGTGTGCCTAGCGCCTCACGCAACCCAGGGTGAAACGAAACAATATGGCTGCCCTTGGTTCCCCCCATCAGACGGGGGGACGGTACATCCATCTGTTCCAGCGTCAGATCACCACAGGCACCCGAAGCGTTGACGATAACCGTCGGAACCAATTCACGCTCAGGTTGCCCGTTCGCATGCTGATTTCGTATTACCGCGGTTCGCTCTTTCAGTCTGACCTGGTGGTAGGTCAGCAGTTCGAATTCGATGCCTTTCTCACGGGCAATACGCTGACAATCATGCAGCAGCGCGACGACGAAGCGTTCGGGAAATCGCATTTGTGCATCAGAATAGCAGGCCATCCAGCGGAATTTGGACGCATTGATTTGAGGAAGTCCCGTTTCCCCGACATTATGAACTGAATGGCGAGGGAGATTTCCCTTTGATGCGAACCAGTCGTAGAGGGTCAGTCCGATGTTGACCAGGTACAGTCCGCGTTCTGAGGAGAAATTTAAATGCGAGGTCAGCCAGGGGACACCCGGCACACGGAAGCCACTCAGAAATCGTAGCCCGGAAGAGGGAATTCCCGATGCTCGATGAGACAGGGGAATTGCAAAACGCAGGGGCTGAACCAGGTGCGGAGCCAGATTCAAAAGGATGCCCCGCTCGTGAACCGATTCACTTACGAGTGAAAAATCACCGTATTCCAGATACCTGAGACCACCATGAATCAAGCGGGATGATTTCGACGTCGCCCCCTGTGAGAGATCTCCCTGATCGACGATCGTCACCGGCATATCGTTGAGCAGCAGTTCCCTGGCGATCGCAACGCCATTGATGCCGGCTCCGAGGATGAGTGCCTGCTCTGATTGATTCATTGAGGTTGTTCCTGCCTGAAGTTTAAGTGGTCGGTTGGAATTCCATGATCAGACGATGCTCATGAGGGCGATAGTAGCCCTCCACCTGGGTCCGGACATTGAATCCGAAGCTTTCGTAGAGTTTGATTGCGGGGGTGTTTTCCGGATTCACGGTCAGCAGAACGACGTCTTGTGCGTCTTGCAGTGCCTGCTGCATCAGGGCCGAGCCGATTCCCTTGCCGCGATAATCAGGGTGGACCATGATTTTGTGAAGAAAAATTTCACTGGTATTCGTGGGGAACATCAAGAGCGCTCCTGTCACGAGTTCTCTTTGATCGGGCTGCGACTCCAGAGCAATTAGAACCGTTGCATACTCACACCAGAGCCGCCAGGCATGCTCACCATCGGGAATATAGGTGTCCGGCTCTTCGGGCCAGGCGATACGATCCAGGGCTGCTACATCCAGAAAATGACCCGGTTGAGCCAGTTTAATCTTATACAATCCAAAAGCCTTTCATTGTCGCTTTTCATCAGTGAATCCGCGGCTGAGATACTGAAGCCTATTGTACGATCTCATATGAACTGTTTCGATCTTGATTGAATAGATTTCAGCGTTCCGGTAAAAGAATAAGTGGCTTTTGAATCCGTCTTGAAATATTCCGCTGACAACATCTGCTTGCTGATCACATGACTTCCTCATCCATTCCCCACGTGGCACTGCTGATTGAGACCTCCCGCTCCCATGGGCGCGGGCTGTTGAACGGCATTCGACAGTTTATCGCTGAGAATGAAGAGTGGTCTGTGTTTCTGATGCCCCGTTCTCTGGATTCTCAGATTCCGGACTGGATCTCCCGCTGGAAGGGGGATGGAATTCTCAGTCGAACGACCAGCCAGGAAATGGCCGACGCGATCACCGCATCCGGGATTCCCACCGTTGAATTAAGGTCGACGAAACTCAAGCATGCCTTTCCGTTTCTGGGGATCGATAACCGGGCCATGGGACGACTGGTCGCCGAGCATTTTCTCGAACGTGGGATTCGTCACTTCGGTGTCTATGAAATCGGTATCGAAGTCTATTTTGAAGAACGCAGGGACAATTACATTCAAACGATCCAGCAGGCGGGTTACGAAGTGAGTGTGTTTTCCGCGGCAGAAGATTCGGAGGCCCCTCGCGAATGGGAGAAGCACCAGGAACAGATGGCGGACTGGGTACGTGGTCTCCCCAAACCGGTGGGGATCATGGCATGTACCGATCAGCTCGGTTTCTGGTTGCTGGATGCCTGTGATCGGGCGGGAATCTCGGTCCCCGATGAGGTGGCCGTGGTGGGCGTCGAAAATGACGAGATCCTCTGCATGATGGCCCGGCCGCCACTTTCGAGCGTGGCCTTCAACTCAGCCCGGATCGGTTACGAGGCGGCAGCGTTGTTGAGTAGATTGATGCAGGGGGAACCAGCCCCGGCAGAACCGTTCATGATTGATCCCCTGGGAATTGTAACACGGCAGTCTTCTGATGTCGTCGCCGTGGATGATCCGGAATTGGCAATGGCGCTGCGGTTCATTCGCGAAAATGCCTGTCGTGGAATTCAGGTGGGGGATATTCTCAAACAGGTTCCGCTGTCTCGAACCGCGTTGGAACGACAAATGAAAGCAGCTATCGGACGTTCTCCCAAAGCAGAGATTCTCCGCAATCAACTGGAACGGGCCAAAGAGCTGCTCGTATCGACCGAATTGTCTCTGGCACAGATCTCCGAGCGCGTCGGATTTCGTCACGCGCAGCATTTCAGCACGATTTTCAAAGAGAAACTGGGCGAAACGCCGGGATCCTATCGTGCTAAAATGCACTGAGATAACGCTTTAATGACGGGATTCTGGAGCATTTCCAGGTCACAATAGTGAATTGATACGCAAAACCTGATAATGTTTATGGAAATCCGTAATGACGGGGAGAGGATCCCTCGTAAAATTAATTCCGTTCGAAGTTCATATTTTACGTAGAAGGAAAGACTTGAATGAACAAGGTGCTGATCATCGTTGGTGATGCCACAGAAACTGTCGATACGCTGTATCCCTACTATCGCCTGATTGAGGGAGGCTATGAACCTGTCGTCGCAGCTCCCGAAAAACGGCGGTACCAGATGGTATTGCATGAAGTCAAACCGGGCTGGACCATCACCAAAGAGTGGGAAGGGTATTCGATCGAAGCAGACATCGCTTTCAAAGATATCAAAGAAGAAGAATACCTGGGTATCTTTTTCAGTGGGGGGCGTGCGCCAGAGTACATTCGCGACGATGAGGATCTGATCCGCATCACCCAGCATTTCTTCGAAACCGGAAAGCCGATCGCTTCCGTCTGCCACGGAGTGGAAATTCCAGCGCGGGCCGGGTGCGTCAAAGGACGTCGGATGGCCACTGTGCCTAAGTGCCAGTTTGATCTGGAAGTCTGTGGCGGCATTTTTGTCAATGAGCCCTGTGTGATTGACGGGAATCTCGTCAGCGGCCGCACCTACCATGACCACGGACACTATATGGGACCCTGGATGAAAATGCTGGATGAAGCCCAGAGCCAGTTCTGATTTGAATTCAATAACCAATCTTGCCAGCGCAACAGGAGAGTGTAATGACCTCACGGAAACTGACACGTCGATCATTTCTGAAAACTTCTGCAGCCGGTCTGCCGCTTGCCTGCCTGGCACCGGGTGTCTTCGTCAATACGGCACGCTCTGCTCAAAAGTCTCGAAATCCGAACGAGCGGCTGAAGATTGGTTCCATTGGTATGCGTTACCAGGGATCGGTTATCGCAGATAAGGCTCAGGAATATGGCGATATCGTGGCGATAGCCGACGTGGATCGTGATATCGCCCAGAAGGCCCGTAAGCAGTTTGGCGGTAAAGCGACACTGTTTGAAGATTATCGCGAGATGCTTGAAAAGGCCGACATTGATGTCGTGACCATCGGCGCACCCGATCACTGGCATACTAAAATGCTGATCGATGCCTGCCGGGCCGGAAAAGACGTCTATTGTGAAAAGCCACTCACACTGACCGTGGATGAAGGTAAGATCCTGAACCGGGTTGTCAAAGATACCAACGCGGTCGTACAGGTCGGAACCTGGCAGCGAAGCGATCATCGTTTCCGTCAGGCTGTCGAAATGGTACATGATGGACGCATCGGCAACCTGAAGAAGGTGACTGTCACGCTCAGTAAAAACAAAACGGGTGGTCCCTTCAAGTCTGAGCCTGTCCCTTCAGTCTTAAACTGGGATTTGTGGCAGGGGCAGACTCCTGATGTGCCTTACATTAAGGAACGTTGTCACTATACGTTCCGCTGGTGGTATGAGTATTCGGGGGGCCAGATGACCGACTGGGGCGCGCATCACATTGATATCGCCCAGTGGGGAGCTGGAATGCAGGATACCGGTCCTGTCGATATCGAAGGGACCGCCACATTTCCGAACGTCGAAAACGGCTACAATGTTGCCCTCGACTACCATTTGAAGGCCCGCTATGCCAACGGGGTAATTCTGGAAGTCAATGACACCGGTCGAACCGGCGTCATGTTTGAAGGTGACGAGGGACGAATGTTTGTAAACCGGGGGACGATTGCCGGTAAACCCGTCGAGGATCTGAAGCAGAATCCACTGCCCCGTGAAAAGTTTAATGTCTATGCTCACGACAATCTCTCCCGACCTCCCCGGATGGGCAAACTGGATGCGATTGTCAATCACATGGGCAATTTCTTCGACTGCATCGAATCTCGCGAAACACCGATCTCGAGTGTGCAGAATCAGCACCGTTCGGTTTCAGTCTGTCATATCGGCAATATCTCTCAACGCCTGGGACGTAAGCTGACTTGGGATCCCGAACAGGAACTGTTTGTGGGAGATGACGAAGCCAATACGTGGCTCAAACGGGAGCAGAGAAAAGGCTACGAAATCACTGATTCCTGAACCGTTGTCAGTTGAGCTTCCAATGAGTTTCGCCTTTCCCGTTTTTCTACAACCAGGAGCAATCATGTCGGTTTCCACAGGGATCATCACGGAAGAGCATAAACGTCAGTTTAAGGAAGAGGGATATTTTATTCTGGAGAAGGTCATCCCCGAAGAGGATCTACAGATCATTCGGGATTCCTGTGCTCATCTGATCGATTTGATGCATCAGGAAATGGATCGGCTGGGAACAGACCATATTCATATCAGCCATCGAGGCAAACGTTACCACATCGCGAAAAAATACGATCAGGCGCCTCGTCTGACTGAGTATGTATTTGGCGATCTGATGGCGGAAATCTGCAAGGCCACCATCGGAGACACAGCGTATCTGTTTTACGATCAGTACGTTGTCAAAGCGGCGGAGAAGGGGATCAAGTTTTCCTGGCACCAGGATTCTGGATACCTGGGGTTCAATCATCGTCCCTATGTGACGGTCTGGGCGGCCGTAGATGATATGACCGTGGAAAACGGGACCGTTGATGTCTTGCCCTTTTCGACGGTTGGTATCCGTTCCTTAGTGGAGCACATTCGGGATCCTGAGACCGGCGACAAAACCGGCTACTTCGGTAAGGAACCGGGAGTCACAGCTGTCGTTCCCGCGGGGAGTCTGGCGGTGTTCAGTTCTCTCACCTTCCATCGCAGTGGCGCAAATACAACAGATAAAATGCGTCGGGCGTATGTTACCCAATATTCTCCGGAGCCTATTTATGATCCGGAAACCGGTCAGCCCAAGCATCTGGCGGTACCGTTCCTAAAAGGTGGAGACCGCGTGGTATCCTGATCAATTGGTGAAATAGAACTTTAGAAAGACAGACCAATGCACGAACAGATCACTCGTCGCAATTTTAATAAACAACTGCTGGGAACTGCCTGTGCAGCGACTTTGGCTGGCAACACTCTGGCTGCGGGGACCAAAACATCACAAAAGCCGTTTCAACTGAACTACATCGTTGCCTCCTGCATGTATGGGACACTCCCCCTGGAAACGATTCTGCAGGAAACTCCTAAAACGGGAGCGCAATATCTGGAGATCTGGGCGAAACGGCACGGGAACCAGCGCGAGCAGATTGACGAGTTGGGCGTCGAAAAGACAAAGCAGCTGTTTGATCAATACAACGTCAAACTGGGTAGTTTTACCTGTTTCAAGTACGGCTTGTTCAACATGCAGGGCGAGATGGACCTGGTGAAGCAGTTGGGCGGTGATATGGTGATCTGTAACAGCGGAGGTCCCAAAGGTCTGAAAGGGGCCGAACTGAAAGCTGCGATTAAAAAGTTTGCCGAAAAGCTGAAACCGCATGTCGATGCTGCTGCTGAGAAGGGCGTCATTGTTGGCCTGGAGAATCATGGAGGTGGATTAATCAATGATCCGGATACACAGCTCTGGCTGATGGAAATGCTGCCAGCGAAAAACTTCGGTATCGCGCTGGCTCCCTATCATCTGGAACAGGATCCGGAGATGATGGCCCGGCTGATTCAAGATCTGGATGAACGGCTCGTGCACTTCCAGGCCTGGCAACACGGCATGGGCTGTATTAAGAAACTGCCTAAGGAACAGGAACTCCTGCAACTGCCTGGCCGTGGTGACCTGAATTTTGTTCCTGTCCTCGCAGCACTTAAACAGATCAACTATCAGGGACGAACCGAAATCTTCATGCATCCCGTACCCCGCGGAATTCCGATTCTGCCTACCGCGGAACAGGTGACGGCTGAGATCAACCGCTCTCGCGCCTATCTGGAGAACTGTCTGAAACAGGCATGAACCGCAATCGCGACTCAACACCAAGACTGAGGCTGTTTTTCATGAAATTACGACGTTTCCTCCTGACTGCGGTTTTCGGTCTGATCTGTCTGATGTCTCTGGAATATGCCCAGGCACAGGAACCAACCAAACGGCCCAATATTCTGCTGATTATGGCTGATGACCAGGGATACTGGGACACTGAAGTTGCTGGCAATCCTCACATCGAAACGCCTGCTTTAAAACAGATGGCGGCGGAAGGGGTCACGTTCACACACTTCCATGCAAACATGGTTTGTGCTCCCACACGCGCCGGATTGATGACGGGGCGACATTATCTGCGGACCGGACTTTATAACACCCGCTTTGGTGGTGATACGCTGGGGCGGAATGAAACGACGATCGCACAGGTGCTGAAATCAGCCGGCTATCGGACGGCGTTGTTCGGAAAATGGCATCTCGGGCGTTATTCTCAATATCAGCCGCACCGACGGGGCTTCGATCATTTCTTCGGTCATTACCATGGTCATATCGAACGCTATTCGAATCCAGACCAGGTGGTGGTTAACGGGCAACCAGTCGAAACGCTCGGCTATGTTACCGATCTGTTTACTGAAGCGGCGATCGATTTTATCAAACGCGACCAGCAGCAACCCTTTTTCTGTTTTCTGGCCTTCAATGCACCGCATTCCCCCTTTCTCCTGGATACGACTCACTTCGGTCAACCGGAGGGGGACAAGCTGATTGAGAAATACCTCGCCAAGGGGCTTCCTCTCCGAGAAGCACGCATTTATGGAATGGTGGAGCGCATCGATCAAAATCTCAGTCGATTGTTCAAAGTGCTGAAGGAACAGGGACTGGATGAGGAGACGCTGGTGATTTATACCAGCGATAATGGAGGCGTCAGCAAAGCGTTCAAGGCGGGCCTTAAAGGAGGTAAGGGGAGTGCCTATGAAGGAGGGACCCGAGTGCCTTTCGTCGTCCGCTGGCCTGGTCAGATTCCAGCAGGAAAAAAGACCGACGCGCTGGTGGCTCAGATTGATCTGTTTCCCACGTTCTGCGAACTGGCGGGAGTCAGTATTCCCGAAGGTGTTGACCTTGATGGAAAATCCATTCTGTCTCTCATGCAGCAGGGGGGAGGTGAGTCGCCTCATGAGTACCTGTATCACACCTGGGATCGTTACACACCGAACCCCTGGCATCGCTGGTCGATTCATGGTCCACGGTTCAAGCTGGTAGGACACGATCCTCAAGGCAAAAAGAAACAGCAGGAGCCGGCTGGCCAGTTGTATGACCTCACAGCAGATCCTGGTGAAACCAAAGATGTCTCCTGGAAATTCCCGGAGGTGGCTTCCCGCTTGCGAAATGAGTTTCACCGCTGGTTCGATGATGTGACCCGGGGGCAGGAATATCAGCCGGCTGCGATCCCTGTGGGGGATTCTACGGAACCTGTCGTCGAGTTACAGCCGAGCTGGGCCATCATTGATGGTGACGGACTCGAATATTCGTTCGACGGATATGACTGGGATACCCTTGACGGCTGGAAATCCAACAAGAGTTCCGCGCATTGGCAGTTGGATGTATTGAAGTCGGGCCGTTATGAGGTCGAACTCAGCTATGGATATCGTTCAGAACCCACGACGAGCGGAACTCTGCAACTGACAGTAGGGGATCAGAGCCTGAGTTGTAAGCTCCCCATGACGACAAGTCAGAATGTCTTCATGAAAACCATAGCTGGGACACTGGATCTGTCTCAGGGAAAACAGAAGCTTACAATTCGTGCCGCCGCCCCTGCGGGGATCCAGGGACTGCGACTGAATTCAATCTGGCTCAAAGCATTGCCTGAATAAATCAGGATCAGAGTGACTTACGAATTCGCTGGAAACTTTCCTGGATCTCTTTGCCGACATTCCACAGCGCGTCGGCCACTCCGCCTGCTGATTCTGAGACGGCATCTTTCATCGGTTTATAATCGTCTTTTAATTTATCAAACCGACCGGTGACCTGATCCCACTCGTCCTGTGCTTCCTTCTTCCCCAGATGAATCTTCAGGGCCAGTTCATCGCGTTGCTGTTGCAGTGCACTGATCAGTTCGTCCATGCGATTGCGGTTAGTCATGGTCATGGTTCCTTACTTTGGATCATTCTCTTGAAAACAAAGATCAACGGGTCAGATTGATTCTTGCTTAGTTTTAACGGCTCATTACTGACATTATACCAGTTTTCCGAGGAAGTCGACAGCCGTTAAGTTGCAACTGACAAATATTTAATGGCTTACATCAGTTGTCTACCTTGGGGCTGTATCAGTCAATCAGAACCAGGGCATCCTGAAGTTCGTTCTTATCATCAGAGGCGCGAGGCAGGAGTATGGCTGCCTGGTCGCCGATTTCGCGGATGACTTCACATATCGTTTCAGAAGCTTTCCCTGAGTGGAGACCTGCTGTCAGTTTTTGACAGATCTGATCAATGAAAGACTGCCCCAGTTTGTCGATGACTGACTGGTCAGCCAGTGCCACTGCCACATGCTCAAACAGGGAAATGTAGATGAGTACTCCGGTCCCCCCTTCGGTGTGATGGACGCGCTTATCGAAAAAGATCTCCCGGGCACGAGCGGCAACTTCGTCCTGCATCTGTTGTCGGGGTGTAAACAGACGACGAAGCCAACCGATCCGGCTTCCGGCAATCGCTCCCAGAATAAACGCGATGACCATCGCGAGGGCCGCCAGAATCAGTTCGACAACGACGGGTAAACCTCCCCAGTCACCTGCCTGTCCCTGAACACGGGGAAAGAAATACCAGAAGCCCAGTCCTGTGATAACGGTCAACCAGAGCCCCACAACGTCTTCCGGACGATCGTAGCGACCCGAAGATGTAGCCACTACGGGAACAATCTCACAGGATGTTTTACCCTCGGCGTCAACAACGGCCTGCTCAACCTGCTTCTGTTGTTCTTCGGTTAAAAAGTTAAATGCGCTCTGCATGGAAATGAGCTTTCGATCTGGAAACTGGGGAATAACGATCTGGTTACCACGAGCCGGTGGCACCGCCACCACCGGAGAAGCCACCTCCGAACGAGCCGCCACTGAAACCGCCTCCTCCACCTCCCCGATTGGTGAGCATCTGGTAGAGAATCGTGCCGATCACCGCAAAGATGACGCCCCAGAATAACCAGGCCCAGCCACTGGATCCGCGGCGAATTAAAGAGACGATGGTGAAAATGGCCAGTCCAATCGCCACCGCGATGATGACGTAGCTCCAGGCAGACTGTGGCTTGGCAGGCATTGACAGCTTGCGTGCCATTTTATCGAGGGCCTCGACTCCCGCCAGAATACCCTGCGAAAACTGTCCCTGTTTGAAATGGGGGATAATGTAGTCGTCCATGATTTCACGGCACTTGGCATCGTCTTCCCGACCCCAGCCAGCACCGAGCTCTATGCGTGCCTTGCGATCATCTTTAGATACCAGCAACAGAATGCCGGTATTCCAATCCTGATCATTCAGTTTGGCATGTCCGATCTGCCACTGATTGAAGAGGATCGTAGCAAAGGTTTCGATCCGCATGTCAGCGCCGCCATGTTTAGCCATCGAATCGATGGTGACAACAATGATCGGCGTCGCCTTGTCGGTAAGCAACTTATCGCAGATCTCCTGGATCTTTTTCTTAGTCGGCTCATCGATCATGCCGGCCAGATCGCGAACGAATTCACGATCTCCCGGCGGTTCGAGCGTTAATTCCAGGGCATGAACTGAATTCAGCCTGCTGAAACTGATTATAGTCAGCGTCAGAAAGACGACGAGGTATTGATACTTGAGTAGGGATTTCACGTGATCTCGCTTGATTCAGAGAACTGACATCAGTGATTGAACTGAAGTCAGTCTATGAATCTGTGCGGATAATTTCAATTCCACTTAACGCGGCCGGCATCTGCTCTGCCGCTTCGTTTTGCGGGACCAGTTCAAGATGTAGATTGTCTTTGACTGGAATACCTTCGAATTTCCGAACCTGGATGCCCTGTTTCCCGTGTGGGTTGAAATCTTTCTGTACCACTTTACCCTGCAGTTTAATCGTAAACAGGGGAGCAGCCTGAGAGTCATTCACAGAGACGGGTTCCAGTTCCGAGAACGAGAGCTGCACCGAATAGTTTGCAGGTGCATCATCTTTACCCAGCAGCGGAATCGAGCATTCTTTCAAACCCCGTGCCCAGGATGTATAGACCCATGGAGGTTCTGCTTCTTTTACGGGATGAGTAATTTCATTGAGGCTGTTGTAGCCACCGCCACTATTGAATATGGGGCTGATATCAAATTTGAAGTCGAGCCCTGTTTCACGACTCGGGGTTGGACGCGGATATGCCATCCAGACAGTTCCGCGAGCATCCCGTCGGTCGCCAGGGGCTCCCATGTTAAGTGCCATGTGATCGACTGGTGTTTTCGGACCGACCGAGCTGAAAATAGTCCAGTGTTTTCGTTCTTCGCGCGGTTCGAGCACAATGGTGGAAGAGATTGAAAACAGACAAACACAGCCGGCACTCGATTCCGGGATCATGACCAGACCGTTGGCTGGGATCGCGTTGATCCAGCACCCCGTACGATGGCCCGCGAAGTGACGGGTGCCTGCGTCTTTTTCCAGGTCATAAAAGCCGGTGAAACCGGAACGGAACATCAATAGGTTTTCGGAAGCGGCCAGCATGCCGCAGTGATGTCCTTCCCGCATGATACTCCAGGGAACTTCTTTACCGGTCAGTGGGTGTTTCCGCATATGCTGCAACCCAGTGTAGAGGTCGTAAGACCAGGGCTCGGCAATCACCTTGTCACCCACGATGATGGGACGATGGCGATAGTTGGCGTCCTTCTTCCAGAGAAGGGCACCATCGTTTGCATTCAGCGCAACGAGTCGACGTCGCGAGAAATCGCCGGCCATAAACTGTTTCCAGTAATGACCGTTGGCATTGGCACCGCAGAGTAGTAGAACGTTGTTCTGATAGAGCAACGTAAGTTTTCCGCCACCGATGCCAATTTCGCTACAGTCAGTCACATCGACTGGGGTGGACCAGAGTTTTTTGCCTGTCTTGACGTCGAGGGCGACTGCCAGACGCAGGTCCTGTTTTTTCAGGCGGTCTTCTGCGATTTCCCGTTCTTTCCCGGTCAAATCTTTCAGGTGCGATTTGTCCTGACGGAGAATCTCTGCCCGCTGCTCGCTGGTAATGGAGCTGTCGATAAAATATGCGGCTTCCGGACCTATGGCGATGGTGTGATGTGCGATGCTTTTGCCCTGATAGGTCCAGGCAGGTTTACCTGTTTTGACGTCGATTGCAAAAACGGCATCTGTTGAATCTTCAGTTCTGCGACCGCGGCGGATCTGTCGGGCTGCGAGTTCCTGGCGAGTCGTCGCGGTGCCGAACAACAAGCCGTCTTGATAGGCGAGGTATCCCCATTCGTGCTTGCCATCATTGAACTGTTCGGGCAGGGGAATCTTAGTGACCGTTTTTCCCGTAGCGGCATCCAGTTGATAACAATATTCTTTCATCATGAAGAACAGGCTGTCTTCACTGGCAACCAGGTTGCCAGGATTCTGGTTCTGGAATACCCCGGTACGGATGGCCTGGGGATTTTCACGTTCCCAGAGAAACAGTCCGTTGTATGCATCGAAGGCCATGATGGTGGTTTCACCCTGAATGAACAGGCGGCCGTTGATTGCCAGTGGACCTACTGCACCTTCATGGCGGTTTACCATTTTCTTTTCACCGGGGTCGCCAAACCAGAGCACTCCCAGACCACCTCTGACGAGTTGATCCTTGCTGCTCGCGGTGTTTCCCGGATCTGCATATTGATGAGACCAACTGCCGGCTCCCGGCAGAGCCCCTCGAATGAGCAGGGCATAGTCACCCTGAGTCTTAATCTCAGCGGTTTCGGTAAGGCCGGTATCTTTGAGCCAGCCTGTCAGGCTGGCTGAATCCGTTGTCGCTGATTTCGGGTCGGCGGGGGTTCCCAGACAGATAGTGCCTCCCAGCGGTTTGACATGAGTGGCGACATCTTGGGGAATCCCAGGGACTTTTCCTGTTTTGAGCAGTGTGTCTGAGACAATCAGATTTGCAAAGTAGTGTGAATAAGGCAGCGGCGATAGTTCGGTCTGATGGAATGTGATCCGATGTCCGTAGTAGCCTGCCTGGCTCAGTTTTTCCCGAGCTGCAGCAACTTTGGTAGCATCGGGTTCGATACAGTAGATTTTCAACTTTGAGTTGCGGGCCAGTTCGTAAGCCAACTGTCCCTCTTCACCACCCAGAACCAGGCAGAAACCGTTCTGGACTCCCGTGTTTTTCAGGATGTCCTGAGCAGCCTGCTGGTAACGGGCAGAGGTTGCATTGTCCGCATATGGATTTTGTGTGGAGACTGTATCGAGTTCCGTCAGCTTTTCAGTCGGAGTACTTGAGGAACCAAAACCGATGATGTCGCCAGCGGACGTGCTGACAACCAGTTGGCCATCTGAAACAGCCAGTCCCCGGGCCTTACCTTTGACTTTCAATGTCTGCAGGACCTTGCCGGAATCGGCTTCGAGAATCAGCACCTGCTCCTGACCGCCGGCGATGACTTTATCTCCCGCCACGATCAGTGAGTCACGGGCTACAATTGGCTTTTCCCAGATGACGCCCGCTTGTGTGTATTGTTTATTTTCTTCCTGTAATTTCTTGATCTGATCCCGGGCGGCTGTGGCTTGCTCGCCTTTGAGACTGCGGAGCTTACGGAACAGACCGTTGATGGTCATTTCATTGGCGTGGGCTTTCTGGGAGCCTTGGGCATGCTCGAGCCGATTCACTTTCAACAGGCTCGTATCGGTGGCCAGGTAAGCGTACTCATCTTTGACGACCATCTGTTGTCCGTTGATCCAGGCAAAGCCTACATCGCCTTCATCCTGAGTCAGGGCGAGAATGTGGTGAGCACCCATCGAATAGATCTGACCATCAGCTAACAGTGCCTGAGTCCCGCCGACGACACCACCCGCGGTGCTGCGCCAACTGTAAGATCGATTGTGTTCCTGTTCCCCTGTCTTTTTGTTGAAGGCAGCGGGAAGAGAACGACCAGAGGGGAAAAACAGGAAATCGTCATTAGCCAGAATATAGCCCTGGGGAGAGAGTTCATTTCGACCAGCGCTGGTCTGACTCAGGTTATCGATTTTCCAGATTACTTTGCCAGAATTAGCCTCAACGGCATAGAGGTAAATGTTTTCGTGGGGAAAAATGCCGGCACCAAAATAGGCGATTCCCTCGTCGATCAGTACGTTTGTGCGGACGGGCCAGCGGGAGACCATTTCTCCGCGGGCGATAATCATTTCTTCGTTCAGCCCTGCCCGCAGTTTCCAGATCTCTTTTCCAGTCGCTGCGTCAAGGCAATACACGAATCCATCATCGGAGCCAAAATAGACTTTTGCCTGATGGACGGTCGGGGAGAGACGAATCGGGCCGCCGGTAAAGAAACGCCAGACTACCTGTCCACTTTTCAGATCAACACAACGCAACTGATGATCGACCGAGGATCCGAAATAGACCTTTCCTGCTGAGATCGCGACCTGAAAGGCATCGTCAAAATCGACCCGCGATTCCAGATCGTGGCCTTCGATGACCCGTTCGCCGGGGTCGGTCTGGCCAGTCTGAGGTGCACTTGGAGCAGAGTATTGCCAGACAGGGACCAAGGGAGTCTGAACGCTGTCCGTAGTGGCACCAGCACGCTCCCGATCCATGAGATAGGTCGGCCAGTCTTTCGCTGACAGCTCATGCCCGGGCTGAGTTAAAACAGAGACGAGGGTAAGCAGACAGAGGGTGAGGAGGGGGAGTCGCTGTTTCACTGATTGATCCTTCATAATCTGGCGGAGATCATTCCGAGCCGCCTGTTTGAGGGGGCGGGTAATAACCAAGCTAACATATCGATGGATATTGATGCCATTGAGTATACCGGGGCTGGTCGTGGAATCGCAAGTAGTTGCAGAAAACAGACGCTTTGAATTGCAATGTTTCTGGCAGGGCTCTATTTTGGGGATCATTGTTAGTATTGTGAGTGCGTTTGGTGAATCTTTGATTTTGAGTCAGGGAACGCTGGCCTGACACTCGCAATCAGCTCACGATTTATCAAAAGATCGGTACCTGAAGTGCGTGTCCAATTGAAATCTATGAGGGATCTCAGGATGAAGAATAAGATATTACTTTCTCTGGCAGGTTTGTGTCTGTTTAGCGGCTGCCCCGCTAACAATCCTCCGTCTGATCAGGGACAGCAGAAACAGGAACAGCCGACAGAAGGTAAAGCACAGAAAACCGTACCAGAGAAAGAAGCGGCGGTGAAACCCGATGATCCTGAAGCGGTCAAAGCCTTCAAAGCTCTGGATGCGAAAATGGTAACCTCCGACGATGGACGGGTGCTCATTCTCGATTTGAAAGGGACCAACGCCAAGGACGAAGACCTGAAGCATCTGGCTGGTTTGCCTTCCCTGGAACGGCTGATTATCTGGGGACCTAATTTTACCGATGAAGCGACCAAAGAGATCGGTAAAAAGAAGGGGCTCTGGTTTGTCAGTCTGGAAAGCACGGCCATTGGCGATGCAGGGGTCAAAAATCTTGCCGACCTGCAGGATCTGCAGGTACTCTCATTGCGGGCGACCAACATTACCAACGATGCGCTGAAGACAGTCGCGCAGTTTCCCAAGCTGAAAGACCTCGATCTGCGCTTCAATAAGGAAATCAACGACGAAGGGATGCCGTTGATCAAGGATATGAAGAATCTGAGGGTGCTGAAGCTCCAGGCAACTCAGGTGACCGATGATGGCATGAAAGATGTGGCGCAACTGCCTAATCTGCAGCGATTGAATACCTGGGGACGCAATATCTCTGATAAGACGCTGGCACTGCTCAAGGATAAGAATCTGGTATCACTGGAACTGGATGATACGGAAATCTCTGATGAGGGGCTCCAGCACCTCAAGGGGATGACCAACATGGAAGCCCTGCATCTGCGTCGCGACTTTGTAACAGACGCGGGTATCGAAAATATCAAAGATATGAAGAACCTGCAGACGCTGCATCTGCGTGATACTGTGGTCACCAATGAAGGGATGAAGAATCTGTCGGGACTGACGGAGCTGACCTACCTCGATCTGGATGAATCGATGATCGGGGACGAAGGGCTGGAGCAGCTCAAAGATCTGAAAAAACTGACCCGTCTCGGCCTCTGGGGAACCGAAACTACTGATGAAGGTTTAAAGGTGGTCTCCGGATTTACCGATCTGAATCGGCTGAATCTGGAAGGTACCCAGATTACCAATGCTGGCCTGGAGCATCTCCTGCCCCTGAAAAAACTCGAATATCTGAACCTGAGCAAAACGGAAATCGGTGATGAAGGATTACAGAAACTCACAGCCTTGAAGAATCTCAAGGAAGTGCAGGTCAGCTTCACCCAGGTGACAGATGACGGGATCAAGAAGTTCAAGGAAGCGGTTCCCGGTTGCAAGGTCAAGCATTAAAGGATTGGTCGAGAGCAGATGTCTGATCAGGAACAACAGCGGGCACAACGGGCCGTACGTCAGTTTATGCAAAGCTGGCAGCGTTCCGGGCTGACGCATATCAAACATATCGAGCCGGCGCCCGTGGTTTCTGCGCCTGTAGAAGTTGTTCCACCTGCTGTCCCTGAATCGAAAACTTCGCTGCGAATACGTCCCGTTGAGCCCGAGACTCCACCAGAACGTACACCGGTCTCCCCGCCAGAGCCAGCAGTTGAACATGTTGTTGAACCGGTTGTAGAGACCGCAGACCCGCGAAAGGATATGAGCGTGCCCCGAACAACAAAATCGAGACTTTCCAAGGCAGATCGCCAGGCACAACTGGATATTGTGGCTGGAGAAGTCTCTCAATGTCGTCAGTGCCCGGAACTGGCTGAGACACGCACTCAGACCGTATTTGGAGTCGGGAATCCAAGTGCAAAAATCATGTTTATCGGTGAGGCACCCGGGGCGGATGAAGATAAGCAGGGAGAACCCTTCGTGGGACGGGCAGGGAAGCTGCTGGATAAAATTATCGAAGCCTGCCAGATGAAACGCAGCGAGATCTATATCGCGAATATTCTCAGGTGTCGGCCCCCTGGAAACAGGAATCCGTCCGACACGGAAGCGGCAAACTGTCGAGGCTTTCTCGATGCTCAGATTGAGATTGTCGATCCGGATTACATCGTCTGCTGGGGCTCTGTGGCTGCAAAGAATCTGCTGCACTCAGAGCTTCCGATTGGCAAGATGCGCGGGCAGTTTTACGAATATGGCCGGGCCAGAGTCGTCTGTACCTACCATCCGTCTTACCTGCTGAGAAACCCATCTGCCAAGAAGAATGTCTGGGATGACATGATCTTCCTGTTCGAAGATATGGGCGTCGACCTCAAGGCAACTCAAAATTAGGAACCGTGAGGTCTTTACGACTAATCGTCAATCAGCCCATGCAACTGCAGCAACTGGCGATGAGAATTGACTCGATTCAGGTGAGGTGGATTGATGTCGTGCGTTGAGGAGTGGATTTCCGTCGTGGAAGACACTTTCACTTCCTGCTCTGTGTCGCAGTCGACTTCATCTAATGTCAGCATCAGGCGGAACAGGTCGCGGCAGGTCAGTTTTCCGATCAGCAGTCCCTCGTTTGTTACAGGCATACAGCTGTTGCGACGATCGCGGAACAGGGGAGCCTGGAGCAGGGCATCGTCGTCCGGTGAGAGGGTTTCCAGCTGAACATGCATGATGGATTCAACGGGAGCATTCATGTCTGCGAGCTGTAATTTCTGTTTCAGAAAATTGTACTCGGGAACAACGCCGACCAGTCGCATTTGATGGTCAGTCACGTAAACTTCAGGCGATTCTGCTTCGATCATGCGCCGGGCGGCTTGCTTAAGAGTTGTTCCCAGTGGCACACTGACCGGACTCTGGGTCATCAGATCACGAACTCGTACCTGCATTGTTTCTTCCTTGGCAATGACCTGTTTTGAATGGTTTCAAAACGGTTTCTACAATAGGGACGGATGAAATCGGTTTATCTCACAGGGGAGATTGAAAATTACAGGCCCACTGAAAAGTAGTTCAAGTCCACAGCTAAAAGAGCAATAGCCTTCAACCAGCCTTTCAATCAAAGATAGGTTGCCAGGAAACAACATGATGCATTTTCTCAACACATTCTCTCGAAAAGCGGGGAACTGTGCGAAAAACATGCGGGTTATGCAGGTTGTAGTGAGAAGATCTTTGAACTGAATGAGCTTTCAGAGAGAGCATATTACTGACCGCGTCACTGCATTTACTGATAGCGCTTGAGAATCTCTTCTGCGACCAGATAGACGACTTTAGGCCCCGTGGTCGCTTCAATGTGTCCCAGTTTGTGATGCGAGACCCTGGTGCCCCATTGTTCTGCCAGCTCTGCGATCCGCAGTGAAGGGACAAAGCGATCAAAGTCGGCGATATGCAGACGAATCTGATCGGGAGATAATAACGGTTGCCACTGATTCAACCGCAGTGGTTTACAAAGCGTTTCCAGTTGTGATTCCTCAGGCGGATCGTGACTGGCGCCGCGGCGGATTGCATTTACTACAGTGCCCCCTTCATCAAGGATTCGTAAGAGATCGACAGGAGGCGTAATCGCATGCGCGAATTCGAGGTTTTCCACCAGCAGAGTCGCTGTCAGCGTTAACCAGGCCCCGTGACTGATGCCCATCAGACCGATACGATGTCCCTGAGACTGGAGTGTCAGAATCAGACTCCAGAGATCGAGAACTCCCTGCCGGGCGACCATCAACTGGTGGTCGATATTTCCCCCTGCGATTAACTGTCCAGGTCGGTATCCCGGAGGAGTGCGACGGAAATTGAAAGGGCTGTCCAGCATGACCACATCGATGCCGTGAGGCGTTAACCGTTCCGCCAGTCTGTTAAAGCTGCGGACTCCTAACTGCACAATTCCATCAACGGCGA
This sequence comes from Gimesia benthica, assembly GCF_009720525.1. NCBI lineage: Bacteria > Pseudomonadati > Planctomycetota > Planctomycetia > Planctomycetales > Planctomycetaceae > Gimesia > Gimesia benthica. Next base: position 7,386,626 of record NZ_CP043930.1, read on the forward strand.
CAACGGTCAGGCGTTCGGGGATGTTGTTCTGCGTGGATTGAACGGTCGATTTCCAGTGGCGACCTTTGACGCAGTCATTTTCAGGAAAACCGCTGGCGACGCTGGACTGAAACCTGAAGTCTTTTACTTCCGCAGAGGGGAATGTAGTCTTGGAGGCCGGACGTAACTCGGACTGATACTCCAACTGGGCTGGATCCGGTTTCGGAGAAAAAAACTGGTCTAACTCGCCACTCTGGAGTTCCGGCGTGGTTTCACGCGCACTCGAGACCGCCAGCGGTTGCTTTTGGTAGTAGAAGAACCGATGCAGGAGATAGAAACCAACAACCTCATCCAGGCAAGTCGACCAGAGCTTTTGAAACATGCAATAAACTCGGACTGGGGAATGTCTTATTCCGGTTTCTGTTTCAAGGCTGCTTCGATTGCTGCTTTAATATCTGCCTGCGTGATTTCCTGGCTGGGGTCTGCAAAAGAGAATTTCTTAACCAGTTTCCCACTGCGGTCGTAGATACGGTAGTGCGGGAGCGCGCCGTCGTCGATCCCAAAGGTCTCCATCGGATCCTTGTCATCGGCTGCGGTCGCCAGGACGTTAGTGAATTGGGCTTTCTGCTTTTCGAGAAATTCGCGAACGGCTTTCTGAGTTGCCTCGTCTGATTCATCCATGCTGACCGAGATGACACTCAACCCCTGATCGGCGAGTTTCTGATTCCATTCCACTGTATGGTGAAAATTCTTGACGCAGGGAATGCACCAGGTTGCCCAGAAATCAACCAGTACAACTTTACCCTGCTGTTGCTTGAGGATCTCTTCAAAACCGGCAGCATCGCTTAAGGTCAGTGTGATCTCTTCTGTCTTAGCAGGTTTGGCTTCGTGAGCGGCTGTCTCGGAGGGAGCAGCTTCGGGCTGCGGCTCAGTTTTTGTCGTTTCCTGGCTTTCCTGTGACGAGCAGCTGAATGTGAGTAGCAGCAGGCTGCAAACGAAAGCGGTGCGAAATTGAGTTTGTTGACGAAAGTTGTGTATCAGTTGTGTAAGGATCATGGTTCGTCCCTGAAAAGTGTAACTAATCGGATATACCTGTTCGAATTTTAAACAAAAACGGAAAAGGAGCATAGTGTGAAGCGGGTTTCCTTCAGTAAGATTAAAGAGTCCAATAATTATTGAAATGTCTTTTTAATCCGGGACCCTTTATGAATTTCCCTGGCAAAACGTTTCTAATCTGCACAATACTGAGTCTCTCTCTGTTAGCGGATCTTCACACACCTCTCCAAGCCGGTTCACCAGAAATCTCCGTACAAATTGAGCGATTGGAAAATACCTGGTTGTATGAAGTCGCGGATGGTGACTATCAGATTCTGGTGGAAGGAGAACCCCTGAAACGCATTACCGGGGCAGAGCTGCCTGCTTTACGCGACTTGGAGATTAAGTTACAGAAACAGAAGCAGAATGATCCTCGGGCAGCGCAACAGCTCAATGCGCTGTTGATTGCCATGGGACGCATTGCGGACGAACCGACTCTGATCTACCTGCATGAACTTTTCGAATCGTATCCCGAGCGACGAAATGATGTGGCTGAGGCGATCAGCTGGTATTCACAGGAGAATCAGCGCCGGGATGCCGACTGGCGGATTCTGGTACGGTCGTTGAATATCGTCGAAGGAAAACAGGCCCGGGCTGTGATGCAGGCATTGACCCGCTTTCACAGGCGATCCAACAAAGCGCAATGGATTCGGCAGGTGATTCTGGTCGGGCTGCAGCAGAATCCTGAGGGGCAGGCGATTGCAGTGAAACTGCTGGAGCACTGGACTGGACAACATCTCGAACAGTCGGGAGAAGCTGCTTCATCTCCGCTCGTGGCCTGGCAAAAATGGTTTGCTCAAAAATATCCGGACGAACTTCCCGCGGAACTTCCGGTGGAACCAGAGGACAGCCGCTGGAAATATGCCGGCCTGTTGAAAGAATTGAAGAACGAGTCGACAAAACCAGCTAATCTGAAGCTGGGAGCTGAGGCGTTTGTAAAAGCGACCTGTGTCAAATGTCATCTTTTTGGAAAAACAGGTGAGAAAATCGGACCTGATCTGACTCATATCAGCAGGCGTTTCCAGCAGAAGGAGATCCTGCAGGCGACCATCTTTCCTTCCCATTTCGTTTCCGAAGAATATCCCACGTTTACCATCATTACCAGTGCCGGTAAGTCTCATACCGGCATGATGGGCGCAGCGGGACCCGATGAGATTATGTTGCTGACCAGTGAAGGCAAACGACAGCTGATTAAAAAGAAGGATGTGGATGAGATCATCCCCGTCAAGAAATCGTCAATGCCGGATGGGCTGCTGAATCTACTGACGAAAGCCGAGGCCGTGCAGCTGATTCGCTATCTGTCCCGACTGCCTGAAGGGGCGTCGGAAGCATATCGGCATTCAACCCGATAAACGTGCCGTTACATGACGGGCGCAAACAGGCGATAGATATTCTGTTTTAATATCACCAATCTGCTTCGTTGGTCCCACTCAGCCTCAGTGATTCTGATGGCATCCAGCAGGTCCTGCTCACAGGTTTCTCTCAGACGCTGGGCAAACTTGCGGTCATAGATTGCCAGTCCGACTTCGAAATTGAGAATCAGGCTACGGGAATCAAAGTTGGCGGTCCCCACGAGGGACCAGCAGCCATCGATCGTAAGTGTTTTGGAATGCAGGATTCCCTTGTTGTACTCGTAGATTTCCACGCCGGCATCGAGCAGCGAATCATAATAGGAGCGGCCGGCATGTACGGTCGAGGGATTTGCCGACTTGCCGGAAACCAGCAGTCTCACATGAACTCCCCGCCGCGCTGCTGATTCGAGCGCAGTTGTTAATGATTCTGGCGGGACGAAATAAGACGTCGTCAGTAACAGACTCTCGCGGGCTTCATTGATGGCGGCAAACATCAGGGTCAGGAATACATCTGCATTTTTTTCCGGCCCGGAACAGAGCGTCTGTGCTGTGACGTTCCCATCGGTTTCCGGATGGGGATAATACTGAGAATGAGTCAGGGCTTCCCCGGTGGCGAAGAACCAGTCTTCTGCAAACACCTGTTGCAACTGCAGTGTTTCGGGACCTTCGATTTTGAGATGGGTATCGCGCCAGAAGCCAAGATTCTGATGCAGTCCCAGATATTCATCACCGATGTTCATACCACCGGTGAATGCCACGTTCCCGTCGACAATCACAATTTTACGATGGTTACGAAGATTGATCGACCAGCGCTCGCGAATTGAAGCACCTGGCAGGAAAGGGGCGACCTGAATCCCTGCGGCAATCATCGGCTTGAAGAAGTGGTTCCTGAGATTCATTGACCCGAAACCGTCATAGAGAAAGCGAACTTCAACGCCTGCATTTGCTTTTTCAATCAGCAGGTCGCGTAGCATGGTGCCTGATTGATCGGGTTGCCAGATATAGTATTCCAGGTGCAGGGAATGTTGGGCGTTTAGAATCGCCTGTTTAATCAGGCCCAGTGTGCGGTTGGTATCTGTCAATAGTTCGATGCTGTTGCCATAAGTGGGCACGGTATGTGCGATGTTCTGTGCAAGTCGCATCAAATTCTGATTCAGGACCAGGTACTCATCGTTGGAGAGCAGCTGGTTTTGAACGATCTGGGGGAGTTTAGGAGCCAGAGACTGATTGGCCCGCTCTTTCGATCTGGAACGCCGTTGAACGCGGTTGATTCCGAAGAAGAGATAAATGATACCCCCAGGCCGGGGAGCAGCAGAATACTTAGAATCCAGGAAACGGTGGAGACGGGGTGTCGTTTCTTCTGCAGCAGGATGTGGGGAATCAGCGCCAGCGTAATCAGGTAACCGGTAAGTGAGATTGTCGCTGTAATCCAGTCCATCGAAAAGTCTCTCGAGCGCCAGGAAGCATAATACATGCAGGAAGATCAATTTGATTCAGGATTATGCAGTAATCCACTGGTTTCTCCTACCTTGTTTTTCTGTATGGCTTGAAAATTATGAGAAATTCGGGAACTCGGCGGGAATTCCGTTCGTCAAATCAACGCGAAATATTATGATTCCCGTCTGAAGCACTTCAAAAATAAACACATCTTGATACAGGTCCTGCAATGTTAAAGTTATCCATAAAAAAACACCTTCTCTGGTCATGCATGCTGGTTAGCCTGACCTCGCTGGGAGTTTATCTCTTTGCGGCAGAAAAAAGTTCCCCCGAAGTCCGTTCGCTGGCAGATTCCTATCAGAAACAGGGAAACTACCGCGATGCCTGGGAACTGTATCAGAAGCTGGCAACCCGACAGGATAGTTCAGCAACAGAGGTGGTGCATGATCTGCAGGCAGGCATCCAGTGTCTGCAGCGTTTGAACCGCGTCAGTGAAATCGACGCGTTTCGAAAAGCGATTCTCAAAGTACACAGCGATGAACCGCTGGTTCTCTCCAGTCTTGCAGAAACACTGATTCAGGGACCTTATTTTGGATATATCATCGATGGTGAGTTCATCCGCGGTCACCAGAGGGGTGGCAGTCGATATGTGAATACACGGGAACAGGACCGTCTCCGGGCCTTACAGCTGATGAGTCAGGCGGTTGAGGAATTGAAGTCATCCAATGATCCAGCGCTCGCAGCCCAGATTTATGCTGACTATGCCAGATACCTGATGTCAGGCCGTCAGGGACGCGATGCCTGGAAGCTTCAGATTTTGACTGATCTTGAGGCAATACCCGACTACCAGAGCGTCGGGGTAGAACCTGGCAACTGGTTTCGTGGTGAACCCAGCGGAGGGTCGGAAGGGGCGCCCGTGGATGCGAATGGCAAGCCCGTTTACTATCGAGTGCCCGAGTCCTGGGAGGGAGCGGCTAATGATGGAGAACGCTGGCGATGGATGCTGGCGGAATCAGTCAAACAGGAGCCCGGGCGGGAAGGGCGCGTGCTTCTGGAAGTCGCGAATTTTACCCGCAGTCAGTTTGGCGTTCAGACCCTGCAGCAATACTTTCCCCTGCTGTACCGGACTCGGGCGATGGACGATGCCAAGGAGGAAGAGCAGGTTAATCCCTATTCTCTGGAGAGTCTGAAAGAATCCGAAACCCTCGCACGTCTGGCTACGGGAATTCAACGCTTCGAGCTGCCCGCCGATCAGAATTATATTCTGCTTTACCAGAAGGTGATCTCACTGGGTAAAAGCAACCAGGCGGAAAACGCACTGGCTCAGTTGACGAGTGTCTTCGAGAACCGGAGACAGTATCCAGAAGCTGCTAAATACCTGCAGCAGAACATTCGAGAGTATGGTGATCCCGGGCAGAATAAACAGAAGCACCTGAATCAGATTGTTGGCAGCTGGGGAGAATTCGCACCCACTCAGACACAGGCCGCAGGTCAGGGGGCTAAGGTCGATTATCGTTTCCGGAACGGTATGCAGGTCAGATTTGAAGCGTATGAGATCAACGTTGCTGAATTGTTGAAAGATGTCAAAGACTATCTCAAGTCACATCCGGACCGCCTGGACTGGAATAAAATCAATATTTCCAACCTGGGATATCGTCTGGTTCAGGAACAGCAGAAAAAATATCAGGGTGAACTGGTTTCTCGCTGGGATATGAAACTGGATCCTCTGGCAGGACACCGGGACCGTCGTGTGACTGTCACCACCCCGCTGCAGAATGCAGGAGCATATCTGCTGATCGCGAAAATGGAAGACGGGAATACCAGTCGGATTGTCGTCTGGCTGGATGATACTGTCATCGTGCACAAGCGGATGGCAGACCGGACCTTCTATTATGTGGCTGATGCCCGCAGCGGGCAGCCGGTGCCGAATGCGAATCTGGAGTTTTTTGGATATCAGAACAAATACGTCGCCCGTAATCAGCGACAGACTCTGACCGCCAGTTTTGCAGAGCAGACCGATGAAAACGGTCAGGCATTTCCTGAAGAGAATCTACTGAAACGCGAGTTTCAATGGATTGCCATCGCCCGTACGAAGTCAGGTCGATTTGCCTACCAGGGGTTCGATCGATTCTGGTACCAGCGGTCCCCCCAGGAAGAGTATCAGGTCAACAAGATTTATGGGATCACCGATCGTCCCGTCTACCGCCCTGGTCAGAAAGTCGATTATAAATTCTGGGTGCGGAACGTGGGCTATGATCTTTCGAAATCTGAGGAAGCCCTGTTTGATCAACGTGAGGTTACATTAAAGCTGATCGGGCGAGATCAGAAACAGATCTTTGAAAAAACGCTCACGACCGACGAGTATGGCGGTGCAAACGGGGAGTGGGAGATTCCCCAAGATGCCGCTCTGGGCTCTTACAGTTTTGTGGTCGAAGTCAAATATGATTTTCCACCGGGGAATAAACGAAATCGCAGATTTGCTTCGTCGTTTTCGTTCCGCGTTGAGGAATATAAGAAACCGGAATACGAAGTTTCAGTCGAGGCACCTGATGAACCCGTGGCACTGGGAGATACGATTAAAGCCAAAATTAAGGCAAAGTACTATTTTGGCAGTCCGGTGGTCAACGCGGAAGTCAAATACAAAGTAACGCGAACCTCTTACGAACAGCACTGGTATCCCTATGATCCGTGGGACTGGTTGTATGGATCCGGTTACTGGTGGTTTACCAGTGATCATCCCTGGTATCCCGGTTGGGGCCATTGGGGATGTATTGCCCCCGGTCCGTGGTGGATCCATCGTCGCTCTGCACCACCAGAAGTTGTTATGTCGAATACGGTTCCAATTGGCAGCAATGGTGAGGTTGAAATCGAGATCGACACAGCGCTGGCGAAAGCGATTCACGGCGATGAAGATCATCGATATGAGATTACTGCAGAAGTCGTTGACGAGTCTCGACGTACGATCGTGGGAAAAGGATCGGTACTGGTAGCCCGTGAACCCTTCAAAGTGTTTGCCTGGATGGATCGGGGGTATTACCGGGTTGGCGATTCGATGACGGCCAGCTTCAAGGCACAGACACTCGATCAGAAACCGGTCCAGGGAACCGGGAAGATCGTGTTATACCATATTACCTACAATCAACGGGGAGAACCACAGGAAACGGCGGTCCAGGAATGGGACGTAATCCCGCAAGAGGAAGGTACAATCAATCAAAAGATGTCCGCGACTCAGGCCGGACAATATCGAGTTGCCTGTGTCGTAACGGACAGACAGGGGAAACAGATTGAAGGGGGCTCCCTGTTCACGATCCGAGGTGAAGGTTTTGACGGCAAGGAGTATCGATTCAATGACCTGGAAATCATTGTCGAAAAGAAAAATTACCAGCCGGGGGAAAAGGTCCGTCTGTTGATCAATACGAATCAGCCGGGCAGTACCATTTTGTTGTTTTTGCGTCCCGTGAATGGAGTCTATCAGAAACCCCAGGTGCTCAAGCTGGCTGGCAAGAGTACCACTTATGAGCTGGACCTGACGTCCAAGGATCTGCCAAACCTGTTTGTGGAAGCTGTGACAATTCACCAGGGGCAGGTGTTTACCGAAGCACGTGAAATTGCCGTTCCACCAGAAAAACGGGTGGTCAACCTGGAAGTCGAATCCTCTGAAACAGAATATAAGCCCGGTCAAGACGCGACCGTGAAGCTGAAAGTGACCGATGCAGAAGGAAATCCGGTCGAGGGTTCCCTGGTGCTGAGTGTCTATGACAAGAGTGTGGAGTACATCAGCGGCGGTTCGAATGTGAGTGATATCAAATCATTCTTCTGGAAATGGAAACGTTCACATCACCCTTTGACCTACAGTAGTCTCAGTCGGAGTTTTCATAACCTGCTCAAGCAAGGTGAAATAGGCATGCAGGTGCTGGGGACTTTTGGAAATCTGATGCCTGCGAATGCTGATAAATCGGATCAATTCGGAGTCATGGAGGGTGCTGCTGGCGGGCTGGGGGCCATGCGTCGTTCAAGGGCTGTCGGTGCTACTCCGATGGCTGCAGCTCCGGAAGCAAATATGCTGATGGAAAAACAGGCCGATGCAGCCGTTGAATCAGTGGGACCCTCAGCGGTGGTCGAACCGGTCGTACGTCAGAATTTCGCAGATACCGCCTTTTGGAATGGCGCGATCAATACGGACCAGAATGGTCTGGCAGAGGTTTCCTTCAAGATGCCCGAAAATCTCACCAGTTGGAAGATTCGCAGCTGGTCAATGGGCGCAGGGACCATGGTAGGTGAAGGTCAGCGTGAAGTCGTCACTCGTAAAAATCTGATTATTCGGCTCCAGGCTCCCCGGTTCTTTACAGAGACTGATGAAGTCGTGCTGAGTGCGAACGTGCATAACTACCTGAAGACATCCAAGGATGTGCAGGTCGTGCTTGAACTGGACGGCGATGCATTGGAACCGCTGGATGAACTGACTCAGACGGTGACGATTGACGCCAATGGCGAGAAACGGATTGACTGGCGGGTCAAAGCCTCACGGGCTGGTTTTGCCGTAATTCGTATGAAAGCACTGACCGACGAGGAATCCGATGCGATGCAGGTGACCTTCCCGGTCAAAGTGCACGGAATTTTAAAAACAGAATCCTTTACCGGCAGTATTCGTCCTGGCGATACATCGGCCCAGATCAGTTTTCAGATTCCCGGCCAGCGGACGACGGAACTCAGTCGCCTGGAACTTCGTTATTCCCCCTCACTGGCAGGAGCGATGGTCGATGCACTGCCTTATCTGATTTACAACCCCCATAAAACTACAGATTGCACCCTGTATCGTTTTCTGCCAACCGTGATGACCCAGAACATTCTGAAACGAATGGGGCTGGATCTGAAGGAGATTGAGCGGAAACGGACTAACCTGAATGCCCAGGAAATTGGCGATGATCAGAAACGGGCTGAACAGTGGAAACGCTATGGTCAGAATCCGATCTTCAATCAGGCTGAGGCGGATCTGATCGTGAAGCAGGGCGTCGCAGATTTGACCAGTATGCAGTTGTCTGATGGTGGCTGGGGCTGGTTCTCTGGCTGGCAGGAACGGTCGTCTCCCTTCTTCACTGCCCGGGTTGTACAGGGGCTGGCCCTGGCGCAGCAGAGCGATGTTGCGCTGGTGCCCGGCACTTTGGAACGCGGGGTCGAGTGGTTGAAGAACTACCAGCAACAGGAAGTTCGGAAGCTTCTGAATGCACCAGCTAAAACGAAACCCTACAAAGAATATGTGTCCAACCTGGATGCCTATGTGTTCCTGGTTCTGGTCAATCAGGGCGTCACCAATGAGCAGATGTATGATTTCCTGTATCGGGATCGTACTAAATTATCGGTCTATGCCTTGGGAATGTTGGGACTGGCGTCTCATAAGCTGGAACGTCAGGATCGTCTGACGATGCTGATGGATAACATGGATCAGTACCTGGTACAGGATCCTGAAAATCAGACCGCTTATCTTAATCTGCCAGAAAACAACTGGTGGTGGCACTGGTACGGTAATGAAGTGGAAGCGAATGCTTACTATCTGAAGCTGTTGTCGAAAGTGGATCCGCAGAACCCCAAAGCGGCACAGCTGGTCAAGTATCTGCTTAACAACCGCAAGCACGCCACCTACTGGAGTTCTGTGTCGGACACTGCGATCGCAGTCGAAGCTCTGGCCGAGTACTGGACAGCCAGTGGAGAAGATCAACCCGATCTGACTCTCGAAGTTTACCTGGATGGTGAGAAACAGAAAGAGGTGAAAATTACAGCCGCCGATCTGTTTACTTATGACAACAAGTTTGTCCTGGAAGGGGACGCATTGACTGCGGGGGCTCATCGTCTGGAGATCCGGAAGCAGGGGCGGGGGCCGGTATACTATAATGCTTATGTGACGTACTTCACCAAGGAAGATTTCATCACAGCCACAGGTTTGGAAGTCAAAGTGGAACGAAAGTATTACCAGCTGATTCCCGAAGACGCGGACATTAAAACGTCCGGCTCGGAAGGTCAGGTCGTCGATCAGCGTGTGGAGAAATACCAGCGTCAGGAAATCACACGTGAGGCTGCACTCAAGAGTGGCGACCTGGTGGAAGTGGAATTGATCTTCGACAGCAAAAATGACTATGAATATCTGGTATTCGAAGATTTCCGCGCCGCTGGTCTGGAACCGGTCGAACTCCGCAGCGGATACTCCTACAACGGACTGAGGAACTATCAGGAATTTCGGGATGACCGCGTGGTCTTTTACATCCGACAACTGCCCCGCGGAAAACATAGTCTGAATTACCGGTTGCGAGCCGAAATTCCCGGGAAGTTCAGTGGCTTACCGACTACGGGCGAGGGCATGTATGCTCCCGAACTCAAAGCCAATTCCGACGAAATGAAACTGCAAATCATCGATAAATAATCGAGGTCAGATCGGCTCCCAGAAGGTACCATTCCATCTGCTGAGCCGATTCTGTTTTGCATCGAACAGATAGAGCGTGCGTTGTGGGAAGATTTGCTGCACACGGGCAGGGGGATACTGATCGGGAATGTAACGACCGGTCAGGATCTCCTGTTGTTTCAGGTCGGGCGAGTTGATGACGTAGTCGATGTGTCGATCGTGCGGATCGTGGGCGATGAGCATCATCGCGGGACGTTTGATTTGCGGATGATGATTCAGCATCTGCTGAAACTGAAAATGTTTGAGACGTGAGAAGGCAACATTACTCACGATGATTTCCAGCTTGGAGACACCCCAGAGTGGGGGTAGGACCGTCAGGTTAGTCAGGAAGGCGGCCAGCATCATGGCCAGCCAGAGAACGCACATCAGGGGACGGTCGATTTGTTGCCAGATCCGAAACAGCGTCTGCGTGGCGCGGGCAAAGATCAGCGCCCAGAGCGGGCCGGTTTCGAAGACGTAATGCCAGTGCATGATGCCGTCGTACCAGTAGGGGATGTGGACAACGTGCAGTGATATGATGGAAGCGATTACCAGCCACCAGCGGGACCACTGTTTCCATTCAGTTAATAGAAAGACCAGCGCTGCCAGGGAGAGAGGGATAATTCCCAGCGTCCACTGCAGGCTGGCCAGGAATCGGTTCTGTACATTCTGGACAGCCAGAGCCGGCGTCAGGTTTTCGGCCCACTTGTCGTAATTATTTAGGACCTTGGGCCCCAGTTTCTGCTCTCCCCGGATGACATTATTGAAACCATACACGTGCCGAGGGGTGTAGATATCGGTATAGAGCTGATAGGGCATCTTCCAGCCGCTACCGGTGATTGACTGATTATACAGAAACAGACAGATTAACCCGCACGCCAGGGGCAGCGCCAGTCCCGCCACAGGCAACCAGATTTGCCGGGCTGAGCTTTCGGTTTCTGTTTTCTTTATTTTTTGCAGACACCAGCGGACCAGTTGAACTGCCTGCCAGATTCCAAACGGGAGGGCAAAGCCGGCCGCCGTCATGGGGCGACACAGCATCGCGAAACTGAGTCCGAGCCCTGCCAGTAAGGCGTCCCCAAACGAACTGGTTCGCTGCATGCGCAGGTAGGCCCAGAGAAAGAGGGACAGTCCGACCAGGGTGGGATGATGGGCCAGTAACAGGTTACTGAAGATCGCCATCCCCGGGGAGAATGCAATGATCAGGCCGACCAGTAAGCCGACGCCATTTCCTCCGAGCTCTCGTGCTGCCCAGAAGAAAAAGAACGTCGTAATCCCACCCGCGAGCCAGTACCCCCAGTAAGGATGTCCCCAGGCGAGAAACGGGGCCAGCCAGAGTCCTGTGCCTGGAAAATAGCGGCTGGCCATCTTTCCTTCGTTCAGGACATGGACCTGGTCGAAGAGTTCTGGTGCCTCAGCATGACTGGGAAATGAAGTCCGTCCAGCCAATAAAGTTTCCGCCTGAAACAGGTAGCTGTATTCATCATGATACGCCGGGGGAAGGTCGCCGAGAGTGAGTTCTCGTTCGGCATCCACAATATGATCTGCAGTCCAGCCGCTGATAAAAAGTGATGTCAACGCCAGGAGCAGGCTGATCGAAATAGCAAACCAGTCCCGTTGTTTGTCGCTACGCTTTTTCTCGACCCACGACTGGGAGAGTCGGGGACGCAGGAACCGAGTGAAGAATCCCCAATGGATGGGGAGTGGCAGCCACCAGCAGAGTGGGCTGAAGAGGAGCAGTATGAAATACGGCGTCGTGTCGACATTCACGTACAGAAAGAAGCGGGACAGCCAGGGGAGTTGCAGATTCTCGGATTCAATCCGGTTCCATTCATAGGGGGCCAGTAAGGAGAGCAATCCGATCAGGAACAACAGATGGATCAGCGGAATCCAGCGTGAGGGGGAGGTAGGTGTCATCTCCGCTCCCGAGTTGGGCTGGGAGGAAGGTTGCTGTTTCGAATTCATGAATCGTATTGATTTCTGCGGATTGGAACCTGCTGCGAGTTCAAAGGAAAATCATAGACTTCTATTCCTTAAAGAGAGTATAGCTGTGCCGATTGGAAAAAAGAAAGGCGTGATCTCCGAGTAGACCACGCCTTTTTCAGGGAACAGAGACAGATCTCAGTTTTTCTTTTTAGCGGCCTTCTTTTTCTCGATCTGTTCCAGGATTTCTCCCAGAATTGATTTCTGTGAGGCTGAGAGTACTTCCGCGCACTCGGCGTCTTTTTTCGCATCGATTTCAGCGAGTTGTTTCTTCAGACTGTCGATCTGGGCTTTATAGTCCTTCTGTATTTTATAAATCTTCTCGCGCTGGTCATCCGTGAGATTCAGCTTTCCATAGTGATTGGGTAAGCGGACTTTCCGTTTGGCAGGAGCCTTTGTGCCTTCCGTTTTTTTAGCGGCGGGCTTTGCAGACTCGCCCTCTTTTTGCTGAGCCGGAATAGAATCGGCCGTACAGACGGTGAATGCGATCACTGTGGACAAAATGGCAATCATTTTCAAAGCATGCTGTTTCAACATGGCTTTCCCCCTCGTTAAACAACTGGAAATTGTAAACCGCCCCCATGGGGGCCACGTGTATATTATTGTGTACACGTGGATTTTTGTGTTCAACTGTTATTACCGAGATAATCCGAAAAAACTGATAATCAGTTCAGTTGCTCGCGGATGCGGTAGAGTTCTTCCAGAGCCGCCAGAGGGGTCATTTCATCTACATTCAGATCCCTGATTTCATCCAGTACCGGATGGGGGGCATTTCCAAACAGAGATAGCTGCTGATGCATCGATTTCTTCTGTTTGCGGGGTGGAATTGTAGTCTGGCCACTGTCATCGAAGTGGTCTTTTTCCAGAGTAGCCAGGATCTGGTTGGCCCGTTGAATGACCTGATCGGGGATGCCTGCCAGTCGCGCGACGTGGATCCCGTAGCTCTTGTTGGCTGATCCTTCGACAATTTTATGCAGGAAGACGATCTCGCCATCCTGTTCATGCACCGCCACATTCCAGTTACTGGCCTGCTTCAGTGTCTGTGTCAGCTCGGTCAGCTCATGGTAGTGGGTGGCGAACAGGGTCCGTGCTTTGATCTGGTCGTGCAGAAATTCGGTCATGGACCAGGCTAGGGAAATCCCGTCGTAGGTACTCGTCCCTCGGCCGATCTCATCCAGGATGACCAGGCTTCGATCCGATGCGGAATTCAGAATACGCGCTGCCTCCGTCATTTCGACCATGAAGGTACTCTGGCCCTTGCTCAACTCATCACTGGCACCGACGCGGGCAAAAATACGATCGGCAATTCCGATGCGTGCTTCACTGGCGGGGATGAACGAGCCGATTTGTGCCATGAGTGTCAACAGGGCTGCCTGACGGATATAAGTACTCTTACCCGCCATGTTCGGTCCGGTGATAATCTGGACTCGTCCGTAAGGTTCGCCCAGCAGGACGTCGTTGGGAACAAATTCACCCGAGGGCTGCAGGCGATCCAGCACGGGGTGCCGACTCTCGCGGATGTCGAGTACGGGATCGGTGGTCATTTCAGGTCGCGTGTAACCGGCGTGTGTTGCCAGGTGCGCGAGACCGAACAGGACGTCGATCTGGGCCAGTACTTCTGCAGTCCGCTGGGTACGAGTGGCTTCTTTCGCGACCTTCTCCCTAAGCGTGTCGAACATGGTCTGTTCGAGTTCAATCGCCCGTTCTTCTGCTTTGAGTACTTTTTCTTCGTACTCTTTGAGTTCGGGAGTGATGTAGCGTTCCTGATTTTTCAATGTCTGTTTGCGGATGTAGTGTTCGGGGACTTTGTCCGCGTGGGCCGCTGAGACTTCCAGGTAATAGCCGAAGACTTTGTTGTAACCGACTTTGAGATGGGGAATGCCAACCCGCTCCGATTCTTCATTCCGATAGCTGGCGATCCATTCCTTGCCCCCTTTAGAGAGCGAACGCAGTTCGTCCAGCTCATCGCTGAAGCCTGAGCGGATGACGCCCCCTTCGTTGAGTGTCAGAGGCGGGTCTTCGACGATCATGGTTTCAATCTCATTGCGGACTTCTGCACAGAGATCGATTCCCGCTTCGAGCGACTGCAGCAGTTCTGCTTTGCGTCCCGATAGTTTTGCTTTCAGTTTTGGCAGCAATGCCAGAGTCTGTGCCAGGAAGCTGAGGTCCCGGGCACTGGCACGTCCCGTAGCGATTCGTGCCGTCAGACGCTGCAGATCGTATGTTTTTGAAAGTTGTTCCCGCACATCATTGCAGAGCACCGGGTTTTGTGAGATCTCTTCAACAGAATCGTGGCGTTTCTGGATTTCATCCAGACTGGTGAGGGGGTTGGCAATCCAGTCGTTGAGCAGGCGGGCTCCCATGGAAGTCACGGTCTCGTCCAGGACGGAAATCAGACTGCCTTCCCGTTTTCCTTCGCGGATCGTCCGGGTCAGTTCCAGGCTGCGGCGGGTTGCTTCGTCGATCAGCAGACGATCGCCCCGTTCGTACGGTTCGATCTGGTTGATATGCGGAATGGCACTCCGCTGGGTTTCCTGAACGTATTCCAGCAGGGCGCCGGCAGCAGTGATGGCGGGCGTTCCCTGTTCCAGGTTGAAGCCTTCGAGGGTTTTGGTGCCGAAATGTGTGAGCAGGAGCTTTTCGCATTCCTCTTCTGCAAACGTCCAGGAAGGGCGTTCTGACAGCATCGTTTCCAGATGTCCGATGGCGTTCTGAAGTGCTGTGTTCCCCTCGGCAAAGATGCACTCAGCAGGATGGATCCGCGCCAGTTCGTCGACCAGATGTTCTGCCGTCGTATTGGACGTGAGGAAACGCCCCGTCGAAAGTTCCAGCCAGGCCAGGCCGATATCACTTTTGCCGAAATAGATACTGGCCAGAAAGTTATTTTCATGCGGGTCGAGCAGGGCGTCATCCGTTAGAGTTCCAGGTGTAATCACACGGGTGACTTCGCGCTTGACCATCCCTTTCGCTTTTTTGGGATCTTCTACCTGATCGCAAATGGCGGCCCGATAACCGGCATGAATCAGCTTATAGAGATAACTGTCCAGCGAGTGATGAGGGAACCCGGCCATGGGGATCGGGTTGCTGGAATTTTTATCGCGACTGGTGAGTGTGATTCCCAGAATGCGGGCTGCGATTTCCGCGTCTTCGTAAAACAGCTCATAGAAGTCACCCATCCGAAACAATAACAGTGTTCCCGGATTCTGGTGTTTGACTTCCAGATACCGCTCCATCATCGGGGTCAGCTTCTTGCCTGTTTTTGCCATGCGTCCTGATTTTCTCTGACAGTGAGCTATTACAATTCGGGATTACTTTTTCAGTCGCTTTTCCGGAAAAAGAGTGCTGACACTGGTTCGGTCATGAATGGACCGGATCGCGGCAGCAAAGGAATGGGCAACTGAAATGATTTCAATGTTATCCGGCAGGGGATCGATCTGTGATTCAATGGTATTGGTCATAAACATCTTTTTCAAAGGACTCTGGCCAATTCGTTCGGCTGCTCCTCTGGATAAAACCCCATGCGTGACTGCGGCATAGATGTCTTTGGCACCTTTGTTTTTCAGCAGTTCGGCCATGCTGATCAGGGTGCGACCGGTGATCGTAAAGTCGTCGACCAGGATGACGTTTTTCCCTGCCACCTCACCGATGACTTCCAGCATCTCGACGGTTTCGGAGTGATCTTTACGCATCTTGTTACCGATGACCACCGGTGCTCCCAGCAGCTTCGCAAAATCAGAGGCTTCCTTGGCGAATCCAACATCGGGACTGCAGACGACCAGATCCTCAATTTTGAGTTTGCGGATGTGATCGCTGATGACATGTCGTCCGTACAGATGATCGACGGGGACACTGAAGAATCCCTGGATCTGGGGACTGTGCAGATCCATGGTCAGGACGCGGTCGGCACCCGCCACTTCGATGGCGTCTGCACAGACTCGCGCTCGGATGGATACGCGGGGTTCGTCTTTCTTATCGCCCTTGGCATAACTGAAGAAGGGGATGACGGCTGTGATCTGCTGGGCACTGGCCCGTTTGAGGGCATCAATCCAGAACAGAAGTTCAACGAAGTTGTCATTAACCGGGGAATGGACACCCTGGATGATGTAGGCATCGCGGCCTCGGACATTCTCGAGGATCCGGACAAAAATATTACCCTCGCTGAACTTGTGCGCTTCACAGGGTGTCAGCCGAATGCCTAACTCATCAGCGATTGCT